>NZ_UQGV01000053.1 GCF_900540665.1 uncultured Catenibacterium sp. | reverse complement strand
CATGGAACGTTCATTTGGCCATTATGACCCTGATAATGATGATAGAATCTTACCAACAATCTGGCGCAGTCGTTTCGACATCATCGGTGACGGCGAACAGTGTGATAAACTGGCGAATTTAATCGAATACTGCAATTTGACAAATGATAACCTCGCACTTATCCTGCAGACATTAAAATTAAAATAATGCTCTGCAACGTGATATGATGACCTCCTAGTAGACAGTGTAAATAATTAAAATCACTGTTTGCTGAGGAGGTTTTTTTATGGGAAGAAAAAATTGAAATATGTAGAAGGTACTTAGATGGTAGTGAATAAGTTACTAGTCTAGTTGAAGAAATAAATGTATGTATAACTAAAGTTCAAAGGTGGATTAGAATCTTTCAAGCATATGGCTGTTCTGCATTCGATGAGAAGCCCGCAAATGAATCATATACTAAGGAGTTTAAAAGGAAGGGTACAGAAGCATATCTAGCTGGAGACGGATCACTGAGAGATATTGCAGTAAAGTATAAAATTCCTGCATGCGGGACAGTACTTGTATGGGTAAAGTTATATAATGATTATATAGAATTAAAGGATAAGAGAGGAATTAGAAGTGGCAATAAAATAATGGGTAAGATATTACAGTCATGAAAGATATCAAAGAAGATTTGGTGTGAGAACACCTTATGAAGTAAGAAGTGAAGCATTGTGCAATGAGAATCCAGTTCAGTATCCAATACCTGAGAACAAAGCGATACAGAAATATAAGGCAGCACATTATGCATAAAAAAATTGCCTGCCACTACGTGGCAGGCAAGGGTACATGTTTTTAATTATTTCACCTGTCTACTTGGCAGGGGCGGTTCATATTCATCATCTGTCAAACGTGTAAAAAATGTGATACATGGTACTTTTTTTCTATGCGAAACCAGTAGAGAATCCCTCTCTTCATATGCATAAATATAATGTCACGTACTATATTGACCGTTTTATAAGATGATGTGCTTATTTCTAAGCGACGATTGTAAAGTAATCAATTTTAAAATTTAATCTTAACGTAATCTTTTAAAAGAAAATACTGATTATCAGACACAAAATTGTTTTCACAAATAGTACTAAGTAGATTGTTTAATACTTTATAATTTTTTGAGAATATTATAAAATATGATAAATAATAAGGAGGAGCAATGATGATTACTATTAGAATCGCAACAGTAGAGGATGCAGAGTCTATCCAGAAGATTTATGCACCCTATGTCCTTAATACAACTATCACATTTGAATTAGAACCACCGACAGTCAAAGAAATGGCAGAACGTATCAGCCATACTTTAGAAAAATATCCCTATCTAGTCGCAATAGAAGAAGGGGAAGTCGTAGGATATGCTTATGCAGGCACATTGTATGATCGTCGTGCCTATGATCATTCTGCAGAATTATCTATTTATATCGATGATAGAAAGCGTCATAAAGGGATTGGACATCTTCTTTATAACGCTTTGATTGATTATCTCAAAAGAATGAATATTACGAATCTTTATGGATGCATTACCTATCCAAATGATGCAAGTATCGCTTTTCATGAAAAATATGGTTTTAAAGAAGCAGCTCATTTCCATGAATGTGGCTATAAGTTTGATCAATGGCTGGATGTTGTTTATTTAGAAAAAAGACTTGAGAAAACCACAGCACCATTCATTCCTTTTAAAGAACTATGTTAATAAGAGAAGCATTAGAAAAAAGTCCGATGAACCCTAATGAAAAACGATTAGGACAATATTTGATAGAGGAAGGTATTCTATTAGAAAAAGCGACAGTAAGAACAGTCGCAAAAGAAGTATTTTTAGCCCCTTCATCAGTTGTACGTTTTGTTCAGAAGTTAGGATTTGAAGGATTTAATGATTTCAAAAAACAATATTTAGAAGAAATACGATACTTATCCACACACTTTCAGGAAATTGATAGTAATAGACCATTCTCACAAAATGATAAGAACATTGTGATTGCGAATAAAGTAGGATTACTTTATGATGAAACATTACAGGATACTATTTCTTTGGTTAATCATGATACTCTTCAGGAAGCCATCAATCGTATTGAAAAGAACGCACATATTGCGATTGTCGTATCCGGCGCCCAAAAGGGAATCGCGTATACATTTAAAGAGAAAATGATGAAAATCGGAAAAAAGGTAGATGTTGATGATAGTATAGATGAAGCTTTTTATGAAGCTTGTTATTGTGATCAAAAGACTTTGTTTATCTTGATCAGCTATTCTGGAGAGACATCAAAATGCCTCTTTATCTGTCATAAATTAATTGAAAGAAAACTACCTTTTATTACTATTACAACCTATGGCACTAATTCTCTTTCTAGTCAGTCAGACTGCTGCTTATATGTATCTACCAGAGAAAAGTTGATTGATAATTTAGGTACATTCTCTTTTAATCTTTCATTACTTTATTTATTAGATGTTCTCTATGCAGGTTTCTTTAATACCAGCTACGATGAGCATCTTGAAAACAAAACTGTGACATCTATAGAATGTGAAAATATCTTCACTGATTATGGTAGAAAAACAGATAACCCCATCATCAAATAGAACAGTGTTCCCTATATTCCTTATAAATAAGGAACAAAAAGGGAACACTGTTGTTTTCGCTTACATTTTAATGTTTTCTATATTCTTTTTACGTATAATAGAGTTGGCTAAAGGAGGTACGCAAAAATGAGCAAAGAAGGCGTAAAAATCGTTACTATTGGTGGAGGCAGCAGCTATACACCAGAATTAATGGAAGGTTTCATCAAGAGATATGATGAACTCCCAATCAGAGAAATCTGGCTATGTGATATCGAAGATGGTAAAGAAAAACTTGAAATCGTAGGAGAAATGGCACAGAGAATGTGGGATGCTTCACCTTATGATGTAAAAGTACATCTTACACTAGACCGTAGAGAAGCATTACCAGGTGCTGACTTCGTTACTACACAGTTCAGAGTCGGTTTATTAAATGCACGTATCAAGGATGAAAGAATTCCATTTTCTTATGGAATGTTAGGACAGGAAACAAATGGTGCTGGAGGAATGTTCAAAGCATTACGTACTATTCCAGTAATCTTAAGCATTGTAGAAGATATGAAGGAGCTATGCCCTGATGCATGGCTGATCAACTTCACTAATCCAAGTGGAATGGTGACTGAATCAGTTATGAAATATGGTAAGTGGGATAAGGTTATTGGTTTATGTAACGTACCAGTAGGTGCTATGATTGATGAACCAAAAACAATCGGAAAAACATTGGATCAGTTGACTTACAAGTTTGCAGGTTTAAACCATTTCCATTGGCATAAAGTATTTGATGAACATGGTCATGAAGTCACTAAAGACATCATCAATGCAATGTATGAAGGTAAAGATATGGGTATCCCAGCTAATATTCATGATATCCCATTCTTTAAAGAACAGTTATTACGTATGAATATGATTCCTTGTGGATATCATAGATATTACTATCGTGAAGAAGAAATGTTGGCACATGGTTTAAAGGAATACAATGATCCTAATGTTGGAACAAGAGGTCAGCAGGTACAGCAGACTGAACATGAATTATTTGAATTATATAAGGATCCTAACCTAGATCATAAGCCAGAACAGCTTGCAAAACGTGGTGGAGCACATTACAGTGATGCTGCTTGTGAAACAATTGCTTCTATTTATGTAAATAAGTTAACTCATATCGTTGTTACAACTAAAAACAATGGTGCAGTGCCTGATCTTCCTGTTGATTGTGCTGTAGAAGTGTCTGCTTATATTGGCAATACTGGTGCAAGACCTATCGCATTTGGTCCTTTAGAACCTGCTGAAAGAGGCTGGGTACAGTGCATGAAGAACATGGAATTATGTGTTGAAGAAGCAGCTGTAACAGGTGATTATGGAACTTTATTACAGGCTTTCATAATCAATCCACAGATTGTTGCAGGTACAAGTGCAAAACGTATTATGGATGAATTATTAATTGCCCATAAGAAATATCTACCTCAGTTTGCAGATACTATTGCAAGACTTGAAGCAGAAGGCGTAACAATCAAAGATGATGTTGCAAGAGAATTAACTGAAAAAGGATTATAATATGTTTAACAGGCTCATAAGAGCCTGTTTTCTTATGCTATAATATATTTTAGGAGGATAGGTGAATGATTAAAGAAATAGTAAAGGATGATTTCTTCTTATCACAGGTAGCAGAAAAAGCAACAAAAGAAGATTTATATATAGGAACTGATTTAAAAGATACACTTAAAGCTCATTTACATGAATGTGTCGGTATGGCAGGAAATATGATTGGCTATAATAAAGCAGTTATTATATTTTTAGAAGATGATAAGATGCAGGTTATGTATAATCCTGAAATCATTAAAACAAGTGGGAATTATCATGAATATCAAGAAGGGTGTTTATCTCATATAGGACAAAAAACAGTGAAGCGTTATGACACAATCAAAGTTTCTTACTTTGATGAATCATTTAAAAAGAAGATTAAAACCTACAGTGGCTTTACAGCTCAGATTATTCAACATGAATGTGATCATCTGCAAGGTATACTCATCTAGATGAGTTGATGGTTATTTCTATATACAGAATAGAAAACAGGTGGAGTTATGCGTATATAACGGCATATTCTTCCACCTGTTATTTATTTTTGTTATAGTTCTGGTTTGCATGTCTGCGTACTCATGAATTCTGAATTGATTGATAAATTGAATATCGCATTTTATACGTTAAATGCATCCTTAAGTGCATCCATACTAGAATATCTAGGAGAAGAAGGATCCTTCATCATTTTTCTACCTTCCTCAATGGCAGTGGCTGTAATATTATTTGGTGCGTCAAGTTTTAATTCAAAAGGAATACCATGTTCACGGATAACTGTTCTTAGGAACATATTTACAGCGGTTGTCATATTCAGACCAAGTTCATTGAAGATTTTTTCCGCTTGATCCTTGATCTCTTTATCAGTGCGAATATTTAGGTTTGTTGTTGCCATATAGAACACCTCCATTCAAATATAGTATACTCAAAAGTATGTTTTTCATCAATGCTAGGTCATTATGTAAAAAGCACTTCTCTGTGCAATGAAAAAGGCATCCCTAAGGATACCTTAATTATGGATTGAGAGAGCACGTGTGGCATTCATTACTGCAAGAATCATAACGCCTACATCTGCAAAGATGGCAAGCCACATATTCGCAATACCAAGTGCACCTAATACTAAACAGAGGAATTTAACAGCTAATGCGAAGACAATATTCTGTTTTACAATTCTTAATGTCTTAGTAGAAATCTTCATAGCAAGAGAAATCTTCAATGGATCATCATCCATAAGAACAACATCTGCTGCTTCAATGGCTGCATCACTACCAAGACCACCCATCGCAATACCAATATCTGCACGAGAGAGTACTGGGGCGTCATTGATTCCATCACCTACGAAGGCGAGTTTTTCTTTATTCGATTTCTTGCTTAATAATTTTTCAACTTCATCTACTTTATCAGCAGGAAGAAGTTCACTATGTACTGTATCAATGCCAATTGTATTGGCCACAAGATTGGCAGTAGAAGCACTATCGCCTGTTAACATAACAGTTTCTTTAGCCCCTAATGATTTCAAACCACTTATAGCTTCTTTTGCATGATCCTTGATAATATCAGAAATCACAATACAACCTGCATACTTATCATCTACTGCCACATATACAAGTGTACCAGCCTTTGTATAAGCAGTATAATCAATACCTTTTAACTTCATCAATTTTGCATTACCAGCAAGAATATGATGACCATTATAGTCTGCTTCTACACCATGACCTGCTATTTCCTGGATATGGGCTACAAGAGTATTATCAATCTTTTTATTATAAGCTTTTTTTAAACTGATGCTGATAGGATGTGTAGAAGCACTTTCTGCATAAGCAGCATATTCTAATAAGCTATCTTGATCAAAACCTTCTGCAGGCACAACATCAGTTACTTCAAATACACCCTTGGTTAATGTACCTGTCTTATCAAAAACAAAGTACTTTACGTCAGATAATGTTTCTAAGTAGTTAGAACCCTTTACAAGAATACCATTCTTGCTGGCACATCCGATACCACCAAAGAAACTTAATGGAATAGAAATAACAAGAGCACAAGGACAACTGATAACTAAGAATGTGAGGGCTCTGAAAATCCAGTCTCCTACACGTGCAGGCTGTCCCATGATAGTCAATACAATAGGAGGAATAACAGCAAGAGCCAAAGCACTATAACATACAACAGGTGTGTAATACTTTGCAAACTTAGTAATAAAGTTTTCTGTTTTAGATTTCTTCATACTTGAGTTTTCTACAAGATCAAGAATCTTAGAAACTGTTGATTCACCAAATTCTTTTGTTGTTTTAACAGTGATACGTGCTGTCATATTAATAGAACCACTATAGATTTCATCACCACAATGCGCATCACGAGGAACACTTTCACCTGTTAAGGCACTTGTATTGAGTGTTGTATCACCCTCTACAATAATTCCATCAATAGGAACTTTTTCACCAGGATTGACAATGATTTCACTACCAATCTCTACATCATCAGGATCTACTTCTTCAATCTCTCCATTCACCATAATATTGGCATAATCAGGACGAATATCCATTAAAGCGGCGATATTCTTACGACTCTTACCAACCGCAATACTCTGGAATAATTCACCAATCTGATAGAAAACCATAACGGCAGAACCTTCAAGATATTCACCAAGACACATAGCCCCGATTGTTGCAACAGCCATTAAGAAATTTTCATCAAATACCTGACCATGACTGATATTCTTAATAGATTTTCTTAAAATATCATGTCCAATCACAAAGTAGGGGATTAAATAGAGGATAAACTCGACATAACCTGGTATAGGGACAATAGTCTTAAATACAGTAATCACAATCAATAAGACAATCGCAATAATAATTCTATTTAAAACATTTTTTTGCTTCTTTGTCATTTCAACCACTCCTTATTAAAGGAAGATTTCGCAATCATCCTCAACAATTTTACAATTTTTTCTTGCTTCTTCCATAACTGCCTGAGGATCTACACCTTCCTCAAATTCTACTTTAAGCTTTAAAGTCATAAAACTTAAAGTAGCATCTTTAACACCTTCAGTATTCTTTACTGCTTCTTCCATCTTATTTGCACAATTTGCACAATCCACATCTACCTTATAAGTCTTTTTCATATTATTTTCTCCTTTACTCTTCAATATGATTCATTCCAATAGATAAAATACTTCTTACATGATCATCATCTAATGAATAGAAGATGACTTTTCCTTCTCTTCTGAACTTTACTAGCTTTGCATCCTTTAATACCTTGAGCTGGTGACTGATAGCTGGCTGTGAGAGTTTTAATATAGTAGCTAAATCACCCACACATAATTCACCTTCAAATAAAGCATAAAGAATCTTGATTCTTGTCGAATCACCAAATGTTTTGAATAGATCAGCTAAATCATAAAGATATTCATCATCAGGCTGATTCTCTAGAACCTTTGTGACAACATCTTCATTCGCATTTAAGAATTCATTTCTCTTTTCCATGGCTCCTCCTCATATAAACGTTTTTACATATTTAATTATATGAATATGTTTATATGTTGTCAATAGAAAAGCCGAAGAAACAATTGTTTCTTCGACTTGGTTGTATGTATTATTCAGTTATTTCTTCAAAATCTGAAGAAGGATGTTTACATAGAGGACAAATAAAGTTTTCAGGAAGTTCTTCTCCGCTATATTCATAACCACAGATCTTACAGCGCCATTTACGCACAGGAGCTTCTTCCTTAACTTGATGTTCTTCATTCATATCTTCTACAATTACATCTGCAAGAGCCTCAATTTTTTCATAATCCGCTTCTTTCATACGAGACTTAATAGTGAGTTCCTCGCCAATATAATTCCAAGATAATGGTTCAAGAATGGCTTTCATAGTCTTCTTGGCACTAGGAGCCCAAGTACCATTTTCAATCAAGACACATGTACGATTCTGTAGAAGGTGTTCCTTGATTTCTATTAATAGAGCCTGCATAGGTGTAAATAAACCAGCATTATAAGAAGCACTCGCAAACACTAAATGAGAATACTTAAATGATTCAGATAGGATATAAGATGGATCTGTCTTAGATACATCATATACCTTGATGTTGTGAACACCTTTTTCACTTAACTTATTTGCAAGAATTTCTGCTGCATTGGCTGTGCCGCCATAAATAGAACCATAGGCAATCATAACACCTTTTACTTCTGGTTTATAAGCAGCCCAGGAAGCAGTATGTTCTACCATGAGGCCAATATCTTCATCCCAGATAGGTCCGTGTAAAGGACAAAGCATTGAGATATCGAGAGTAGATGCTTTCTTTAAGGCATTAGTTACCTGCACACCATATTTACCAACAATATTTGTATAATAACGTCTTGCCTCATCCCAGAATGATTCATCTAGATCCATTTCACTTGTAAATAGATTGCCATGAAGTGCACCAAAAGTACCAAAAGCATCTGCACTAAACAAAATACCTGTTGTTGAATCATAAGTCATCATGACTTCTGGCCAATGTACCATTGGTGTAGTGACAAAGTTCAATACATGATGTCCAGTTTCTAACTGATCGCCTTCCTTGACAACTACAGCATGCTGATCAACATCAAAATCAAAGAACTGCTTCATCATACGGAATGTCATATTGTTACCAACAATCTTGACATCAGGATAACGTACTACAATATCACAAAGTGTTGCACAATGATCCGGCTCCATATGGTTGACCACCACATAATCAAGAGACTTACCATCTAATACATGTTCAACATTCTCCAAGAATTGATGTGCAATTGCAGCGTCCGCAGTATCTAATAAGACTGTCTTATCATCGACGAGTAGATAAGAATTATAACTTACACCCTCAGGAATAGGGTAGACATTTTCAAATAATTCTAAGCGTCTATCATTTCCTCCTACATAATACAAATCATCACTTATTTGTCTTACATTAAACATTCCATTTCCTCCTACTTATAGTGGTTCAAAATCAGATGCAGGATGTTTACAGATTGGGCAGATCAAATCTTCAGGTAATTCTTCACCTTCATAAACCCATCCACAAATCTTACATACCCATCCTTTTTTCTTTTTTTCTTGTTTTGGCTTCACATTCTTAAAATAATAATCATATGTCATAGAATCATGATCATTTAAGATAACAGCATCATCTAGTTCGACAATGAACATTGTATGTGTTAACTCATCAAGGGTCTCTATAACATGTCCCTTCATATATGCATTTGCATATTGTGTTAAGTAAGGTAATGAGTCCTTTAAATCATACATATCAAAACCATCAAACTTATTGACGTCTTTACCACTCTGGAAACCAAAACGTTTAAAGATATCAAAAGGGCATGTGATATCAAGCACTGATAAAGTCATATTCTTTGACTTCAGCAATACATCATGTGTGTAATTGGCTTTATTCACAGTCACTGCAATACGATAAGGATTGCTTGTGAGCTGTACAGCTGTATTGATGATACAGCCATTAGGCTTCTCACCATCATTTACACCTAATACATACAAACCATAACTGAGTTTAAATAATGCATTCTTTTCCATGATTATACCTCCTTTTATTATTATAAACGTTTACAACAAAGAAAAAAACTCAGATGCATTATTTCTGAGTTTTTGAATGATATCTATTTAAAATGTCAGGGAAAGCTTTAACTAATCGACGATGTGAATACTTCTTAATAAGATGTTCACGATGACTATCTTTTAATTGATTGGCAATCTTGAAGATATCATCAGTTGTAAGTTCAGAATGTATATCTAATTCTAGTTCATTCGCAAAGTTCTTAAGATCTTGTGAAATTGTTTCTAATTTATTCGCAAGATGAGTGGCTTCAACAAATGTTGTAATGAAGTCACTTGTAAATAAAGTGATACAAACAGTAGAAGCAATCACCATAGGTATATAATCATATTGAATAAGCATATGAGTCAGATGTGGTTGTACATTCTTTACGGCAGTGACAGAAAAGAAACCAAAAATAAAGAAACCTTCTAAACAGATACGACCATTTAAGTTGAATCTCATTTGAGAATAATCCCACCATCTAGCATGGAACATCTTTTCCATAAAATAAGATGTTAAGTATTCTATAAAGCAGGCTACAATCGCACCTTGAATAAAAATAAGAGACCAGTCTTTAGAAACAGGAAAGAGAACACAAACAACAATCGCACCTGAACCATAAATAGGAATACAAGGTCCAGTTAAAAAGCCACTATTATGAATCTTATGACCTGTGGCAATGGGGCAGACAAGTGATTCCCAAATCCAGCCGCAGAAACTATAAATAAAGAAGGAAATAACAAGTATTGTCCAGTTATTCGCAAATGCATCTAACATATATGAACCTCCTAGTGAACAAAGATATTTCACACATTATAGCATTTTAGGAATATGGAAACAAAGAAAACTAGCATTTAATCTGATTCTCTAAAGTGAAAAGTTAAATTCCACTTTAGGCAGGTCAAAGTTGCGTTTAGTCTTTCACTTCTTTCCAGTTGATCTTTCTCTTTCAGGTATATAATTATTATGATGTCTGTTTCTCTATTTCATGAAAGGCTTATTATCATGGCTAAATCAAATAAGAATCTGCATCTTACCCCTGCATATAAAGAAATCTATCTCAGAAAAAAAACAGGGGACCTAGAAGAAACTGATACATTTACGATTATAGGTGCAATAACTACATAAATTTTTGGAATTAAGATGCCAGAGAACACATTTGGTTACTTTGTTTTTGATAAACTGTTATAATGGTATATGTAAAGAGAGGTATAAATAAAATGAATACAAATGAAATTTTAAAAAAAGTAGACCACACATTATTAGCTCAGAGTGCTACTTGGGAAGACATTAAGGTAATCCTAGATGATGGAATCAAATATGGTACAGCATCTGCATGTATTCCAGCTGCTTATGTAAAGCAGGCTGCAGAATATGTAGATGGTAAACTTCCCATCTGTACAGTTATTGGATTCCCAAATGGATACAGTACAACTGCAGTAAAAGTATTTGAAACAAAGGATGCTATCGCAAATGGTGCTTCTGAAATTGATATGGTTATTAATATCGGCTTCTTAAAAGATAAGAGATATGAAGAAGTAGAAGATGAAATTCGTCAGATTCACGAAGCATGTGATGGTAAGATCTTAAAGGTTATTATTGAAACATGCCTTCTTACAGAAGAAGAAAAGATCAAGATGTGTGAATTGGTCACAAATGCAGGTGCAGAATTCATTAAGACATCAACAGGATTCTCTACTGCAGGTGCTACATTTGATGATGTAAAGCTTATGCATGATCATGTAGGTGAAGGTGTTAAGGTGAAAGCAGCGGGTGGTATTAGCTCATTTGATGATGCTGAAAAGTTCATTGAACTTGGTGCTGATAGACTTGGTACAAGCCGTCTGGTAAAAATCTTGAAGAATACAGATACAGGTGCAGGATACTAAATAAAAAAATCCATAATCCCTTATAGGACTATGGATTTTTATTACACAATAAAACAAAAAAACAGACACATATGTGTCTGTTTGATGTACTAAATGGTGGAGCCTAGGAGGATCGAACTCCTGACCTCCTGCGTGCAAAGCAGGCGCTCTCCCAGCTGAGCTAAGGCCCCAAAAGATTTTAAATAAACATGGTGGGCCTGAATGGATTTGAACCATCGACCTCACCCTTATCAGGGGTGCGCTCTAACCAACTGAGCTACAGGCCCATTTCGTGACTGCTCACCCATAATACCATGTATATATAGACTCGTCAACAAGAAATTGAATAAAATTAAGCTAAAATTAACTTATAATAAAATAAAGTCCCGTTTAAGGGACTTTATTGAAAAATTAATTTTCTTTTAAATGAGTGATATCGATATAAGAAGGGATACCATTCTTATAAGTGATGGCAATTTCACCCTGGATAAGTGGATATAAGTAGTCATAAAGTTCCTGAGTAATATCATTACCTTCTTTGTTGATCCATTCAACTGGAACTTTCTGTTCTAGGTTCGCAATATCCTG
Source organism: uncultured Catenibacterium sp. (assembly GCF_900540665.1). GTDB lineage: Bacteria > Bacillota_I > Bacilli_A > Erysipelotrichales > Coprobacillaceae > Catenibacterium. Next base: position 5,225 of record NZ_UQGV01000053.1, on the reverse strand, counting down.
TACATTACTATAGATACATTCTACCTTATAAGGATCTTTGCTTATTCTCTTAACACCCATCATCACATTTGTATGATCAGCAAGAGCTGTTTCTACAGCTTTCTTACCAATATGATAAGATTCTTCGATATCAACCTGAGATGCAATATGCATTGCACATCTCTGTAATACATTTAATTCAATACTTCTTACTTTGCATCCAAAATGTTCTTTACAGATGTTTTCTAATACCTTGCCTGTACCAAAATGAATAGGATGACCAAAAGCATCATACTGCTGTGAATCACCACTGTCTAAGAAGTTTCCATTTTCATCATGAATACCTTCACTCACAGCAATCATGATAGAAGACTTTTCTTTAAACTTTTTTTCGATATCCTTTAAGAAACGTTCTTTATTAAATACCACTTCTGGTAGATAAATCAAATCAGGTGCGTCATTGCATTCAGTTCTTGCAAGTGCGCTTGCAGCTGTTAACCATCCTGCATTACGTCCCATAATTTCAACAATAGTAATAGCATCTAGCTTATAGATAGAAGAATCATAAGCAATTTCTAACATAGAACTTGCTACATACTTTGCAGCTGAACCAAAGCCTGGTGTATGATCTGTACCCATCAAATCATTATCAATAGTCTTTGGAATACCGATGAAGTGAATAGGGGAATTGATTGTTTCTCCATATGCTGCAAGTTTAGCAACAGTATCCATAGAGTCATTTCCACCAATATAGAAGAAATCAGTAATTTCTAAATCATTAAACTTTTTAAATAACAAGTCGTAAGTGTCTTTATCATCACTTACTGTAGGCAGCTTATAACGACAGCTTCCTAAATACATTGCTGGGGAATGCTTTAATGCATGAATTTTTTCCTCAGAATCAAATGTTGTACCTAGATCCATGAAGTGATCTTCTAATAGTCCCTGGACACCATTAATCATACCATAGATATGAGTAAATCCTTCTTCCTGGCATTTTGTGATAATACCTGCAAGAGAGGCATTGATGGCTACCGTAGGCCCACCAGACTGACCAATAAAACAGTTTTTTGTTTTCATTTTATGCTCCTTTTGTTTATTTCACTCCCATTTTAACATCAAATGCATTTGATAGAAAGTAGGATTTTATGTTTATTTATTAGATAAATACAGGTTTACAATTAATTATAGTATTTTATTGCATATCAGCGTATAATGATAAATAAGGAGGATTGAAAGATTATGTCTAAGAAGTATTTATCTATGGATGGTAATACTGCTGCCGCTCATGTTGCATATGCATTTTCTGAAGTAGCAAGTATCTATCCAATTACCCCTTCTTCACCAATGGCTGAACATGCTGAAGAATGGGCTTCACAGGGAAGAAAAAATATTTTTGGCTCTGCTGTAAACGTAGTTGAAATGCAGTCAGAAGCTGGTGCTGCTGGAGCTGTACACGGTGCTTTACAGGGTGGTGCTTTAGCTACTACATTTACTGCATCTCAGGGTCTATTATTAATGATTCCTAACCTTTATAAGATTCAGGGTGAAATGCTTCCAGGTGTTTTCCATGTAGCTGCAAGAGCTCTTGCAACTAGTTCATTAAATATCTTTGGGGATCATCAGGATGTTTATGCCTGCCGTCAGACAGGTATACCAATGCTTTGTTCACATTCTGTACAGGAAGTTATGGATTTAGCAGGTGTTGCACATTTAACTGCTATTAAAGCGGGTGTGCCATTTATTCATTTCTTTGATGGTTTCAGAACATCTCACGAAATTCAGAAAGTAGAAGTTCTTGATTATGAAACTTTAGCTTCATTAGTAGATCATGATGCTATTAAGAGATTTAAAGCAAACGCACTTAACCCACATACTAACCCAGTAGAACGTGGTGGTGCAGATAATGATGATATTTATTTCCAGAGCAGAGAAGCTCAGAATAAGCATTATGATGCAGTTGTAGAAATTGCTGCAGATTACATGAAGAAGATTTCTGAAATTACTGGTAGAGAATATGCACCATTTACATATTATGGTGATCCAGAAGCAGATAGAGTTATTATCGCAATGGGTTCAGTAACTGAAACTATTAAAGATACTATTGATGAAATGGCTAAAACTGGAGAAAAGGTTGGTGTTATCAAAGTACACCTTTATAGACCATTCTCTGCAAAATATTTAAAGGCTGTTTTACCAGCAACTGCTAAGAAGATTGCTGTACTTGATCGTACTAAGGAAATGGGTGCTACTGGTGAACCATTATACCTTGATGTATGTTCAGTCATTAGAGATGCTGATACATTAGTTATCGGTGGTCGTTATGGTATGGGTTCTAAGGATACTACACCTCAGCATATCAAGGCTGTTTATGATCACTTAAATTCAGATAATCCATTTACAGGATTTACAATTGGTATTAAGGATGACGTAACTCATTTATCATTACCTGATGTTCATGGATTCCATATCAACTCTGGTGTTACTCAGTGCTTATTTTATGGTTTAGGTTCTGATGGTACTGTATCTGCAAATAAGTCTTCTATCAAGATTATTGGTGATAATACTGATTTATACTGCCAGGCTTATTTCGCATATGACTCTAAGAAGGCTGGTGGAGCTACTCGTTCTAACTTAAGATTTGGTGATAAGCCAATTAGAGCAACTTACTATGTAAATAGAGCAGACTTCATCTCTTGTTCATTAGACAACTACTGCTTAAAGTATGATATGTTGAAGAACTTAAAAGATGGTGGACGTTTCTTATTAAATACTGAATTTACTAAAGAAGAAATCGCTGATTACCTTCCAAATAGAGTAAAGAAACAGTTAGCAGATAAGCATGCTAAGTTCTATATTATTAATGCCAACAAGATTGCTGGTGAAATCGGTATGGGTAGACGTACAAACACTATCCTACAGTCAGCATTCTTCGCATTAAATGAACAGATTCTTCCAATCGAAGAAGCTGTTACTAAGATGAAAGAAATGGCCAAGAAGTCTTACAGCAACAAGGGTGAAAATATCGTCCAGGCTAACTATAAGGCTATCGATGCAGGTAAAGATGCAATTGAAGAAGTAACTGTAGATCCAGAATGGTCTAACTTAACTGTATTACCATTAAGAAAACCAACTGGTGATGATTACTTTGATAACTTTGTAGCTCCTATCAATGCTCTTGAAGGTTATGACCTTCCAACTTCAGCATTCCTAGATAAGCTTGATGGTACTATGCAGAATGGTGTTGCAATTAAAGAAAAACGTGCTATCGCAATCCATGTTCCTAAGTGGGAAAAAGACAACTGTATCCAGTGTAACCAGTGTGCAATGGTATGTCCTCATGCAACTATCCGTCCATTCTTAATGACTGAAGAAGAAATCAAGAATGCACCAGAAGATATTACTAATGATGTATTAAAACCAATTGGTAAGGGTGTTGAAGGATTATCATTCCGTATCCAGGTTTCTCCTGATAACTGCGTAGGTTGTGGATTATGTGCAGCTGTATGTCCAGGTAAACGTGGTGAAAAGGCACTTACAATGGTTCCAGTTAAGGAAGAATTAGAACATTCTGCTTTATCTGAATATGTATACAACAACGTAGAATATAGAGATGACAAGTATCCTACAACTACAGTGAAGGGTGTTGGATTCATGAAGCCTTACTTTGAAGCTTCTGGTGCCTGCGCTGGTTGTGGTGAAACTCCATATTATCGTTTAGCTTCTCAGTTATTCGGTTCTGATATGAGAATTGCGAACGCTACTGGATGTTCATCAATCTATACTGGTTCAACTCCATCTACTCCATGTACTACTGATAAGAATGGTCATGGTATGGCTTGGGCTAACTCATTATTCGAAGATAATGCTGAATTTGGTTTCGGTATGAAGCTTGCAGAAAACTACATGTCTAAACATATCTTAGAAATCATTGAAGCAAACAAGAATGATGTAGAACCAGAATTAAAAGAAGTTCTTGAAAAATATGAAGCTGTTAAGGGTCAGAGAGTTGAAGAAAAGGCTCTTTATAATGAGTTAGTAGAAAAACTTGAAGCTTCAGCTAATGAACCTATCAAGGAATTACTTGATATGAAGGGTGAATTAGTCACTAAGTCACAGTGGATCATCGGTGGTGACGGATGGGCTTATGATATCGGCTACGGAGGATTAGACCACGTTCTTGCTAATGATCAGAATGTCAATGTATTAGTTCTTGATACAGAAGTATATTCTAACACTGGTGGACAGTCTTCTAAATCATCACAGGCTGCTTCTATTGCAAAGTTCACTGCAAGTGGTAAGAAGGTTGCTAAGAAAGACTTAGCTCAGATTGCTATGGCTTATGGTCATGTATATGTTGCGCAGATTGCTTTAGGTGCTAACCCAATGCAGGCTATTAAGGCTATGAAGGAAGCTGAATCTTATGATGGACCATCATTAATTATTGCTTATGCACCATGTAATGAACATCATATCAAGGGTGGATTAATCAACTCTTCAAGACAGGAAAAATGGGCTGTTGAATGTGGTTACTTCAACTTATTAAGATACGACCCACGCTTAACTGAAGAAGGTAAGAACCCACTTACAATTGATTCTAAGGCTCCTGATTATTCTAAGTTCAAAGACTTCTTAATGAGTGAAAACAGATTCTCTCAGTTAGTTAAGATCAATCCTGAAAATGCAGAAGCATTATTCGATAAGTGTCTAGTAGATGCTAAACGCCGTCGTGCAAGAGCAGAAGCACTTGCTAAAGATTTTGATGCTGCTGAATAATTTATACGAAAGAGATAGTAGAAATGCTATCTCTTTTCTTTATATTTAATACATATCAAAAAGATAGGTATATCACTTGATGTTTACATCTATTATTTCTATACTAGAAGTGGGTGATGGATATGAAGAGTGTACTTATTAAAGATACAACAAGAGAAGAAAGAAAAAGAATCATACAGGAAGCATTGGACTGTAATGATTCTGCAGGATGTGAGAACTGCAGCGGCTGTGGTTTATTTGGAGCTGGAGATCCTTTTGAAATGTATGAAGATTATATAGAAGGGAAAAGAGAAATCAAAGAGATCAATATGGAATTTGTTTCTCGTTACTTTGTGCGTGGTTAATCACAATATAAAATAAAGAGATGTCATATCATTGTGTATACTAAAAAAACAGGGATTTTAAATCCCTGTTTTCAGACTGTTGACAAACTAAATGTTAACAGTCTTTTCTTTTAAAATCGAATAGTA
>NZ_UQGV01000052.1 GCF_900540665.1 uncultured Catenibacterium sp. | reverse complement strand
CCAAATATTTAAAGCGAGTTTTCTATTGACCCCCCCTTAAAAATTAAAGGTTCTTTATTTTTAATATACTCTCTTTCTTATAAAGAATATTCCTAAGCAACTCATCATAATCAATAAAGACCATCCAATCATATTAATATAAGTAGTATCACCCGTCTTAATCTGTTCATTTTTATTAGTCTTATTTGTACTCTGAGTTGGTATTTCTGTTATTTCAATATTATCAGACTTAAGTTTAAGCTGTTTATATGAAGCATTCAACATTTCACAAGCTTGATCCACTTCACTTTGTGTAGCTTCTTCATTCATTAATACTTCTTTACTTTGATTTAATACTGTAATTAAAGAATCTGTATTTTCATACTTACTCATGTCTAAAGCATCAATTTTTGAAATCAACTCTTCAAGTTTTGTCTTATCTGCTTTTAAAACAAGATGATCAATAGCCTCTGATAAGGTATTAACCATTTCATCAATTTCTTCTTGAGTAACATCAGCTTTATCTATGAGTGCTTTCGCTTTAAGTACTTCATTATTCACTATCAACAATGATGAAGGTGTATATTTCGTTTGATCAATAGATTCAGCTTTATCAATAATAGCTATTAACTGAGAGTAATCAATCTTCTTCTCTAAAGCATTTAAAACACCCTCTAATTCCAATATTGCCTTTTGTACCTTATCATTTTGAGGAACAGATTCTTTATAAGCTTCTTCAGCTTGCTTTCTCTTGTCTGTAAGTAATTTAATTGACTCTTCTGTATATTTAGATTCATCAATGTCTAATGCCTTTGTAATCAATTCTTGTAGATGTTCATAAGATTCTTTAGTCACAAGAAGATCTTTTGCATCAGACAAATTCTTATATGCTTCTAAAACAGATTCTTCATTCGCATTTTCATCATTTATTACTTCTTGTGCTTTATTCAAATAAATGTCTAATTCCTCTACACAAGCATCTATATACAATGAACGATCAAGCTTATTCACTTCATCAACCAATGCAATTAAATCTGTTTTATCGCTCTTGAAAATCAATTTATCTTTTGCTTCAACAAGTTCCTCACAAATAGAATCAATCTTTTCCTGGCTGCTATTTTTATCATTGTAGACTATTTCAGCTTCTTGTAACTTATCTTTCAATTTTTCAAAAGTAGCAGGTGTATATACTGATTCATCAAGATTTTTACATTCTTTAATTAAACTACCCAAATAATCAAAATTAGCCAATAATTTCAAATTATTAATACTATCTAGTAACTCTTGTTTTGTTTCTAATATCGTAGAAGAATCAACATTTTCATTGATCACCTTATAGGTATTATTCAATGCTTGATTGAATCTTTCTTTTGTTTCTGGTGTATAAATAGAAGTATCCATATTGACATTCATGTAATATAAATTTGTTAGTTCACATTTATCAAGTGAATCTCCGTATACTTCAAATTCCCATAATGAATATCCATAAATACTGTTAGGTTTAATTCCCTGCATTTTCACATATCTAGCTGTTACACCATTATAATTATATGTTTCAATACCACCGTTAGAACGTTGTGCATATGTAATATCAGTCCATATTTCTCCATCTAAAGAAACCTGTAACTTATATTCCTCTGCTCCAGTTCCTTCCCAATTTAACTTAATCTGATTAACATTGTAATAATCTCCAAGATCAACAGAAATCCACTGATTTGAAACATCTTCCTTATTATCTTTCTGTCTTAAAGAAACCCAACGAGATTCCTTTCCTGAAGTAGCATCTTCACTTCCATCAAATGCCTTAGAAGAATCATATTGTGCTTTATATGAACTAGATGCACTAGACTTCTTATTTAGTGCTAAATTTGTAGTCTTTGGCTGTTTAACTCTATTACCATATACTTCAAATTCCCATAATGAATAACCATAAACAGTAGAAGGTTCTAGACATTCTACTCTTACATATCTAGCTACTGTTTTGTCAGTATAGTCAAATTCTCTTTTACCACCTTTTCCATCACTTACTGAAGTAATATCCTTCCAGTTTTTGCCATTTGAAGAAATCTGGATTTTATAACTTTTAGCACATGCTGCTTCCCAATTTAAAACTATTTTTGAAATATCATAGTAATTCTGTAAATCTACATAAATCCATTGATAATCAACATATTTACCAGAATTATCCTTTCTTCTCTGAGAAACCCATCTTGATTCTTTACCAGATGTTTTATCTACACTTCCATCAAATGCTTTTTCAGAACCATATTGACTCTTATAAGTGCTAGATGAATATGAAGGTTTATTTAATGCAATGTTTTGATTTTCATTAACTCCTGATGATTTATCACCATATACTGCTACTTCATTAATACCAATACCATAATTCTTATTATTTACACGGCGTGTTTTGTAAGAATGAATTTTAAGATATCGACCATAAATATATGAATCATATGTATGAATATCTCTTAATGATGTGTTTGTTTTTGTTTCAGTAACAACCTGCCAAGTTTTCTTATCAGTAGATACTTCTACTGTATAATCATCAGAGCATGCATTTTCCCAATCAATTTGAATCTTATTAATTATTGAATACTGTTCTAAATCAATAATAATCCAATTATCATCACTGTTTCTAATTGATCCCCAACGTGTTTTAATATTACCATCAACAGCATTTTCTTTTTTTAATTCATTATTATATTGTGAACTTGTTTCTACTGACTTATTTAATGCGATATTACTATAATTCGTATCTTCTTGTTCTTCACTTCCATATGCAACGAGTTCATATATACTAATTCCATAATTCTTTCCATTAACAATTCTAGTTTTTGTAGAATGTATCTTTAAATAACGACCATAAACATTATCATCAAATAAATATTGATCATATAATGATTGATTTGATTTCAATTTATCTTTTACAGTAGTCCAGTTTTTCTTATCTAAAGAAATCTCAATACTATATTCATCTGAACATGCGGCTTCCCATAAAATATTTAAAGCCTTAATTGAACAATTTTTCTGTAAATCTACAATAATCCAGTTATCATTACTATCTCTCTTTGAACCCCATCGTGTATTTGTATTGCCATCAACAGCATTCTCTTTCTTTAATTCATCATTGTATTGAGAACTTACTTCAACAGGTTTCTTATATGTTAATGCATCCTGACTTTTACAGATAATTTCTTTAATTTGATAATTAGGATCCTTAGTTTTCTTCAGTACTATCTTTATATAAGGGTATATACCGCCTATGCTGATAGTAGAGTCTTTCAAATCATCTTTTTGATTCACTGATTTTAAATAAGTATATGTTTTACCATCCTTAGATGTATATATATCAAAATCTGAAGCATAATGATTTCCCCACTTGATATTTAATTCTGAAATATAACTATTACCAGCATAAAAGCTGACCCATTCTTCATCATTAGACTTACTCTGCCAATAAGTACTTATATCATTATCAAAAGCTAGTTTGATATCATATGGTGATAAAGATGAACTAGCATTATACAAATTACTATCATTTTCATTTAAAGTCATAGATGAACCTGTATATGGTGCTGATGGCGTAATTAAGTCAGTTTTTGTAGTAGTATGACCATAATCAAGTTTAACTTGAATTGTAGTATTACTTTGATTTTCTGATGCTGCAAGAGTGATTTTTCTTTGATCTTCAGATTCATCAATAATTAAACTACAAGGCTGATCAACGGTTACTTTATATCCTGTTTTATATTCTAATGTCCCTGCTTTATAGAAATTTATTTGTGTCTGTTTAAGATTTTCATTTCTAACTGCTTGAACACTTTCATTATTCGCAACAATAGTGATTGGATTATTATCAGCATATTCTGATACCTTTTTACTTGTTTTGTTTGGCAGAATAATATAAGAATATGACTGATTACTAGGCTTTATTCCATGATTAATATATGCTTTAAATGTTCTTGGAGTAGAAGCTTTCTTTTCTTCTGCCCACAAAGAAGGATTGTCTTTCTGATATGCATTAGAAACAGTTACTGATGTTTCATTTGGGAAAACATATCCAACTTTATTATTGTAAATCCATTTACTATTTTTAATAGTTTTAGTAGTATCTTGAGAAATCACATCTCCATCCACTAAAACATTATCAGCTTTTGCCTGATTAAGTGTTGTATGGATTTCAACTGATTCACTAGATGTAATACCTGAACCTAATGCTACAATTTCATCATCAAAGAAGAAATATCCTTTCTTTACTTGTGTTCCTTTTTTATCCATTGCATAAGCACATGCACCATACTGTCCATTCGATACACCGATAGTATGACTTGTTCCATTAGTAAAACGTCCTGAATTAGAATAATCCTGTACTAATCTTGCAGCAGTTGTTGTTCCAGGACAATGTGCCCAATCATAAGTTGGATAAACAGTAGTATATTCATCACCATCAACACTAATAGTAGATGCTGCTGATGAAGTCCAATAAATGAGTTGACCTTTATTTCCATTAGGCCAGCTTCCTCTCCATTCTCCTCCAATGATTTCATTGGAATCCATTTTTATATTAACTCCATAATCATTTCTCATGTGGGATGCATAACCTGATCTCCACATATAGTAGTTTCCATTTTTACCATTTGTAATCTGTGGGTTTTCGATATTATTCAAAATGTCCTGATACTCTTTAGCATGTGTTTTATCAGAAGCAATCATTCTTTTTAATGGCTCACTATACTCAGCTGCATAATTCTTATAACCAACTGAATATTTATATTCACGATAACCTAAATATAATTCTTGAATATCTCCTCTAATTGTCCAGCTTGTTCCATTAATCATATAATCAGCCATACGATTAATAACATCTTTTCCTAATGAAAATGAAGTATCTCTCAACATATAAATCCAGAAACTCATATCTCTAAACATAGACATTCCATAGCCATTTGAATAAAACTGTTTACCATGCATATAAAAACTGTTGTCTACTTGTACAGCTTCAGATGTTTTATCATCTTTTTGTGTGACTAAACAATAACTTAGATAATTATTAATCATATCATGTAAATGTTCAGAATCTTCTGTCAACAAATAATAATAAAGATAGTTTTGATCAAACCATAGATTATTTTGACCTGTTCCATATTTAACTGGTACTTTTTCTAAAAGCTTCTTTAACATGATATTTTCTGTATCTTCACCTACAACATCTTCTAGAAATAGAGCCATTCTAGAAAAACGAAGCTGTACGCCTACTTGATTTTCCCACCAGTTTGTTGAACGAGGATTTTGTTCAGCCCAATATTTTATAGCTTTCTCTAGTTTATTTACTACTTCCTGCTTTTTATATAAGGCATTACCTTCTTTACTATAAGCTATAGAAATAGCTTGAAGACGATCTAACGCTAGATAAGGAGACCATGCTGCTCCATTTGCAGCATTATTATTTGCCTTATAATTAACATCATCAAAAGAACCATCCTCTTTTATAAGTTTTAGATAATCGCTTGCTTTAGAAACATAACATGTTTTAACTTTAGAACCATCATCAATAGTATCTAAAGATAAGAAATGTTCCTTTAACCTTCCCTTGATAATACTTATTTCTTCATTAGATGTTAATCCGAATGTCATCTGAACATTTGAAAGTGACATTGTGAATACAATAAACAAAGAAATCATTAGTTTTACTACTTTATTCATCACTTAACCCTCCTTTTGTAATCGCTTTCTAATTATAAAATGCCATTCATATACTTTAATTTCAACTTAGATTAACTTGAATAATAATCATTTCACTTTCTTACTCTAGAATTTCTCAATTAGATGCATTAACAGAAGAAAACCCCCACCTATATTTATATTGAGGTGGGGTTTCTACCGTTTTCTTTAGATAAATTGCCTTTCATATACTTTAATTTCAATCTGGATTAACTTGAATAATAATTATTTCAATGAATCTCTTTCGATTATTTTAGTAGATAATAATTGAGTCATTTGAACATCGTTTTCACGATGAATACGATCTATAAGTTTACTTACAGCAATTTCTCCCATTAATTCTTTTTGTACTTGAACAGTAGTAAGTTTAGGGATTGTTTTATTACATAGAGGTGTATCATCAAAACCCGTAATACCTATTTGATCAGGTACTTTTATATTCATTAAAGTCAATGCATTCAACAATATAAATGCATTTGAATCATTGGCACACACAAAAACTTCAGGTAATTCACTCTTTTTAAGTAATGATACAATGCCATTAACATCATTTTCTAATACGTATTTCTCCGTTCCATGTAAGATGGAATATTGATTTATATAGGATTCTATATCGGATGTAATACTTCTATTTACTAAAGCTTGTTTATATCCAATAAAACGATCAGAAAAGCTTAAAGAGTATTCTAAATCTCCAAAAAATCCAACTCTTTTATATCCTTTATCAAGAACATATTGAGTTATTAAATATCCTCCCTGTTTATTGTGAGTCAAAACACAATCACATGTATCCCTCAATGATGTATAATCTACAAGAACAACAGGAATACCTGTATTTTTCAACTGATTTAAATTCTGATCTGATATTTTACCAACCACTAAAATACCAGCTACTTTTCTATCTATAATACAATCTGGGAATTCAAATTGATTATCTTCAAAATAATTCAAAATAGATATATAGCCTAATTGTTTTGCACATTCAACGATTGAACGTAATACAATAGAATAAAAATGTCCTGTATTAGCATAATAGCTCTGCATAAGAATACAAATATTAGATTTAGAAAAGACTGAAAGATAATGATGTTTTTCATTAATATATCCCATTTTATCAGCTGTTCTTAATATTTTTAGGCGCATTGATTCACTTACACCTGGCTTATCATTTAATGCAATCGATACAGCATTAATAGAGATATTCAATTCTTTCGCTATATCTTTCATAGTCACTTTCATGTTATTACCTCTTTGTTTATAGCACTTCCCCATTACTACTTATTACATTCTTATACCATTCAAATGACTTCTTCTTAATTCTTCTCATATCCTTTAAGTCATCATTATCTCTATTTACATAGACAAAACCATATCTCTTTTTCATCTGTGCACGACTGCTTAAGATATCAATAGGACCCCATGATAAGTATCCTCTACAATCTACACCTTCTTCTACAGCCTTTTTCATCTCTCCAATATGCTTTCTCATATAGTCAATACGATAATCATCATTAATAACGCCATCTACTAACTGATCATCATATCCATAACCATTCTCTACAATATAAATAGGCATTTCATATCTGTCATAAAGTTGTCTTAATGTAATACGTAATCCAATAGGGTCTATTGTCCATCCAAATTCAGACATTTCTAAATAAGGGTTCTTCTTAATAACTACATCTTCTACATTAGTCAAACTCTCTTCACCATAATGACTAATTGTAGACATATAATAACTTATCGCAAGGGCATCTGTTTTACCCTTCTTAAGTATTTCAAAGTCTCCTTCTTCTATAACTGGCATAGTACCTTCTTGTTTCATATTTGCTAGGAAATAGCTGTTGTAATGTCCTCTCGCAAAAACATCTAGGAATACAAATGCTTCACTTTGAGCTTTCATAGATTCTAATGTATCTAATGGGTGACATGTTTCAGGATAACTTTGTACAATAGTGGCCATACCTAAAACATAGCCTCCTTTTTGATGAATGTATTCATTTATCAAACTATGCGCGATTAATGTATTATGCATAATTTGATGATCTAGAGTAATAGGGTTTTCTCCTTCAGGACATACTGCACCAAAGAACATCTTTGGACCTTTTTGTAGTATTCCATTCTGTTCATTAAAAATAATCCAGTATTTTACTTTATGACAATAACGATCTACGATCTTCTTGCATAATTCTACAAATAGATCAACAACTTTTCTACTCGCAAAACCATTATACTTCTCATATAAGATTACAGGCATTTCAAAGTGATAGAGTGTAGGAATAGGTTCTATACCTCTCTCTAGTAATTCATCAATAAATTCATCATAGAAAGCAAAACCTTCTTCATTATATGTATTCTCATCACTCATAAGTCTAGACCAGTCTAAAGAGAAACGGTATGCATTAAAGCCTAACTCTTTATATAAATCAAAGTCTTCTTTGTATCTATGATAAGCATCAATACCATCTTTAAAGTCTGAGAACTTACCAGTAACTGTTAAATCACATACTGCAGGAACTTTTCCTCCTTCAGTATATCCACCTTCACTTTGATGAGCAGTAACAGCACCACCCCATAAGAAATCTTTTCTTAGCATCTTTATATTAGCTCCTTTATGTATATTCTTCTTTAATTCTATTAAGTATATACTTGAATTTCAAGATAGTTGTACTTGAAAAAAATATTAAAGTCTTTTTGCCCAATGCCGGAGAGAATCTCTAGAGAAACATAAGAAGGGTATTCTAAAGAACGATTATTATCATGCTTTAGTGAATGAGTCTATTAGAAAGAACAATCCAAAAGTATTGAGATTGTCGAATCTCTTGCAGAAATGATTGGCTCTTTTGTGATTGATGGGTTAAAAAATATTAAAGATATAGAGAATAGTCACAATCCACATTAAAACCCATTAAGGGCAGGCACCTGCCCTTTTATTATGTTCTCATATTTGAATATTATTGTATTATTTTACATAAGTGTTCTTAAATTTAAATAGTATTTCATATTTTTACATAAGTGTTCTCTATTTTGAACACAAATTGAATTGATTAAAATGATATGATATAATTTAATCAGAATAGAGGTGAATAAAATGATTGAAAGAAAAGAATACTTAAAACAGTTATTATCCTGGAAAGATCAGAATATTATAAAAGTACTTACCGGAATTAGACGTTGTGGAAAAAGTACAATTTTAAAATTGTATCAGGAATATCTGGTGAATAACGGGATTGATCCATCACAAATTGTTTCTATTAACTTTGAAAAACTTGAATATGAGGATCTACAGGATTATAAGAAACTCTACCAATACATTAAAGATAGATTAGTAGAGAATAAGATGATGTATATTTTTCTGGATGAAATACAAAATGTTCCTTCTTATGAAAAGGTTGTAGATAGCCTTCACGTAAAAGAGAATATAGATATCTACATTACAGGTTCTAATTCGTATATATTTTCTGGCCAGTTGGCTACTTATTTAAGTGGTCGATATATTGAAATACCTGTTCTCCCTTTATCATTTAAGGAAGTCTATAATCCACAAACAGATAAAGAAGAGGCTTTTCAAAAGTATATGAAAACAGGTGGTTTTCCTTATATCAATCAAATACAATTACAAAATGAACAAATTGATATGTATCTAGAAGGAATCTACAATACTGTAATTGTAAAGGATATTGAAGAAAGAATTAATAGAAAAAATTCAAAGAGTGTAACTGATATTGCATTACTTAAAGCTATATCCAAATATTTATCAAGTGTTGTTGGAAGTCCTGTTTCTATACGTAGTATTACTAATTATTTCAAATCTAATGAAAGAAAGACTTCTCCTAATACTATTAGTAATTATGTTGAAGCATTATGTGAATCTTATCTTTATTACCCAGTAGAAGTCATGGATGTTTCAGGTAAAGAAGTCTTAAAGTCGAATAAGAAATATTATATTGTAGATTCAGGAATTCGTAATTATATTCTTCCAAAACAATTCTATGATTTAGGTTTTACAATTGAAAATATTGTCTATCTTGAACTACTAAGAAGAAGATATAATGTGAATATTGGACGAAATGGTCGTGCAGAAGTAGATTTTATCGCAAAGAAAAAAGATGTGTATACTTATATACAGGTCACAGCATCACTTGTTGATGAGAATACATTCAATAGAGAAATTCGTCCTTTGAAACAAATTAAGGATAATTATGAAAAAATCATCCTTACTTTAGATAGATATACGTTAGGAAACTATGAAGGTATCAAAGTAATCAATATCATAGATTGGTTATTAGAAGAATAGGCTGTAGCGATTAATTCGCTACAGCCTATTCTTTAAGCGTCAAATTATATGGTGTAACTGAAAATATCGATTAAATCATATTGAGATCTTTATGTCTAATCAGTTTTAAGTACCTTTTTATTTAATGTCCTTGAGATGGGATCTCACATTAAATAGTAGATAGCCTTCTTAGATCAAATATAACGAAAGAGAGCTGCAACGCTCAAGGTAGTAGTAAGTGCTATCTATTCGTTGCAGCCCCTTTAGAGTGATTAAAATAAGCTTATCCAACGATAATCTTTATTGTATAGAAGTTTATTTCTATAAGTAGATGTATTTATTTAGCGTTTTTTCACTATTTATATTTTTTTAATCATGATGAATATCAAGGCTGATACTTTCTAAAATCAAATGGATCTTCTCGCTCAAAAATCTGAGCCCATCTTGCAGATATAAATCTAGCATATTTGAAGTCTTCTAGTCCATAATCGCCAGATGAATAAGCATCATTGCATTCTACTAATATTGTTTTATGATCACTAGTCACACCAATATCAATAATGCAAGCTGCTGGTCTTTCTTCCCATGTTCTAAAATCCTTCATAATCTGATCAATGACATGTGGATCATATGTATAATGATAATCCCCTTTATATGGCTTTATATCATAAATTTCATCATAATAAATAAAACATCGCCATTCTCTTCTAATATCTATTGCTTCACTGCATATGACTTCATAGTTTTCTTCACAATTACCACATCCAACTAAATCTTTGATACTCTTTATGACTTTTCCTGTAAATACTTTTGACTTAACCGGTTTAACAAACCATCCAGCAGACCATTTTTCCACATGAGAAGAAATAGAATCAATCGTATCATACCAAATCTTTCGTCCTAAATACTTCTTTAAGCATTCAGGATAATCATCAACATGAACATCATCATACCCAAACTTTCTGAATATTTCTTCACATTGATAAATATAATCAACTACTATATCTTCTTTTGTAACGACATCGTATATATCATCTAATACTTCATAGGGTATAATTTCACAACCTAATTCACTAAAGCCATATATCGCTTTTGTAAATGTTTCACTTTTCCCTATAAATAATCCAGAATTAGAATTCTTATTACATTTCACATAAACCTTCATATGTTTCACCCCTTTAACTTATAGAATTCTTCTGTTCCTTTTACTTCTGTTAATTCACATTGTGATTTTATTCTGTTTAACACTTTATTGAGTTCACTTTCAGATAATTCCATATTTGATTTCAAATAAAACTTAATTCTAGATACTCCTATAATATTTTCCCCATTATTCAGTTCTACAAGTTTATCCATCATTAGATCCATTTGTCTTCTTTGCTGCTCTTTACTATTTAATGAGGGTTCTCTTAACATTATCGGGTATCCATGAGCCTTTAAATCCATCATCATTTCATAATAATCAATATCATTAGATACCAGTATAACTTGCTTAGGATTGTATTTACCAAATATATAACCAATATACATAGAGATTCTATTATCCGCAATTTTTGTTCCTATATGCCTAGTTTCTACTATGCTAATATCATCCCATTCTAACATACCTTTGTATTCTTGTGCTGGTTTTGTAGTGACAAATCCACAAAACAAATAATAAACATACTCTTTGTCTAACAAGTCTGTAGGAATAGCTTGATAGTTTTCAAAATCAACTATAACTACAACCTTAAAATCCAATTTTTTCTCTATTATTTCTGAGTGTTTCTTATTATGTGAAATAGTACTTTTTTCATACAATGCATTCATGAGTTTATCTAGTTGTTCAACCATAATCATCACCCTTTCTATGTCTATTCTATTACTTTTTCTAAAATAATGTTTAGACTTAAGCTATGACAATGCCTAATAGTAGGCGCTAAAATATTTTTTTAATTGTAAATAGCCTATTGATTTTCTAGTAAATCTAGCTTACAATCATCAATGTAAATGGCACTCGGTGCGGAAGAAAACTCACGATTTATGTCGTGGGTTTTTTCTTTGTCTTAGAACTCAAAAAAGAGATAGCTTTCGCTATCTCTCAGACCAATTAAATATTATGATCTTTTCTTTCTCTTAAGTAACATAGCACCTGCTACTGTCATCATAGAGATCCAGCTTGCAATTGATGTTGCATCACCTGTCTTAGCTGGTTTCTTATCCTGAGTAGGATCTTTAGGTGTATCTTTTCCTGTTTCAGGATCTTTTGGAGTTTCCTTATCAGATTCATTTAATCCTTCTACTTTTACGATGAAGTCAGCAGCGAATGACTTTCCTTCTGCATCAGTTACTGAAATTGTAACAAGAACATCTGTATCCTTCTTAGGTGTTGTAACCTTACCATCTAATGCGATGATACCTTCAGGATTTACTTGAGTAATCTTAATATCGTAACCTTCAGGAACCTTAGGAAGAACAAGTTCTGTTTCACCCTTCTTAATCACTGATTGTACTTTATTACCAGCAATGATTGCATCTAAGATATCTTTTGATGAAGGAGCTGTTGGTGTAACTTCTACTTTCTTAAAGTTTGCTTTAAGTGTAGTATTTGCACTTACTTCAAATGTATATGGGTTAGAAGTACTTACTACTTTTCCATCTGCATCTGTCCAGTTTACAAATTTATAACCTTCATTAGCTGTAGCTGTTAAAGTCGCTTTTGTACCTTCTTCATAAGTACCATTTGCCTGATCCATAGAAACAGTTCCCATGTTCTTATCACTATCTACTGCAATTGTATATGTCTTATTTTCAACAGTTACTTTTACAGTTGCTTTCAAGCCATCTGGGTTTGCAACGCCTTCTGGTAATGTGAATGTACCTTCTAATACATATGTACCACATTCATCAGCTTTATAAGCATCCTTATTCCATGTTACGTCTACTTCTTCTGTTTCATTGTTTTCTAATGTAATAGATACTTTGTTTGGTAGATTTAATGCATCAAATGAAGTACCTTTTACTACAGTTAAATCATCTAGCTTCTGGATACTTGTGATCTTCACATCTGCTTCTGCAGATTTTTCAAACTTCGCAATTAAAGCTGTATTACCCATAACATTGAATGTGTATTCTGCTTTATCAGATACTTTATCACCATTAGGACGATACCATCCTGTAAATACATAACCTCTATTAGGTGTTGCATTAATAGTCACAGATTTACCTGCTGCAACTTCCTGACCACCACTTACTTTTCCACCTTTTTCTGCTTCTACATAAACAGTATAAGTGTTATTAGTTACTTCTTTATTTGCGATATTGAATTCAGAAATAGCAACCCATCCATCATTAGACTGTGAAGCAACGAACTTGAATCCATAAACATTCTGTGTATCAAAAGTAAATGTTTTTTCTGACTTGTTAGCATCAAATGTCTGATCCTTAGCTACTTCTACCCATTCTCCGTCTTTCTTAGTCTGGATATAAAGTGATGCTTTAGTGACCTGACCACTATTAGAGTCCTGACGAGGTGTAAATGATACCTGGTTGATTTCATAAGCCTTATCAAATTTCACTTCTGACCAGATACTTCCATCAGCACCCTTTCCAGTTCCAGCTGCACCTGAAGTTGTTGGAACCTTATCTTTTGTAGCCTGAGACCAGTCTGAATGCCAGATTGTAGAAGGTTTATTATCAAATGCCATACCGATAATACCTTCATTGTTTCCACCATGTGAAGTTGGTGTTTCTGATTCTGCTCTTCCAGTCCAAGCAGTCTTATTATAAAGATCTACTTCTGGTGCTTTTTCAGATACAACAACATTATCAATAACTGCAGATACTGTTTCTGTCTTAGAACCAATTCTTTCTAGTGGTAAAGCAAATGTTGAATGAGTGATATTGTCTTTCTTCACCATATCATTATGAATGAATTTACCTTTTGCATCACATACATATTCACCATTGACATATAAACTTGTCTTCTGCTGAGCTGTAGTAATCTCAATGTTTACACTCTTACCTACTGGTAATTCATAATCAAAATAATAGTTATAAAGTTCTCTTGTGAATCCTAACTTACCATCTTCCATGATTCTGATATCATGTGTTCCATAGTCAGCATCTGATTCAAATAAGATGTCTCCTGGTTTTGCAGGTTTCTTCAACTTAATATCAAATGATAACTTATTACCATTTCCTAATTCTTTAATTGGTGAAGTTACATAACTTACGCCATCCTTTAATACTAACGCATTATCCTTAATTTCAGTATTCTTTCCTTCTTTAAGGTCACGTTTGTTTTCAGAGCCATCTTTTAAGCCATTATTAAAGTTATAGCTCTGATAGTTTTCACCCTTCTTATTTTCCTTGTAATAAGGGTTTGTATTAGGTCCTGTTCCTTTGTCCTGAGCAAGTTTAGCAAGAGCATCTGCACTACCTTTTTCCTTACCAGTCGCAGCCCATGTCTTTTCTGCATAGAATGGTAATGCATCAAAGAAACGCCAGTATAAATCAGATTCACTTAAACCTGATGCACTCTTATCAATATTATCACTCCAAAGTGCGAATGCTGCACCTAGCATCTGATCATCACCAGCAGGAACATACTTATAAGAACCACCTTTGACTCTTACTTTATTTGCTTCAAACTGATTGAAGATTCTATTTACGTTTAATAAGTCACCATAAGCATTGGCACGTCCTTTGTTACCATTTGGAACCATATAACCAAAGTCATCAATTGTATTGATTAACTTATAGCCCATATCATACATTTCGATACCATCTGCCCAGTCAGCTGACCAAAGGTTCATTTCTACATTATCAATAGCATCTTTATTAATCTTTGTAACTGGATTATCTTTAATCCAAGATAAACCACCCCACATACGAACTGTATTCGTCTTCTTTAAGTGAGGTACTAAATCATTAACGAATCCACGATATGCTGTATAGTTTGATAAGAATTCATCTGCACCAATATGTACAGTTGTTTCTCCATCAAATACTGGATTAGCACCTGTTGTATAATCATCAAAGATTTCTTTGATCTTATCTTTTGTTTCTTTCTTAGAAACATCAAGATGGTCAATAAGTGGTCTGTTTCTATTTAATGGTGATACCTTGTTTTGTACCATTAATTCTGGCCATACTTTTGTGAATGAAGTTGCATGTGCAGGAACATCAATTTCAGGTACTACATTCATACCAAGTGCTCTTTCACCCTGGATAAAGTTTCTGAAATCCTTCTTAGAGATAGAGTAGTCTTTTGCAGTAGGTGTTTCACCTTTCGCATTAGATAATCCTGATTCTAGACGGAATGCTTCATAGGCTTTAAATGCTTCATTTTCATTATCACCTTTACCATACTGTTCTAAGAAAATATAGTTATCAGATAAATGAGCCTGGAAGTCATTCATCTTGTAATAGCGCATTGTTCTTGCAACTTCCTTCATCATATCTAATGAAACTGGTTTACGTGCTACATCGAATAAGAATCCACGTGTCTTGAAACGAGGATAGTCACGCATTTTACCAATCTTATAGCCTTCATTGTTTTCTTTATACATCTGAAGGATTGTCTGCATACCGTACATATTACCTGTTGTATGAACAGAAGCAACATTGATACGGTCTTTCTGAATATCCATTGTATATCCTTCATCACCTAGAAGAGTATCTGGTGCTTTTAATTCAAAGTTAAATGCATTAGCCTGAGAAGCACCTTTTTTCACTGTAAGGTTAATACCTGTGAAATCTTTATAATCACGTACAAATTCATCTACAACAGCTTTTAACTTATCATCTGTATAAGTTACTGTCTTTAAAGAATTAACAGAAACCTTTTCTGTTGAATTAGAATGCCATTCCTGGATTTCTGGAATAACAGTAGGTTTAGTATTCTTACTTGACACTTGTTCATTCTTACCTTTTACAACATAGTCAACATCAGCTGTCTTCTTTTCTTTTCCAGTTTCAGTATCTGTAACTACATAAGAGACTTTTACATTCTTATCTACTAATGGATGGACAATCTTTCCATCAGCACCAATGATCTGTTCAAGGTCTGCACCATTGATTCTTACAGTAAATCCTTCTGGTACAGCTGGCATATCTAATGTATTTACATCAGCTTCAATTGTCTTACTCTGAGATTCAATAGATGATACAACAGAGTCAAGTGTTGCTTTCTTGTCTGTCTGTTCATTAGAATAAACTTCCATTTCAGCAATACTTACGTTATTCCATGATGAAGCTTCAGCTACAAAGTTACAAAGTTTTAATTCTTTTGCTTCAATAGGTTCATTGAACTTAACAACAACTTCGTTATTATAACCGTCACCCTTCTTTGTATTAGTAAAGCTCTTTGCAAGTTTTTCTACACCATCTTTATCTTTATATTTGATATCAAAGCTTTTTACGTTAGATGGCATTGGTGCAACATCTCTTTCAAAGAAATGAATCTTAAGTTCCTTAACGAGAGTCAATCCAGCAAATTTAGTATTTAACCAGATATTAGTAGTTGGAGTTTCATAATCACTTGCCCAGCGGTTTGCTTTTTCTGTGCTTCCATCTTTTACTTTATCTGGACTTAATGTATTAGCTTCACTACTTGATGCAGTGACTGTAGCGTTTGCCATATGGTTTTTATCAGGCGTAGCATCAGCTTTTTCTACAATCTTACTATAGACTTCAATTTCATTGATTCCGACATTCTTCCAGTTGATTGTACCTCCATCTGCAGAAAGTACAGTTACCTTTACTTTAGTGGCTTGATGATCTTTATCTAACTGAATGATTTCATTCTGTTTTGCCTTAGAAGTCTTTCTATATACTTCTTTATATTGTCCGTTTTCTTCTAGTTCAATCTTATAGCCTAGAATATTCTGTGCATCATCCGTTCTTTCAAAATTAATATTAATCTGACGTACAGTCTTTTCTCCACCTAGATTGATTTCAATCCATTCATTATCTGCTTTGTTCTGTGCAGTTCCCCAGCGAGTCTTGATATCTCCATCTACTGCTTTACTTGGTGATGTAGAATCTACTTCATAACTACTTGCATTAACAGTACATCCTTTAGCAAGATTTAAGTTTTCTACAGCATAGACTGGTCTTACATCAACAAATGCAGCATTCGCAATCATGACAGTTGCAACTAATCCAATAACACCTTGTTTCTTGTTCATTATCCCTTTTCCTTTCTTTTCTATATAGGACCAACAAAAAAAGGCCAAAGTACCCCTCTAAAATAGAAGGTTCACTCTGGTCTTGCCTAATTCAATAGTAACAATCCTATATGTTTTTCATCATGTGAAATGATAGCACTTTCAATGTACTTATTCAAGTATTTTTTTAATTAATTGTCTTATTTTATACTTATCTGAATTGTAAAATGAAACTGGAATTAAGGAATTGGGATAAAGGGGCATGCCCCTTTA
>NZ_UQGV01000051.1 GCF_900540665.1 uncultured Catenibacterium sp. | reverse complement strand
GGCAGTCATTTCTGACTGCCCTTTACAAGTGGAAACCCCCAATAATTTAAAGCGATTTTTTTATTGACCCCCCCCTTAAAAATTAAAGGTTCGAAAATTCTCCTACTGTCATATTGACCACTTCACTTGTGTGATGCATGATATATTTCGCAATTTTCTTTTCTGAATCAAAGAAATGATCATAGGATGAATAGATTTCATCAATAACGTTCTTTGACATAATTTTCTCCTTTAATCTGTACGCAATGCTTTGACTGGATCCTCTTTAGCTGCTTTACGAGATGGAATCAAGCCACCTAGTAGTGTCAGACCGATACTTAATAATATAAGAATAATTGCACCACTTACTGGCAGCATCGCATTGATAGAGGTCTGGTTTGATACATTATGAATTATTATATTCGTAGGAATTAATAGAATCAAGGTAATACCAATACCCATGAGTCCTGATAATAAACCAACAATAAATGTCTCCGCATTAAATACCTGTGAAATATTATGTTTAGATGCTCCGATGGCACGTAGTATTCCAATTTCCTTCTTTCTTTCTAATACACTGATATATGTAATAACACCTATCATAATTGAAGAAACTACAAGTGAAATACCAACAAAAGCAATAAGCACATAACTGATAACATCCACAATGTCAGTGACTGAAGACATAAGCGTTCCTACAATATCTGTATAAGTAATCACTTTATCTTCATCTATCTTTTTCATCTTTTCATTATAATGGTCTAAATAATCAAGGACTGACTGCTTCTTTTCAAAATCCTGAGGATAGATACTAATACTACTTGGATCATCAAAGCTGCAATAACCAAATTTTTTCATATTATTATCATAGCTTGACTGTTCTGTATTCATCATTGATTTTAAAAGTTCAGTCATATCCGTACTATCTCTATTCATTTTAACGGCCTGTTTAAAGACATCCGGATTAAAAGTAAATGCCTGAGAAAGAGATGTGGCCATCTGTTTTGTGACAGTCTGCATGTAGCCTGACATAATTATATTTAATTGTACGTCAAGATGATTATCCTTGATAACTTTATTAATAAACTGATTGATGACCTGCTTAGAATCCTCTGAATTGAGATAGTTCGTCATACTATTCTGTAATCCTAGTGCAAATGAATTGATATCTTCTTTTGCATAATTACCAAAGTCATCCGCTACACTCTTCATAATCTTCTGCATCTGTTCTTCAGTGATCTTTATTTCACCATTTTCTTTAATTGCATCGTCGATGCCTTTCTTAATTATATCAGACGCTCTTTTTGATTGAAGATATTTTTGAACCACTTCTTTTAAGTTCCCTGCTTCTTTTAAAGGATGTTCCTTTAAATAATCGTTATAACGTGATGTAAGAGTGGCCATAAAAGCACTTGCATCTGTATCAGAAATATCAATCTTAATCTGGCTTAATACCCGTGACAAGTCCATTTGTGGCATGGATATATTCATCTTTCTTGTATCAAATTGAAATGCATTCTTTAGTGCATTATTGTCTACTTGAAACATAGAAGATAAATCAAATGACTTTTGAGACTGATCATTAAAAGATTGTCCAGTCATCACATTTATATTTTTATTTTCTAGCTGTGCTTTAACTATCTGGCTATTTCTAGCATCTTTAATAGTAGAAGAGACAAGTGAGTAAGGATAATAAATACCCATAGTAAGCATAGAAGCATTTGTAGATTCTTTAGGCTGTACAACACCAACAATCTTTAAATCACTGCCATTTTGTACAAGTGAGTTGATATAGTTTGTATCATTACTTTTATCTTTATATATCTTATATGTATCATCATATTGATAATAAGAGAATGCGTTAACTACTTTAAAAGTAATACCTAATAGATCCTTATAACGATAGCCTTGTTTACCTGAAGTGACTTTAACACTTTTCTCTTCATTAAAAGCCTGTAACATCTGATCTAATTGTGCTGGGTCTCTTAAACCTAATGTATACAGCATAAAATCACTGATTCCACCTTTTTTAGAAAGAACCAAAACACACTCATTTTTACTTTTAGGCCAGTGACCTGCTTTTACATCATATTGATCATCGTATAAAGATGCATGAGATGGAAGAGAATAGAAAACATTCGTATTCATCATACTACTCATCATAGAATTACTGCCTGTTCCCATTCCAATCTTCTTCATAGTTGCATCAGGGTTCACCTGTCTTATACCATATTGGTCATTTGTATAGATCTGTGGTGAGATACCATAATCATATTCTACAGCACGGGCGTATTGATTGATTTCTTTATGTTCTTCAATATAAGATTTTAAGTTCTTTAAATCATTAGAACCAATCTTAGAGAACATATTCTCCATCATATCCACAACTTTAACTTCACTGTAGTTTTTCTTCACAGGTTCACCCATCATCGCACTCATATCAATTCCTGTAGATTGAATAGAGAGCGGATATTCTGATAATGTCTCTTTTTCAATGGATGAAATATAAGCATTCACACCGGTAGAAATAGAAAGAATAAGCGCAATCCCAATAATACCAATAGAACCAGCAAATGATGTGAGTATTGTACGCGCTTTTTTTGTCTTAAGATTATTAAAGCTAAGCATTAATGCGGTTAGGAAGTTCATAGATGTCTTTCCAAGATTTTTATGAACGGGTTTTTCTTCTTTAAAAGATACTGGATTAGAATCAGAGACTATCACACCATCCTTAAGATTTACAATACGATTCGCATACATATGTGCAAGTTCCGGGTTATGAGTAACCATGACTACAAGTTTTTCTTTAGCTACCTGTTTCAATAAATCCATAACCTGAATACTCGTTTCACTATCGAGTGCGCCTGTAGGTTCATCAGCAAGTAAAATATCCGGATCATTCACTAAAGCACGCGCAATAGCTACTCTTTGCATCTGCCCACCTGATAACTGATGGGGAAGCTTATGAGACTGTTCTCCAAGTCCTACCTGAGTCAGTGCCTTTTTGGCACGACGTGTTCTTTCTTCTCTAGAAACACCTGAAATTGTTAGGGCGAGTTCTACATTCGCAAGAATTGTCTGATGCGGAATCAGATTATAACTTTGGAAAATAAAGCCTATTGTATGATTACGATAAGAATCCCAATCCTTATCCTTATATTGTTTTGTGGAAATACCATTGATGATAAGATCTCCTGAATCATATTGATCTAAGCCGCCAATCACATTTAATAAAGTTGTTTTTCCTGAACCAGATGGTCCTAATATTGCAACAAATTCATTATCTCTTAAACACAGAGAGACATGATTAAGAGCTGTCTGAGTGAGTTCACCTGTATGATATTGTTTGCATACATCCTTAATTGTAAGCATTATTCTCAACCCCTTTTTTTCTATCATAACATAATATATTATGTGTAAAAACAAAGATGTTTCACTAAATTTTCACATATTTTAAATAAGCACCTAATTCAAGGAGTTGTCGAAGGGATACATAACGCATTTTATTTTATAAATATATATAATAGTTATAGAGGTGAGAATTATGAGATCATATTTATATGTTTATAAAATAAAAAAAGAAGAATCAAATGATATCTTCCTAAGAATATGTCATTCTATAGAAAATAAGCTTCATCCTTCTTTTATTGATCAACTGATTGTAGATTTTGATAATTCACGTGTACAACGTTATATGTTTCCTAATAATCGTATTTTACTTTACGATGATATACAATCAGATTATATTGTGATACAAACTGATCAGCCCGACGTCCTTTCTAATTTAAGGGAATAAATAATACGTCATTGCGACCACCACAGATCATACCTAGCTTTGCACCTTCTTTATTGCTTAATTCATAGCGATGAGAACGAATGCCATCTTCATTTCTTGCATCAAGTATTGCCTGGTATTCAACACGTCCACCACCAATTGTTTCAATGATTTTTTCATCTGTGACAAGCATCATGCTTCCTACACCGCGAGGGGCAGATCCTTCTTTAGATGTAATGATACAAAGAGTGCCTTTTTCTTTTGTATGATACAAATCATTTGTCATCGTAGAAAATTGATGGGTATTTTTAACTTGAATGATTTCAGCCATAATACTTATCGCAATTTCTGCAGGTGTTTGTGAATTGATTGGAAGACCAATAGGTGCATGAACCTGTTTTAATAGATTCTCATCATAGCCTTCTTGTATTAAGGCATCCATAGTCTTTTTCACTTTGCCTTTGCTTCCAATCATGCCTATATAAAGTGCTTTTTGATCAAGAACTTTTTTCAGGCAGACCTTATCATCCTTATGCCCTCTTGTCACAATAACATAACATGTATTGTCTTCTTCAGGGAAATAGTGATTTGCTTCTTCATAGTTGACACAGTGAACTTCCTGAGCCTTTGTAAAGATAGCTGGGTTCGCAAATTCTTCACGATTATCAATGACTATTGTATAAAAATCTAATAGATGCGCTGTTTTTTCAACATACTGTGAAACATGTCCTGCACCTAGTAATACTAATTTTGGCTGGGGCGTGAACCAGTCTTTTTGTATACATGTCACATCTACGTTATGTTCTATTAAGGAAGCCAAAGCTCTTTGATAAAGCCCTTCTGGCTGTTTGACTTCTATGACTGCATCAGGATATCTCTTCAAATAATATCTCACAAGCTGCTGAATAAGTGCACCATCTACTATTTTCTCTGGATCAAGATGTAATAATTCATAACGATGAACCACATCCTTCACACGTTTTCCTAAGCCTTTCATAGATGTAATCAAAATAATTTGATCTGTATCTTCATCTATGACAGGTTCATAGTCTGCAGGTACCTTTAAAGGCATACCCCTAGAGCCATCTGCTTCAATCAATACAACATCCACTTCTTTTTTTAGTTGGTTGAGTAAATCATGATCGAGCGCCTTGATTTTCTTTTCATCAAAACGATTTCCAGCAAAGGCATAGCCTTTGTTTTTTATTTCTTCCTGAATTTCTTTATACGTTGGATCAACTAAAGTATCTTCTTCTATACGCATATGTGTAGAAGTAGTCATGAGAACTGTTTTTCCTTCTTCCTTATACTTAAGAAGCAGTTCCTTCATACGTGTTGTTTTTCCACCTGACCCAATAATACTAATGATCATTCCTCACTCACCTGCCTTAAGACATCAATGACAGTATTGATTTCTTCCATACTATTCATAAATGATAAGCTGAAGCGTACAATACCTCTTTCTACTGTATTAAGATGTGTATGCATCAGTGGTGCACAATGAGCACCACAGCGTGTAATAATATCATATTTATAACTTAAGACATCACTGATCTTAGATGAATCATAATTTTTAAGATTAAAGGCAATGATAGGTGTATGGCTACAGGTATCATAATCACAATAGAATGTGATTCCTGGAATACGTTTCATACCCTCATATAAAGCATCAAAAAGCTGTTTTTCTTTTTCTTCTATCTCTTTTTGATGTTCTAACAAATAAGTCATGCCTGCATTTAAAGAGGCAATACCTGGTATGTTCAATGTGCCTGCTTCCAAATGTTCAGGATAACTATCAGGCTGTTTTTTATTAAAGGAATCTATTCCTGTTCCACCTGTCTTAAGTGGGTGGATGAATACATCTGTATTAACACAGATTCCTCCTACCCCGCTCATTCCAAGTAATGCTTTATGACCACTAAAAGTAAGCAGGTCAATATGAGATTTCTGCATATCAATAGATATATGACCTGCACTTTGTGCACTATCCACCACAAATAGGATGTGATGTTCATAGGCCAACTGACCAATGGCATCTATATCATAGAGTTCACCTGTTACATTAGAGCTATGCGTCATAACAATCATCTTTGTGTCTTCTCTTATTTCTTTAAGAATATCTTCCTTATAAGGTGCTGTAACAGTTAAATCAACACCTATTTGACGAAGTGGTCTTAAGACAGAATTATGTTCCGCATAAGTCGTAATGACATGATCATCCTTTGATAAGATTCCTTTTAAACACGTATTCAAACTTTCTGTATTACCACTATTGAAAATAACATGATCAAAAGAAGGAAGATTGAAATAATCCGCAATAAGCTTACGTGTAGAATATAAAAGACGATCTGTCTTAAAAGCACCTGTACTTCTTTGGGCATTCATATGATGCTCAAGTGCATCCATCACTGCCTGTTTGACAGAAGGTAGCTTAGGAAAACTAGTTGCCCCTTGATCAAGATAAATCATGCTGACCTCTTAAATAGAAGATTGCTTCTAATACACCACCTGCAATACATCTTGCTTTATCTGAAATAGTGAAGCAGTTCTCATATTCATCTAAACGAGGATCAATATCTGCCATCTTGAATCCCTTTGTGACATAATAACCTTCTCGAATCAAACCTCTTAGTAAGCCTGACATAGAAGCATATACAGGATGCTGTCCTTCCTCATTTTCTATATAAGCAAGTACGTCTCCTTTTTCAACTGTATCTGTAATCTTCTTAACCTGATGAAGAGTGCCTTCTACTTCTGCATGAATGACACGTTCTTTTCCATAACCCTTAATAAGTCCTGGAATCCCTGTGTTTTTCATTGCTGGTCCTTTTTCAATCAAGCGACCTAAACGATGACCTCGCATTGTTTCAATCACAATATCTACATCTTCTCCTGCATTAAATCCAGGACCTAATCCTATCGTAATAGGTGCCATATTTCTTGAAGTACCCATATTCTTTTTCGCAAGGATCGCATCAATCACAATTTCTGGCTTTAAGATATCAATAGAACGACCTTCAGGATCTACCATCATCGCAATCTTATTCTCTTTAAATACAGACGCTAATTCATCAAGTGAATGAATCAGTACACATTCAATACCCTCGACTTCTTTACAACCTTCATACACCGCTTCACAGTAAGCAACATTACGTCTAATCGCACTTGGATGGGCAATCTCTAATACAAGTACATAAAAACCACAGCGAGCAAGCTTATAAATAGTGCCAGTCGCAATATCACCGCCACCTCTTACTACTACAAGATTATTCATATTAGTTAGGCTTGATGACTTTTTCAGCCTTTTCCATTCTTTCTACAATATCATACATATTAGTAATACTGCCCACTTTTAAATCATCTTTTAACTTAAAGAAATCAAGACATGTTCCACAGTTCACAATTTCAACACCTTCAGATTCTAAGAATAATAAATCATTCAGTGTATCACTTTCCTGTGTAGTAATCTTTACACCTTCATTATAGAAAAGAATTGTTTCTGGGAATGCATCCTGCTTAGTAAGCGCAAAGATGAAAGATTTCATTAAGATTTTACCTAATTTCTTGTCACTTCCTAAACTATCACTGCTTAGTACGACAATCTGTCCTTTCAAGATATTGTCAGCCTTCTTTTCTTCTACAACCTGTTCACCTGAACTGATGACTACATGATAATCTTCATTCACTTTATTGCTTACTGCATCATACCCCTTTACTTTCGCAAACTTCTTTAAGTTTTCTACAGCTGTTTCATTATCTACTACGACTTCTACAGTTTCACTACTTTCCTTTAATAATTCCTTAGTTTTAACTACTGGTAATGGACATTCTAATCCTCTGGCATCTAACTTTCTCATTTCTACTCTCCTACATATATACTTTTATCTTTTAAATCAACAACTTCTCCAATGATATAACATTCTCTTCCTGCTTCTTTAAAGGCATTCATTATATCATCTAAATCCTCTTTAGCGACACTTGCAAGTAATCCCCCACTTGTCTGAGGATCATACATAATTTCTTCTAAGAAGAAGTTTTCTTTCTCAAAAACAACTTCTTTTTCTACACTATTTCTATTTGTCTGGGCAGCACCACTTAAATAGAATTCTTCTACATAGTAAGGACAATCTCTAAAATAAGGAATATTATTCCCATAAAGTATTGCACTCTTTTTATGATCTAACATCTCATTTAAATGAACCATTAAACCAAAACCTGTGACATCTGTAAGTGCATGAACATCATATGGTTTAAGTAGTTCTGCAGCATACTTATTAAGTGTTGTCATACTCTTAAAAACAACATCTAATACTTCTGGCGCCGCATCTTTCATACGCATCGCATTGAGTGTCATACCCACGCCTAATTTCTTAGTAAGTATAAGTACATCTCCAGCCTGGGCATTATTGTTTGTCTTAATAGAATCAACATCCACAATACCAGTCACGCTTAAGCCATACTTAATAGATGTGTCTCTAATAGAATGCCCTCCAGATAGTGTTACATGAGCTTCTTTTAACTTATCATTCCCGCCTTCAATAATCCTTCCTAGTATATTTAAATCTTCTTCATCTGGGAAACAGACAATATTTAAAGCAGTTCTAGGCACACCACCCATAGCATAGACATCACTTAATGCATTGGTGGCTGCAATCTGACCATAAAGATAAGGATCTTCTACCATTGGAGGAAAGAAATCCAATGTAGAGACAATTCCCTTATCTTCAGTAATCTTTAATACAGATGCATCATCATGACTATCAAAGCCTACTAACAAGTCAGGGTCTTCATACTTATCAATCTTTTCAAGGATGCGAGACAGCTTCTTTGCGCCAAGCTTTGCGCTGCATCCTCCACCCTGACAGTAAATCTTCTCACTCATTAGAATATCACCTCTTTCATATAAGCATATTGTACACGTTCTTCTTCTAAGAATCTATGCCATTTATCTTGGTCTAGTTCTAAAGAGGCAAAACAGAGTCCACATCCTGCTTCTATTTCTCTTGGAAGAGGAATCAGCCTTCCCTGCATCTTATTTTTTGCCTTATACTCTAAGTCTAGTGCATGGCTTGTAGAATCAAATGCAATAATCAAATATTTATCTTTCTTCATTAAATAGTTCTTGAAATGTTTCTTCTGCGAAGTCTTTCATTCTTTTCTGGAATTCATCATATTTCTTTAATAATGTCTTCCCTTCTTCACTTAGAACACTTCCTCCTCCATTACTTCCTCCAGATACACGCTCTAATAGCTTCATATCTAGATCTTCTTCAGCTCTTTTTAAGATTTTCCATGCTTTAGAATGGGACATCCCCATAACCTCACAGGCCTTACTTAAAGAGCCATACTCATCACATAAATGCAGTAATTGTGAGACACCTTTTCCAAAACAGGGTTCCTCATTAAAAAATCTGACTCTAAAATCGAATTTTTCAGGATTATGATATGTCATCCTACCAACCCTTTCCAAAACCACAATTTGGGAATGTGCATTGTGGACAATTTAAACATAAACCACCCTCACCAAGCATTGCAAGTTCATCAGCAGTGATTGGATCATTGGCTACAAGTCGAGGAAGTACTAAATCAAAGACTGTTCTTTTTGCATACATCACACATCCCGGTAAACCAACAATTGGTGTATCTCCCTTATATGACAATAAGAACATCGCACCTGGTAAAACAGGTGAACCATAGCTAATAATATGAGCACCTGTGTTCTTAATTGCGAGTGGTGTCTTATCATCTGGATCAACGCTCATACCACCAGTACAGATCACCATATCTACATTTGTATCAAGTGCTTCAGAAATTGCATGAGTGACCATATCTGGATCATCTAAACATAGTTTATGGAATACGACTTCTACATTGTATTCTTTTAATTTATCGATAATAACAGGAGTAAATGTATCCTTGATACGTCCCTTATAGACTTCACTTCCTGTAGTGATAATGGCTGCTTTCTTGAATACAAAAGGTTTTACTTCTAGAATAGGTGTCTTCGTGATTTTTGATGCTTCTTCCATCTTTTCCTTTTTTATAACTAGTGGAATAATACGCATACCTGCTAGATGATCACCTGAATGAACAACTGTATTTCCGTTTCTTGTCGCAATCATCATTTCACCCATACGATTCACTTCTAATAACTTTTCTCTATTCACTTTAAATAAGCCATCAATGGTGCTGATTAATTCTATTTTACCTTCTTTAATTTCTGTTGTAGACATATGATCATTTATACAAAGCTTGCATAATACTTCTGCTGCTTCATTTTCATGCATCATTGTCTCATCATTTTCCCATACATAGAGGTTTTCTTTTCCTAAAGACAACAATACAGGAATATCTTCTTCTTTTACGATATGACCTTTTCTAAAACGTGCGCCTTTTCTTAAACCTCTCACTATTTCAGTAATATCATGACATAATACTGCCCCTACTGCATCTTCTGTCTTGATTTGTTTCATGATTTGTCCTCCTAAGTTAAAGTTTATTTCCTATTATTTAATGTGTCAATAGATAAAAAGGAGGGAATCCCCTCCTCTACACTACTTACAAATAGCAAAACCACTCTTCTTGAATGTTTCTTTAGATTCCTTAGTTTCTAAAAACTTAATTAAGTTATTGGCCTCTTCTTGATGTTTCGTTTTAGTTACACGTCCTACTGGATAAATAACTGGTGTATCTAATAGGGTGTTGTTGACCTTTTCAAGTACTGTTACTTTAGAACTGCTAGCTGCATCAGTAGAATAAACAAGACCTACTTCAGCACTTCCGCTTTCTACCCAACTTAACACTTCAGTGACATTGCCACCTAATGAAATCTTATTTTGGATGGCATCCCATGTGTTTGCCTTAGTAAGTGCAATTTTTGCGTACTGACCTGCTGGTACAACTTCAGGATCACCTACCGCAATCATCTTTGCATCAGTAATGTTGGAAATACCTTTTACAGCAGTTTTTGTATCTTTACCTTTGATTAATACAAGTTTATTTTCTAATAAATTGACAACACTCTTAGAATCCACGAGTTTTTCATCAACTAAACTATCCATCTGCTTAATCGCTGCACTAAAGAATACGTCTACATCTAATCCCTGTTCAATCTGAATCTGTAATTTACCGCTGCTGTCATAAACGCCCTTGACTAAAACATTTGGATATTGTTTTTCAAAAAGAGGAATAAGTGTTTCTTCAAACGTCTTTTCTAGGCTTGCGGCTGCCGCAATAGTAATAGTAACTTTCTTTTCAGTCTTCTTTTCTTCCTGTCCGCATCCAGCCAAACCGAATACGAGTGCAAAAGCACATAAGATACTAACTATTTTTTTCATCGATTCTTTCTCCTCTTTTAATTATATACTTATCATGACTCAAAGCTTTGATTTCATCTCTGTTATGAGATACAAAGACAACCGGACGATGATAAGCATCTAGTTTAGTCTTCATCTCTTTTAAGAGTTCTCCTTTTAAATCTTCATCCAAAGCACTGAATGGTTCATCTAAAAGAATCGCTTCAGCGTTATATATAAGAAGTCGTGCAAGTGCAATACGCTGTTTCTGTCCTCCTGACAGCTGTCTTGGATAACGCTTTTCTAATCCTTCTATATGTATTTCCTTCATCATCTGCATGACTGAATCATGAATTGTGGTTTTATCAAGTCTGCGGGCCACAAGTGGTGCTGCAATGTTGTCATATACTGTCATATTTGGAAATAATGCATAATTCTGAAACATATAACCAATATTTCTTTCTTGAGGCGTTAAGTTAATATGTTTCTCTGAATCATAAAGCACTCTTCCATCTAAGACAATTCTTCCTGAATCAGGTGTTTCTATTCCTGCAATACACTTAAGTGTCATGCTCTTTCCACTGCCACTTGGTCCCATCACGCCTAAACATATTTCATCAATCTTAAAATGAACATCTAAGTCAAACTCACTTAGCTTCTTATATAGATCTACCTCTAAATACATACTAATAGCCTCTCTTTTTCTTGACCCATAACTGATAAATATTCAGCAAAATCACAGCCGTAAAGCATATCGCAATAATGACTGTCACATAGATGGATGCACTATGCATATCGCTGCTGACAACTTCACTATAAACAGCCAAAGGAAGAGTACGTGTTTTTCCAACAATATTACCTGCAAGCATGGCAGTGGCACCAAATTCTCCCAAACCTCTCGCAAATGATAATACACCACCACTGATAATACCAGGCAAGGCATTAGGTACGAGCACCTTGAAAAAGATACTTGTTTCACTCATACCAAGTGTTCTTGCAGCATCTACAAGATCTTTGTCAACCTGTTCTAGAGCACCTCTTGCTGAACGATACATGATTGGAAAAGAGATCACCACTGCTGCAATCACCGTCGCACTAAAGCTAAAGGCGATACGCATGCCTAATACATTTAAGAAAAATGAACCAATAGGCTGATTGACACCAAATATCAACAACAGGAAAAAGCCCATGACAGTTGGTGGTAAGACTAATGGAAGTGTAAATATGCCATCAAAAAGTAATTGAACCACTTTATTTTTAAGTGTCATCATCCATCTGGCTGCAAAGAGTCCTAAAAAGAATGTGATAAATATAGAAAAAGCAGCACATTTAAATGAAATCCATATAGGTGAATAATCAATCATCACTTCTTGCACAATCGTGTGCATCTCCTTTTAAGATTTCTAAGCCATGATGAAGAGGTTCAATAATAATATCCAAGCTCTCCTTCACTGCCTTCACACTTCCTGGAAGATTAATAATGAGTGTATGGTTTCTAATGACACTCACACCACGAGATAACATTGCACGATTCGTATATTTCATAGATTCATAACGAATGGCTTCAGAAATACCTGGTACAAGTCGTGTGGCAACTTTTAAAGTCGCTTCAGGTGTGACATCTCTTTGTGATAAACCTGTACCACCTGTAGTGAGTATTAAATCATTCTCACAACGATCACTTAGGTTAATAAGCGCCTGCTCAATCATCTTCTGATTATCTGGAAGGATATCTAAAGAAGTGACATGATAGCCTCTTTCTTCCATATATTCCTTAATATAAGGTCCACTTTCATCCTCTCTTTGTCCCTGACTGCCTTTATCGGATAAGGTCAGTATTGCGACACGTAGGCGTGAATCTGTAGGTGGTGTATAACTTACTTCATCACCGCAATGAATGATACCGCCATGAATAACTTTGGCAAAAATACCAAGTCGAGGCATAATACATTCACCTACCTGATGATAAATACGACAATGTGCATGACAACTTTTACCTCTCTGTGTGATTTCTAAATCTACTTCACCAATATGTACATGGCTTCCTACAACAAGTTCATTAAAATCAATACCAGAAATAAGAAGATTTTCACCAAAAGCACCATCTTCTACGTCTCCACCACGTCTTTTAAAATCTTCTCTTTCTTCATAAGGTAATAAGCTCACTTGACGATGCCACTTGCCTGCATGGGCATCATGTTCTAAGCCGAAATCTTCTATTATCTTAGTTTCTTGTATAGGTTTCTTTTCAGTTCCCTTCTTTTCACTAATACAAATTGCTTCTACTTTTCCTGCCAATTGAATTCACCGCTCTTCCCGCCTGTTTTCTTTACTAAATGTATATCTTTAATTTCCATTTCTTTACTGATTGCCTTGCACATATCATAAATAGTAAGCAGTGTAACACTTACAGCATGGAGTGCTTCCATTTCCACACCTGTTTTTCCTTTACATTTCACTGTTGCGTAGGCATCAATCTGATTATTTTCTTCATCTATTTCAAAATCAACAGTAACATTGGTAATCATCAATATATGACAAAGAGGAATCATATCGCTTGTCTTTTTCGAAGCCATAATACCCGCAATTCTTGCGACACCAAGAACATCCCCTTTTTCTACTGTATTATTTTTAATATGCTCAATAATCTCATGATTGACTTGAATTGTACCTCTTGCACAAGCTGTTCTTTTTGTAATTTCTTTATCAGATACATCTACCATAATGGCGTTTCCATCTTCATCAAAATGTGTAAATCCCATATTACCCTCCTATTTGATTCATTACAGTACCACTTTGTTCATCTTCGAAATGGTGCTGTTCTGGTTTCATATAAATAGCATTTCTCATCACTTCTTCTAGTTTGATTTCATCACTTATATAAGACTTTAATGCGATACTATTCTTATGAAATAAACATAACTTTAATTGTCCTGTACTAGACAAACGCACACGATTGCATTCATGACAAAACTTATGATGTAAAGCTTCAATAAAGCCAATGACACAATTCATATTCTTTATTCTTATATAATGTGCCGGACCATTGCCTAATCTTTCATTTATTTCTTCTATATCATAATGTGATAAGAAATATGACTGCACTTCTTCTATTCTATTTTCCCTTTTATTTTCACCTAATGGCATGAGTTCAATAAAACGAAGACTTACTGGTAGATCCTTACAGAAATCAATCAGACTTTCTAAATCACTTTGTGTAAAAAGTGGTCCTACGACTGTATTGATTTTTATATTGAGTCCAATAGAAACCCCATATAGAAGATTTTTTAATACTTCATCCAATGTATCCTGCCCACATATTGCAGCATATTTCTTTGAATCAAGAGTATCTATAGAGAAATTGATACCATCAATCCCAATATCCTTTAATTCATCCAAGGTAAGTGCATCTAGTAATAAGCCATTAGTTGTAAGAGTCACCTGTCTCACGCCATCTAGTTGTTTAAGCTGTCTTAAAAATGACAGATATCCTTTTCTTACAGTCAGTTCTCCACCAGTCACCTTAAAGTTCACTATGCCTAGTTTAACTGCCACCTTGCATATATCTAGTACATGTTCATAGCGTAAAATATCATTATGTGAAAGAAATTTGAATTGGCTTGGATTACAATAGCTACAATGATAGTTACATCTATCAGTAATTGATATTCTCATATAATCAATAGTACGGTTATAACGATCCTTCATACAAGCCCCTTTCCGTTATTCTCAAGTGAGAATAACGCCATACATAGTGTACAACGTTGCATTAGTAAATACAATGATTTTAGAAAACTAATAAGAAATATCTCTTTGTTGACTTGTCTCAAACGCAATAGCGTATTAGAATAGTACCTATATTACTAAACAAGTGGAGGATAACGTATGAATTTCGTAAAAGATAGCGTAAATCAGCAGCCAATAGTAGATACAGTATTTACTATTGTTGCGAAAGCAAAGGAAGCGAAAGAAAAGTATGGAGCTGATCAGGTTGTAGATGCAACAATCGGTTCTTTATATAATGAAGAAGGTCAGCTTGTAGCATTGGATAGTGTTTTCAGTTCTTTAAAGAGTCTTGATAATAAAGTTCTTGCAAAGTATGCAGCAAGCTTTACTGGTAACCCTACATTTAGACAAAAGGCTTATGATTGGGTATTAGATGGTAATAGCCATCTTGAACATGAAGTAGTTGCTACTCCTGGAGGAACTGGCGCTGTTTCAATGACTATCCAGGAATGTTTAGATGAAGGACAGACTGTCATCCTACCTGAGATTGCATGGGGAAGTTATGCATTAATGGCTCAGATGCACAATCTTGAAATGGCTAAGTATTCTTTATTTGAAGGAGATCATTTCAATATTGCATCTTTCAAGGAAACATGTCTTGAAACAATGAAGAAACAGAACAAGTTAGTGATTGTCATCAATGACCCTTGTCATAACCCTACAGGTTATTCTTTAACTCATGAAGAATGGGATGAAGTGATTACTTTCTTAAATGAATGCAGTAAGACTCATGCTGTTGTATTATTAAATGATATTGCCTACATTGATTTCTCAAGCCGTCAGAAGGAAGCAAAGACTTATTTTGGTCAGTTTGACAAGATCAGTGATAACGTGATTGTGGTTGTTTCATTCTCATTATCTAAGTCAATGACAAGTTATGGTTTAAGATGTGGTGCAGCAATCATCTTAGGTCAGAAGAAAGAATCAGTTAATCAGGTAAAGATCGTATTTGAAAAGAATGCTCGTGCGACTTGGTCAAATATCAACAATGGTGCAATGGAAACATTTGTAGATGTATTAGACAATCATGGTGAAGAATATGATCAGGAAAGATTAAAATATGTTCACTTATTAAAAGAAAGAGGAGATATCTTTACAACTGAGGCAGATAAAGTAGGATTAAAGTATTACCCATATAAAGAAGGTTTCTTTGTTACACTTGCCATGGATAATGAAACTCGTGATAAGTATCATGAAGCTTTAATGGCAAATAATATCTTTACTGTAAAGGTAAATTTTGGTATTCGTGTCGCTATCTGTTCATTATCAGTAGAAAAGACTAAAGGTCTAGCAAAGAAAATGAAGGATATCTTAGATACAATTCAGTAAAGCAAAAGGATTGAGTCAACAAAATGACTCAATCATTTTTATTTGTTTTAACCAACAGTTTTATTGTAAAATTCATCAGAATTCAATGTATTCTCATAGTTGATAGCACATAAAGATGTAAAGAATAAATCAAAGATAAACTTAGTAGAAATACTGAAAATAACATCTCGTAATTTCACCAATGTCTCATTGCTTTCTGCCTTGATTGTATATGTGACACATTTAGAGATTGGTCCTTTATCATCTGGTGTAATAGCAATAGTTGTAATACCTCTACGACATAATATACGTGCATTATCCAGAATATGTCGTTTAAAGCCAGTTTTAGTGACCAAGATAACAACATGAGTGGAAGGAACACTCAGACTAGCATGTACCTGTAAGTCCTGATTTTCATAAACATGAATTGGTTTACCAATTGGCATCAAAATATGTTCCGCATAATGCGCAATATCTGCGTTCATATCTGTCGCAATAATATCTATCGCATCACATTTATTTAATACATCAATAATTTCATCATATTGTGCAAGTGATATATTATTTTTTGTGCGAGCGATTACATTATCATAAAGCTGCGCTGTTTTATTAATGCATTCAAGTCCACTATCATTTTTGTCAAGTTCTACTTTAGGCATATGCATATCACGTAGTTTTAATACAATATCAAACTTAAAGTCATTAAAATTGGCATAGCCGAACTTTCTAGAGAGCCTCAATATAGATGTTGGATTAGAATAAGTCAAACGTGCTAATTCTCTTGACGTCATATAAGGCACCTGATCTAAATGTTCGATAATATACTGACAGATAGATTTTTCAGCATCACTAAGTTTTGTATTTAATTCAATACCTTTCTGAAGGTTCTCTCCAGATTCTATAAGTTCATCTAATAACATAACTTTTTCCTCCCTTATATGCATAAAAAGGCACTTCCCCGCCTAGAAAGTACCTAGAAATGATTGATTATTCAGTCTCAGACTGTTTTGCCTGATACTTTTCGTAAGCAATCAAGAATGGTGTATAGATCACAACAGATAATGCGATAACGATTAACTGTGATAATGCACCCATTGGGCTACCACCTGTAGCTAAGAATCCTAAGAATACTGGTGGCATTGTCCAAGGTACTTCAAGTACAATCTTAGGACAGAATCCACTAGTAACTAATAGATAACCTACAACAAGTGTAGCTACTGGAGCTAAGATAAATGGGATATCTAGGATTGGGTTCAATACTAGAGGGATACCAAATGTCATAGTTTCGTTGATGT
>NZ_UQGV01000050.1 GCF_900540665.1 uncultured Catenibacterium sp. | reverse complement strand
AATGTCGCAGGCATAATTGGATTTGCAAAGGCGGCAGCGATAGCAATGCATAACAGAAAGCATCGGATAAGCCGCGAGAGTGAATTGAGAAATTATATGATAAACAGAGTTCTTTCAATGATACCCGGTTCTAAGTTAAATGGAAGCATAAGAAACCGTCTGCCTAATAATTGCAGTTTCTGTTTCAAAAATATTGATGGCGCTGCCTTAATTGCCATGTTAGATGAGCAGGGAATCTGCGCATCTGCCGGTTCGGCATGTTCATCGGCAAGTAAAGAGGGTTCTCATGTACTGCGCGCTATAGGTCTTAATGATGAACTTGTTCATGGAACAGTCAGACTGACCATCAATGAAGAGATAACGAGGGGACAGATGGATTATGTAATTGAATGTCTGCGAAAGGATGTATATGAACTTAGAAAATTATCAATGTGATGGAAACGTATTTATTAATTGTACAAATATCATAAAAATGTCAATTTCTGATAAAATATTTATTATCTGTTATCATTAAGAGTCCGCAGGCTGATCCTGCTGCGAGCCGCTGGTCAGTTCTGCTGTTTTTTTATATCAGCGGCTCTGCAATCCATGCATAGTGTAACCTTTGCCGGATATACAAACAGAAATAAAACCATAAAGTCTTGTATTGATAATAGCTATTTAAATTCGCTTTTTTTAAACTATAAATGTATAAATTCCGGCTTTCTCTTTGAAAAGATTGTATAATATTTAAAACCTGCCGATGTAAGGTAATCACTTATTATGTTAAAATCATAGGCAATATGTTCAGGTAAATGAGCATCAGAACCGGTTGTAATAATCTCTCCGCCAAGCTCTTTATAACGTTTTACAATGCCATGACACGGATTTGGTTCATTAAGACCGTATTTTAAACCTGCAGTATTAATCTCAATTCCTTTTCCATTATTAATCAGGGATTTTAATATATCATCAATTATATCAGAATACGCTTTCCAGTTATAGTCTTTGTCCTGATTAGGAGCATATCTTATAATATAGTCCAGATGACCATATACATCATAATTATGGCACGAATTGATATTATCAGCTATGCTCTGGAAGTAATTTAAAATACTATCATTTACAGAATGATTGTCCCAATATTCTTTATAATATGGGTCCTGACCATATACGAGGTGGGATGAGCCTATAATAAAATCAAGAAGCCCATCTTTGTCATACTCATCAATTCGTCTGCACAGATGCTTTTGAAGTCCCTGTTCTACACCGGTATATATGTCGATTTTGCCTGAATATTTATCACGAAGCTGTGCTATATGTGCTACATAGCTGTCAAAATCAAGTTGAAATACAACATTTCCATTCTCTAAAGGATAATCATAATCGTTGTGGTCAGTAAAACATATTCTTTTAAGCCCCAGCCTGATAGCGGTCTTTATAATATCTTCCGGCTCAGCCTTGGAATCTGATGAAAAATAAGAGTGGATATGAAAATCTGATAAATTATTATTATGTAACATAAAAATCTCCATTTCTTAAACAAAAATACAAAACTTAAGCAAAGTGTAACATATTATTATTTTTTTTGCACATATTATTGTCAAATTTAATAATATCTTGTCAGAATTAAGTTTTCTTGTTGAAAATATTATTTTAAATTGTTATTATGTAAAGGAAATGTTAAATAAATTTTACATAAAAAGCACACAGATTTTACATTTTATATAATATAAGTGATAAAAATTTAAAATATTAGTTTAAAGCAGGAAGACTTCATAATTGGGGACATTTACATCATAGTATTAACAGCGGACTTATATTGATATAAATTTTCATTAGCAGTAAAATATTAGTGCAGACGGGAGACAAAGTGAATATCGGGTACGTTAGTAGTTTATTTGAATTTGCGGGCGGTATAGGAATGTTCCTGTACGGTATGAACATTATGGCTGATGGTATGCAGAAATCAGCAGGTGGTAAGATGAAGAAGCTGCTTGGATATCTTACAAGAAACAGGCTTCTGGCAGTATTGGTCGGAGCTTTAATTACAGCAATAATACAGAGCAGTGGCGCCACTACAGTTATGGTGGTTGGTTTTGTTAATGCAGGACTTATGAGCCTTGTACAGGCTGTTGGTGTTATAATGGGTGCCAATATTGGTACTACAATAACAGCATGGATTGTATCTTTAGGGCAGTTAGGTGATGCTGTTAAGGTAATGCAGCCATCTTTTTATGCACCTCTGTTAATAGGAATTGGAGCTTTTGTAATACTTTTTGCAAAAACAGGCAAGACTAAAAATATTGGTGAGATTATAGTAGGTATTGGTTTATTATTTGAGGGCTTATACTTTATGTCAAGTTCAATTGCCCCTTACACGGATGCACCTATTTTTGCACAGGCATTTAAAGTGGTTGGAAGTAATCCATTTCTTGGAATACTTATAGGTATAATCGTAACAGCTATTTTACAGAGTTCATCTGCATCTGTAGGTATATTGCAGACACTTGCAATAAGCGGGATTGTTACTACAAATGCGGCATTATATATTACATTGGGACAGAATATTGGCTCATGTGTAACCGCTATTATTTCAAGTGCCGGAACGACAAGAACAGCTAAGAGAGCTGCATGTATGCATCTGTTATTTAATGTTGCAGGAGCTGTATTATTTGGTACAATTGGCTTTGTACTATTTATGATATTCCCACAGCTTGCTTCTTATAATATTAATAGTGTTGAGATTTCAATATTCCACACATTCTTTAATATTACATGTACGGCTGTTATGTTCCCATTTGCTAACCAGCTTGTTAAGCTTTCAGGACTTATCATAATGGAAAAGAAGGATACTTCAATCAGTACTGATGTTGATTCTAATGATAAGGATGCTGTAGAGATATCACGTCATTTTGATTCAAGAATATTAGAACAGCCATCAGTAGCAGTTGAACGTGCTGTCAAAGAAGTCGCCATAATGGGACGTCTGTCATTGTCTAATATTGCATATGCACAGCAGGCTATCCAGACTAATGATCAGGATGCAATAGATAAGGTATATGAGATAGAGCATAAGGTTGATCTGTATGAAAAATATCTTACAGATTATCTTATAAGAGTTAATAATCTTTCCATTAGCGAGAAACAGCATTTTCTCGTGAACAACCTTTTTCATGCCATAATTGACATAGAAAGAGTATCGGATCACGCTGAAAATCTTGCAGAGCTAGCAAAATATAAGATAGAAAATAATATTGTATTTTCAGAAAACGGTTCAAGTGAGCTGCGTCTTATAGGTGATAAAGTATATCACAGCTTTGAAAAGGCTGTTGAAGCGAGAGAATTACAGGATGGCAGTATTGCTGATGAGGTTATGCGTATTGAAGATGGTGTGGATGAATTAGAAGAAGAATTAAGGGATAAGCATATACAGAGACTTTCCCAGGGAAAATGTAAACCATCTAATGGAGTTGTTTTTCTTGATATTCTCTCTAATCTTGAAAGAATGTCAGATCATGCTAACAATATAGCTGAATGTATAAAGAAAGAATTAACCAAATAATTTAATAATGCTTTAATAAAAACAGGCTGTTACGTTGAAGTTATATAATATATAGCGGATTTTAATTTATTACCGGACCTTATATTGTGTAAATAATTCATAGTGTAGCAGCTTTATTTTATCTTTTCTTAAAAATACAGGCATCACAAAATGGCATTTGTCACAGCACCAGAGCTAACATTTAGTCTGCGGTTTCTCTGGTATAAATGCCCGTCGAATTGTGATTAATATGTATAAAATTTTTTTCATCATAATTGTAATTGTATTAATTTAAAAAGTATTTACAGTGTGTTTGTTAAAATTTTTACAAAAAATTAAGTATATTTTGTAAAAAAAGGCAATTTGCACTTGATATTTTGGATTAGATTATGTACAATACATCGTAGTTGATTTTTTATTAACAAACTCAATTAATCAATAATATTTAGGAGGATTTAATTTATGTCAGTAAAAGTTGCAATTAATGGTTTTGGACGTATCGGTAGACTTGCATTCAGACAGATGTTCGGTGCAGAAGGATATGAAGTAGTCGCTATTAACGATTTAACAAGCCCTAAGATGTTAGCTCATCTTTTAAAGTATGATTCATCACAGGGAAGATATGTTGGTTTTGGTGAAGAAGATCAGGTTACTGCTGATGATGAAGCTGGTACAATTACAGTTAAGGGTCAGACAATTAAGATCTACAAAGAGCCAGATGCAAACAACTGCCCATGGGGAGAAATCGGTGTAGATGTTGTTCTTGAGTGTT
Source organism: uncultured Catenibacterium sp. (assembly GCF_900540665.1). Lineage (GTDB taxonomy): Bacteria > Bacillota_I > Bacilli_A > Erysipelotrichales > Coprobacillaceae > Catenibacterium. The sequence continues at coordinate 13,180 of NZ_UQGV01000050.1, read as the reverse complement.
CAGGATTCTATACATCTAAGGAAAAGGCTCAGGCTCATATCAATGCAGGTGCTAAGAAGGTTGTTATTTCAGCTCCAGCTGGAAACGATCTTAAGACTATCGTATTCAACGTAAACAACGAAACATTAACAGCAGATGATCAGGTTATCTCTGCAGCTTCTTGTACTACAAACTGCTTAGCTCCAATGGCTGATGCATTAAACAAGTTAGCAGAAATCCAGGGTGGTATCATGTTAACAGTTCATGGTTACACTGGTGACCAGATGCTTCTTGATGGACCACAGAGAAAAGGTAACTTAAGAAGATCTAGAGCTGCTGCAGTTAACATCGTACCTTCATCTACAGGTGCTGCAAAAGCTATCGGTTTAGTTATCCCAGAATTAAATGGTAAATTAATCGGTTCTGCAGTTCGTGTACCAGTTCCAACTGGATCAACTACAGTTTTAACAGCTGTTGTTAAGGGTACTGTTACTGTTGATGAAGTTAACGCTGCTATGAAGGCTGCTGCAACTGATTCATTCGGTTACAATGAAGACGAAATCGTATCTTCTGACATCGTTGGAATGACTTACGGTTCATTATTTGACGCAACTCAGACTATGGTTAACGCTTTACCTGATGGAAATAGTGAAGTTCAGGTTGTATCTTGGTACGACAATGAAAACTCATTCACTTCTAACATGGTTAAGACAATCAAGTATTTCTCAGAATTAGCTTAATCAGATCTGAATTAAATAATGGAAGATCCCTGTATAGGGATCTTTTCTTTTTGGGTCAAGTTTCTACTCAAAACATCAATGTTATGATAAAATAATGAAACGAGGTGACTTGAACGTGGAACTAAATAAAAGAAAGAAAAGTTTATTAATCAAATATATAGTAATTGGGGTACTTTGTTTAGCCCTTGGTTTTGGCAGTGGTTATCTAGTATTCCATAATAACAGCGCAAATGCGAATGAGAAAACAAATCTTACACTAGTAGATGAAGTAGTAGAGCTATTAAATAATAATTGGTTAGATACAACAGATTCTAAAACATCTATTCAGGATCGTATGATTCAAGGGTTAGTAGATGGGCTGGGAGACTCACATTCCTCTTTTATGTCTTCTCAGGAAAATAAAGAATTTAATAGTGATATTAATGGTAATTACAGTGGTATTGGTGTTTATTTCTCTCCAGTTCATAGTGGTGCTTTATTGACTGGTATTATAGAAGGAAGCAGTGCTGAAAAGGCTGGACTTAAGGCTGGAGATATTATTACTGAAGCAGATAATAAATCACTCAGTGGTTTGACTAGTACAGAAATGCAGGAACATATTAAAGGAAATGAAGGTACAGAAGTTTCTTTAAAGGTAAAAAGACTTCAACAGACTTTGAATGCGAAAGCAGTACGTAAGAACTTCAGTTCTGATGTCACTTATTATGTAGGCACTATAAATAATAAAGTATATGGTTATGTGAATATTTCTACTTTTGGAGATACAACAGCACAACATGTAGAAACAGCTTTAAAAGAGTTTAAGAAACAGAATGTATCAGATATTATTCTAGACTTAAGAGGAAATGGTGGGGGTTATATTACTGCCGCTAGAGATCTACTTTCTTTATTTAATGAGAAAGGGGAAACACTCTTTACTGTTAAGAATAAAAAGGGTCAGACTGAAACATATAAGGATAATACAAAGACCCATTATGCATTTTCTAATGGTTATATTTTAATGAATGGTGGAACAGCTAGTGCATCAGAATTATGCGCAGGTACATTTAAAGAAATACAGGGATATAAACTCATTGGTCAGCAGTCTTATGGTAAAGGTACTATCCAGGCACAGACAAACTTATCCGATGGTTCTGTATTGAAATATACTTATGCAAAGTGGTATACACCTAAGGGTGTGAATATTAATAAGAAGGGATGGACTCCTGATGTGACAGTAGAGGATCAGTCACTCTTATCTGCTTATTTCACTTATTATAGTGATAAGTATTATGTGGATAATGTGAATAATTCTATTATTGTTATGGAAAGATTATTAGAAATACTGGGGTATAATCCAGGTCGTACAGATGGTTATTTCTCACAGGGTGCAAGTGATGCTCTTAAACGTTTTGAACAGGATCATGGTTTAATTGTAGATGGTGTATTAGAATACAGTGATCAAGAATGTATGGTTAGTGTTCTTGCAGAAAGATTAAGTCATAAGGAATATGATAATACATTACAGAAAGTACTTACTTTAATATAGAAAGAAGGGATTATATGTCTTACAAACTTGTATCAAAATTTAAACCAATGGGTGACCAGCCAGAAGCTATTAAAGAACTTGTTGAAGGAATTCATCAAGGAAAAAAGACACAGGTACTATTAGGTGGTACAGGGACTGGTAAGACATTTACCTTTGCGAATGTGATTGCACAGGTGAATAAACCCACTCTTGTACTATCACACAATAAAACATTGGCTGGACAGCTTTATAGTGAATTAAAGGAATTCTTTCCAGAAAACCGTGTAGAATACTTTATTTCAAACTTCGATTTCTATCAGCCAGAAGCCTATATTCCTAAGAGTGATACATATATTGATAAAGAATCACAAACAAATGAAGAGATAGAAATGTTAAGAGCTGCTGCTATGAATTCTTTATTAGAAAGAAAAGATACGATTGTTGTGGCATCTGTGGCCGCTATTTATGGTTTAGGTAATCCACAGAGCTATCAGGAAATGATCTTCTCTTTACGTGTGGGTCAGGAAATTGATAGACGTGAATTACTCACATTCTTAGTAGATAGACAATATACTAGAAATGATATGGACCAGGTCAAAGGTACTTTTAGAGTACGTGGTGATGTGATTGAAATAGTACCAGGTCATACTGAGTCTTATATTATACGTATTGAATTATTTGGTGATGAAGTAGATCGTATTACTGAGGTTGATCCTCTCACTGGTCATGTTCAGGCCTCTTATAATACATATACGATTTATCCGGCTGAAGAATATATTACCAGCCGAGAAAAGATGCTTCATGCCTGTGATACGATCGAAGAAGAATTAAAAGATCGTCTGCAGTATTACCAGGATGTCGCAAAACCACTTGAGTATGAAAGAATAGATAACCGTACAAGACATGATATTGAAATGTTGAGAGAGGTAGGTATCTGCCCAGGTATTGAAAACTATTCACGTCATATTGATGGAAGAAAGCCAGGAGAAAGACCTTATTGTTTAATAGATTATTTCCCTGATGATTTCTTGCTTATTGTCGATGAATCTCATGTTATGCTTCCACAGATCAGAGGTATGTTTAACGGAGATAGAAGTCGTAAAGAAACATTGGTAGAATATGGTTTCCGTTTACCAAGTGCATTGGACAATAGACCACTTCGTTTTGAAGAGTTTGAAAAACTTATTCCCCAGGCAATATTTGTATCTGCCACACCAGGTGATTATGAATTAGAAGGTGTACATGGTGAATTTGTTGAACAGATAATTCGTCCTACAGGATTATTAGATCCTATTATTGAAGTACGTCCAATAGAAGATCAGATTGATGATATTATTAGTGAAATACAGTTACGTATAGAAAGAAATGAACGTGTACTTATTACAACTCTCACAAAGAGAATGGCTGAAGATTTAACTGATTATCTTAAGGAATTTGGTTTAAAGGTTGCTTATCTTCATTCAGAAACAAAGACATTAGAACGTACAGAAATATTAAGAGATTTGCGTTTAGGTAAATATGATGTCTTGATTGGTATTAACTTATTAAGAGAAGGTTTAGATCTTCCAGAAGTCTCTCTTGTATGTATCTTAGATGCAGATAAGGAAGGTTTCTTGAGAAGTGAACGTTCGTTGATCCAGACAATTGGTCGTGCGGCAAGAAATGCGGATGGTCATGTTATTATGTATGCAGACCGTATCACTGATTCTATGCAGCGTGCCATTGATGAAACAAGTCGTCGTAGAGAAATACAGGAAGCTTATAATAAGGCTCATGGTATTACTCCAACCACAATTAAGAAAGAAATTAGAGAAGCTATCCATGGTCAGGAAGTCATTGATGAAGCACAGAAGATTGTCAAGAAAGGCCGTAAGGCACCTAAGAAGGATAAGAAGGTTCTTCTTGAAGAATTAGAAAGACAGATGAAAGAAGCAGCGAAGGTGCTTGATTTTGAACGTGCTATGGAACTTCGAGATATGATAGAGGAGATTAAAGATGGAAAGTAAATTTAATCTCACACCTCTCGCATTAGATGTCTTTGAGGCAATTAAACAGGCAGGAGGACATGTATATCTAGTAGGAGGGTGTGTACGTGATTTTCTATTAAAAAGAAAATCTAAAGATATTGATGTAGAAGTACATCATCTCTCTTTTGAGGCTTTAAAGGAAGTATTGTCTCCTTTTGGAACAGTACAGGTTATGGGTGCCGCATTTGCGGTGGTTCATTTGTCTACTCTTGAAGGCTATGAATTCGCCTTACCAAGAATAGAAGAAAAAACAGGACTCAAGCATCAGGATTTTAATGTGATTGTGGATCCTAATCTTCCTTTAGAAAAAGCCTGTGCAAGAAGAGATTTTACAATTAATAGTATGTTATATGATATAGAAACAGGAACAGTTATTGATTTCTATTCAGGGCAGAAAGATTTAAAGAATGGTATTCTTCGTGCAACAAATGGAAATCATTTCTCAGAAGATCCACTACGTGTATTAAGAGGTGCCTCCTTTATGTCACGTTATGGCTTCAAGATGGATCCAGACACAAAGAATCTGTGTCAATCCATTGTGGAAGAAGGGGGATTAGATACTCTCAGCACAGAACGTATTTATACAGAATACTGTAAGATATTGATGGGATTATATCCTTCACAGGGACTCAATTTCTTAAGAGATATTCATGGTCTTCCATTCTACTTACAGGATTTAGATACAACCCATCAAAGAACAGACTATCATCCAGAAGGCAGTGTCTGGAATCATACAATGCTGGTGACTGATTTAGCGGCATTATGTAAGCATCATACAAGTGAACCATTATGGTTTATGTGGAGCGCTTTATTACATGATATAGGTAAACCACTTGTAACAACGCCAGAAGGACATGCTTATGGTCATGCAGAAGAAGGAGCCGCTCTTTTTGATGAAAAGGTGGATCTAATTCTCTCTCATAAACAGAAGAAATATATTTATACTATGATTCAATATCATATGGTATTACCTACATTTTCTCGTAATCATGCAAGAAAGATTAAATTCTTACGCTTTTTAAAAGCGATTGATCAGAAAGCGCCTTTAAAGGATCTTCTCTATCTTGCAAGATGTGATAAGTTAGGAAGAGGTATGGTTACAAGTGCTTCTATCAATGAATTGAATGAATATATAGAAGAAATGGTGTCTATTTGTGGAGACCATGCCCCTGTTCCTATTGTGACAGGTAAGGACTTAATTCAAGAAGGCTTTGAGAATCATCAGGATTATTCTAAAATCCTTTCTCTGGCCTATGATTATCAATTACAGGGTTTAAACAAAGAAGTGATTATAAGGAGGTTGAAGAATGAAACAGGATGTCATTGCAGTGAGGGGTGCGCGTGTCAATAACCTCAAAAATGTGGATATAGATATTCCTAAAAATAAACTTGTGATTATGACAGGTTTATCAGGAAGTGGGAAGACATCTCTTGCGTTTGATACAATCTATGCAGAAGGTCAGAGACGTTATGTAGAGTCATTGAATTCTTATGCAAGACAGTTCTTAGGTGGAATGGAAAAACCTGATGTGGATTCAATAGAAGGTTTATCACCAGCTATTGCGATTGATCAGAAAACAACATCTAATAACCCACGTTCTACTGTTGGTACAGTGACAGAAATTTATGATTATTTACGTCTATTATATGCGCGTGTAGGACATGCTTATTGTCCTCATCATGGGATTAAGATAGAAGCCCAGACTTTAAAACAGATGGGTGATATTGTGGATACATATGATGATGGAGATAAACTTCAGATACTTGCACGTATGGCGATGAATCAGAAGGGAACACATAAAGATCTCTTTGATAAATTAAGAAAAGAAGGGTATGTCAGAGTCAAGGTAGATGGAAATATGTATACTCTTGATGAAGACATTACGCTAGAAAAAAATAAAAAGCATACCATCGATGTCATTGTCGATCGTATAAAGAAAAAAGAAGGATATCGTACACGTCTTATTGAATCCTTAGAAACAGCTTTAAAACTAACAGATGGTGAAGCATTAGTAGAGAACCTTACACAGGGGACTGAAAAGCTTTTCTCTTCTAATTATGCCTGTCCTATTTGTGGGTTCTCTGTTCCTAAGCTGGAACCACGTTTATTCTCTTTTAATAACCCATTAGGTGCCTGTCCTGATTGTAAAGGGTTAGGAATTAAGGAAGAAGTTGATTTAGACTTATTAGTACCTGACTGGAACTTGAGTATTAATGAAGGCGGTATTCGTTATTTCAAGACAGCAGTAGGGACTGATCGTATTGAATGGCAGCGTTTCTTGAAACTATGCGAATATTATCATATTGATTTAGATAAGCCTTTAAAGGATTTTGATGAAGAAGAAAGAGATATTATCTTTACTGGTTCTCATGATCCTATTACTTATACAATTGTCTCTTCTTCTGGTAATGTTTCTCGTACTACAAATTATATTGAAGGTGTTGTGACGCTGATCCAGAGACGTTATGAAGAAACATCTTCTAAATGGTCTAAGGAATGGTATGCATCATTTATGGCTGAACATACATGTCCAACTTGTAAAGGTGCAAGACTTAATGAAATGGTTCTAAGTGTACAAGTAGGTGGTTTAAATATCATTGAATTCACAAATCTCTCTATTGAGAAAGCCTTAGAATTTGTAGAGAATTTAAAACTTTCAGAAATGGAAGAAAAGATTGCACATTTGATCTTAAAAGAAATACATGATCGTTTAACTTTCCTTAATGAAGTAGGATTAGGTTATTTAACACTTTCTAGACGTGCAGGTGGCTTATCCGGTGGTGAAGCACAGCGTATTCGTCTAGCAACTCAGATTGGTTCACGCTTGACGGGTGTTCTTTATGTATTAGATGAACCTTCTATCGGACTTCATCAAAGAGACAATGAGAAACTCATTCATACACTACAGGAAATGCGTGATCTAGGAAATAGTGTGCTTGTCGTAGAACATGATGAGGATACAATGCGTGCTTCTGATTATATTGTGGATATTGGTCCTGGTGCAGGTATTCATGGTGGACAGGTGATTGCATATGGTACACCTGAAGAAGTAGCTGCCAATGAAAATTCTATTACAGGTGATTATTTATCTGGTAGAAAGAAAATTGATGTACCAAAAACAAGACATAAAGGCAATGGCCTTTATTTAGAAGTACGTGGGGCTAAGGAACATAACCTGAAGAATATTAATGTGAAGTTCCCACTCGGTAAGTTTATTGCGGTAACGGGTGTATCTGGTTCAGGTAAGTCTACATTAGTGAATGATATTTTATGTAAAGCACTTCGTGCTAAGATTTATCGTTCACGTGAATTGCCAGGTAAACATAAAGAAATACGTGGTATAGAGAATATTGATAAAGTGATTGAAGTATCACAGGAACCAATTGGTCGTACACCACGTTCTAATCCTGTGACATATACAGGTGTCTTTGATGATATTCGTGATTTATTTGCGAAAACACCAGAAGCCAAAATACGTGGATATGATAAAGGACGTTTCTCATTTAATGTGAAGGGTGGACGTTGTGAAGCATGTCAGGGAGATGGTGTAAAGCGTATCTCTATGAACTTCCTTCCAGATGTTTATGTACCTTGTGAAGAATGTCATGGGCATCGTTATAATGAAGAAACATTACAGGTGACTTATAAAGATAAGAACATCTATGATGTATTAGAAATGACTGTGGAAGAATCACTTTCTTTCTTTGAAAATCTTCCTCGTATTTATACTAAACTTAAAGCACTTTATGATGTAGGTCTTGGTTATATTAAACTTGGTCAAAGTGCGACAACACTTTCTGGTGGTGAAGCACAAAGAGTGAAGCTTGCATCTGAATTACAGAAGCGTTCAACTGGAAAAACATTATATATTCTTGATGAACCTACAACAGGTTTACATAGTGATGATGTGAATAGATTGATTAGTGTATTACAGAAGATTGTGGATAATGGTGATACAGTCTTAGTTATTGAGCATAATTTAGATGTGATCAAGGTCGCAGATCACATCATTGATTTAGGATTGGAAGGCGGCGACAATGGTGGTACAATAGTCGTAGAAGGCACCCCTGAAAAGGTTGCAAAGTGTGAAAAGAGCCATACAGGACGCTTTCTTAAGAACCTATTGTAAGGAGGTATTTTATGGGAAAGTCCGTAAAACTAAAAGACTTGATGAATAATCCAGCCTATAAACTTGTATCTGGAGATGAAGAATCTTTAGAAAGAGAAGTATTTGTCGCAGAAATCAACCGTCCTGGATTTGAACTTGCAGGCTTCTTTAAACATAGTGATTTTAGAAGAATTATTCTATTAGGTGATAAAGAAAATATATTCATTAGAGAAATGACAAAAGAGAGTCAGCTGGCATGTTTCTCTAAACTTGTGAATGATGAAACACCTTGTATCATTATTGCGAAGGGATATGAAGCACCAGAGATTCTTAAAAATATCGCACGTAAGAGAAATTTCCCAATCTTTGAAACAGAGATGGCAACAGGAAGAGTTTCTATTAACTTAATGGGTAAGTTAGACGAACTCTTAGCACCTGAAACACAGATCCATGGTGTATTCTTAAATATTTATGGTAAAGGTGTCATTATTAAAGGGGATAGCGGTATTGGTAAATCCGAAATAGCCTTAGAACTCATTAAGAGAGGACATCAGCTCATTGCGGATGATGCAGTTGAACTTTATCATATTGGTCAGTCTATTATTGGGAAAGCACCCACTGTCTTAAAGAACTTACTAGAAATTCGTGGTATTGGTGTTATTGATGCATCTAAGATGTTTGGGGCTGCCAGTGTTCTTCCAAAAGAAAAGGTAGACCTTATTATTCAGTTAGAAAGATGGTTACCATCTCGTGAATATAGACGTATTGGAGTAGAAGAAGATGATGTGACAGAAGATATCCTTTCAGTTCCTATTCCTAAGATTGTTGTACCAGTGACTGGTGGACGTTCTATGTCAGTTATTATTGAAGCAGCTGTCATGAATATGCAGCTTAAGGATTCTGGATTTGATTCAAGTAAAGAATTTGTGAATAGAATCCTTGAAAACATTAAAAGTAAGCAGGTGTAAGTTATGCAATTCTTTCCAGAATATAATATATTTCTTAAAATCGGTGGTCTACAGATTCATATGTATGCAGTATGTATCATTATTGGTGCATTCATCGCTTATATGCTAGGTCAGTATAATTTTAAGAAATTAGGCTATAGTTCTGAAATCTTATCAGATTACTTCTTTGGAGTACTCATGACAGGGATCATTGGTGCACGTATCTGGTATGTCATCTTCATGTGGAAAGAACTCTATGCATATCATCCTGAAGAAATTATTGCGATATGGCATGGTGGACTTGCGATACAGGGTGGAATCATAGCTGCACTCATTTATAGCTACTACTTCTTTAAAAAGAAGGATATTCCTTTCTTTGTGGCAGGAGATGCGATTATGCCAGGTGTCTTGATTGCGCAGGCATGTGGTCGCTGGGGAAACTTCTTTAACCATGAAGCATTTGGTTCAGCTGTTTCCTTAAACTTCCTCAAGTTATTACACCTTCCTCAATTTATTATCAATAATATGTATATTGAGGGGGCATACCATCATCCTACATTCCTTTATGAATCAGTAGGGAACTTGATTGTTTTTCTTGTGATTATTCTTATAGTTAAGAAAAAATCTCAATGTACAGGTGAACAGTTCTTCTCTTACTTTATCGGTTATGGTATTGTGAGAGTATTTGTGGAAGGATTACGTACAGACTCACTTATGTTAGGTCCTATCCGTATGGCTCAACTCACATCTATAGTATTTATTATTGTAGGTGTGGCTGGTATATATTACTTAAGAAATCATCAAAAGCGAAAGAATTAATCTTTCGCTTTTTCTTCACATTAAGTTAATGTATCATATATATGATAGACAAGAGGTGTAAAAGATGGATAAAAGAATTGAAAATCATATCATCCAGCAATATTATGACAATCAGAGTCTTTACCGTTCATTAAAACATGATATTACAGATATTATTGAAAATATCATTACAAAGAATAATATAAAGATTTCTAATTTTGCGATACGTATTAAAACAGAAGATGCATTAAGACGTAAGATCTGTTTAAAACATAAGTACAAGGATGTTAATGATATTACAGATATCGTTGCATGCCGTATTATTACATTATTTGAATCAGATATTGATGTCATTTATAAGTTGATTAAAGAGAACTTTGATATTGTGGAATACAATGATAAGAGAAAGAAGAACTATGACGACCGTATTGATTTCGGTTATAACTCTCTTCATTTATTAGTAAAATATAATGAAGCAAGACTGAATATGATAGAGTACTCAGATTATCGTCATATCATCTTTGAAATACAGATTAGAACTATTCTCCAGCATTCCTGGGCAGAAGTAGAACATGGTCTAGGTTATAAGTCACAATATGAAATTCCTAAGGATATTCGTAGAAGACTCACAAGACTCAGTGCGACTCTAGAAATACTAGATGAAGAATTTGTGAATATAAGAGATGATATAGAAGAATATAACAGAGGTATTGATCATATAGAGAAGGTATTAAAGACAGACTTGAACTATAACTCTCTCATGACTTATTACCATGATTCTCCTATTATGAGTGAATTAACACAGATCATCTGTGAACAGTTCGATGTATCAATCAAAGAAGAGCCATATATTATATCTGAATTGAGAGTTGTAAAAAGATTTCATAATCTAGGCTATATGTATGTTCATGAACTCGATGAATTTATTATAGAAAATAGAGATAATATCATAAACTTTGCACAGTCAAAGCTCCGTTTCCTAGAAAAAAATAAGTATTTCAACCCTTATGATATCTTTGTCTGGGTATCACTAATCATGTTGTTGAATCAGGGTGTGGATGATCCAGAAAACATTATCAGTAATGAAATGTTCAGCATTCCTAACAAGAATGAAGTAGATAAAGGAATTAATTAAGATACGTTATATTTTTACACAATTATAATTTTTTCATGTATAATTATATTAACGCTTTAAATTAAAAAGAAAGAAGGTAAATAATATGGGATTTTTAGAAGGTAAGACTGTCATCGTGACTGGTGGTGGACGTGCTGTACTTGAAGATGGTACATGTGGTTCTATTGGTTATGGTATCGTAACAGCATTTGCGAAAGAAGGCGCAAATATTGTGATTACTGGACGTAACCTAAAGAAACTAGAAGATGCGAAAGAAGAAATTGAAAGACTATATAATGTAGAAGTTCTTCCAGTCCAGGCTGATGTAAATGCAGGTGCTGATAATGAAGCAGTCGTAAAGTCAGTTGTTGAAAAGGCAATTGAAAAGTTCGGTCATATCGATGCATTAGTGAATAATGCACAGGCAAGTGCATCTGGTGTATCTCTTGCAGAACATACTACAGAACAGTTTGATTTAGCTATGTATTCAGGATTATATGCAGCATTCTATTATATGAAAGCATGTTATCCATACTTAAAAGAAACAAAAGGTTCAGTCATCAACTTCGCATCTGGTGCTGGATTATTCGGAAACAAAGGTCAGTGCTCTTATGCTGCTGCAAAAGAAGGTATCCGTGGTTTAACACGTGTTGCGGCAACTGAATGGGCTGCAGATGGTATCAACGTAAACGTTGTATGTCCACTTGCTTGGACTGCACAGCTTGAAAAGTTTGAAAAAGCTTATCCAGAAGCATTCAAGGCTAATGTTCATACACCACCTATGGGACATTTTGGTGACAATGAAAAAGAAATCGGACGTGTTGTTGTACAATTAACTTCTCCAGACTTCAAATATATGACTGGTGAAACAATCACTCTTGAAGGTGGATTAGGAATGAGACCATAAGGAAACGCAATGCGTTTCCTTTTTTAGGAGATAGAAATGATTTATTATTTTAGTGGAACAGGAAACAGCCACTATGTGGCAGAAGTACTCTCAAAGTCATTACAGGATACTATGCAATCTATTGAATCAGCTCAAAGCATTAAACAGGGTGAAATAATTGGTATTGTCACACCTGTTTATTTCTTTGGTTTACCTGATATAGTGAAGGATTTCTTAGAAAGATTGTCTGTCTCTTCCAAATCTTATTTATATCTAGTCGTCACTTATGGTGGTAAACCAGGTAATATTGGGAAAGAGGCCAACAAGATCATGCAGAAAAAGGGGACAGGTTTTTATGCGATGTATGGTGTTAGAATGGTTGATACGTATATTCCTATGTATGATGCATCTAAAAATGAAAAGATAGAATCTCAAATAGAATCTCAAATAGAAGAAATCATTACACAGATCAAGGAAAGAAGAATAGGTGATTACTTGAAAGGAACAGTCCCAGTTCTTATTAATAAGGCCTGTTCGTTTCAATATAAACAGGTAAGAAAAACAGACAACTTAAGCATTGATGAATCTTGTATTCATTGTGGCTTATGTGCGAAAGAATGCCCTGAACAGGCGATAGAAATCAAAGAGCATGTGACATTTAGAAAAGAACAGTGTATGATGTGTTTAAGATGTTTACATCATTGTCCTGTAAACGCAATTAAATTTAAGCACAAGGACAAAGGACAATACAGGGGGTTACTATGATCAAAGAAGATATTCTAATCAAGAATACAACAAGAGAACAGAGAGAAAGAATTGTGAATGATGCATTAGGTATAGTAGATGGTTTATGTGATAGCTGTTCACAGGGAATCATTTCTATGTATGATGCATATATTGACGGTTTAAAGGAATTAGATGAAATCAATAGAGAATTCAATGCCCACTATGAAGTAGATGATAAACGTGGTGGCAACAGAGGTGGCTGTTCAATGATGTAAGGAGTAAGAGTGATCTTCAATGGTATTAAGTTAAAGAAAACTAATACCATCGGGTAGTTAAGTTAAGGTGTC
>NZ_UQGV01000049.1 GCF_900540665.1 uncultured Catenibacterium sp. | reverse complement strand
AGGATTTTTTACATGATTAAAAGATTAGTGGTAGGTCCTTTACAGGAGAATTGTTATATAGTGAGTTGTGGTCATAACTGTGTTATTATTGATCCAGGAGATGAAGCAGATCATATTATACTGCAAATAAAGAAGGATCATTTAGAAGTAAAAGGGATTCTTTTGACACATGGTCATTTTGATCATATTGGTGCTGTGAATGAATTAAAAGCATACTATCATGCAGATGTATATGCCACAAAAGATACTAAAGATATGATGCTTAACTGGGATGAAAATCTCTCAATTATGATTGGTGGAGAAAAGTATATTGTAGAAGATGTACAAATTATTGATGGTACAATTATGCTTGGCGGTATGAATTTCAAAGTTTATGAGACACCAGGTCATGCAAAAGGAAGCTGTCTTTATTATTATGAACAGGAGAATGCGTTATTTACTGGTGATACATTATTTAAAGGCGGCTGTGGAAGAATTGATTTTCCTACAGGAAGTCAATCTGCTATGATGCAGTCTTTAAGTAAAATAAAACAATTTACATTTGATGCCGATGTATATCCAGGACATGGTCCACAATCCAAAATCTCTTTAGAAAAGGAAAATAACCCATATTTATCTTTTTGAGTATAAATAATGCTGTTTTATGCGAAAATTTCAAAATTTATAATTTTCGGTATATAATGGCAAAGAAGTTGATTTTAACACTTATATTTGGTTTTTCCCTTGTGTATAAGAGTTATACGTTCTCATTGTCCATTTCAATTCGTCCTCTAACCCCTGAATAGAGGACTTTTTTAATTTTTTATATATGAAAATAATGCGCTTTCAATTATAATGAGAAATGGAGGTTTATGAAATGAAAAAGATAATACGTTTAATACTTGCTTTGGCTATAGGTTCTACACTTATAGGATGTTCTTCTAAACCGGGAGGAACAATCGACTTGACAAGTAATATCAAAGTAACAATTAAAGGCTATAATGGTAAGGGAGAGGTTTATGTCGATAATAATACAAAGTATGATAAATCCAATTCTGATATTAGAGATTTTGTAAGTAATGTAGAATATACATTAGAAAATGGTGAGAATGGTGCACTTTCTAATGGTGATGAAATTACTATTAGTGCTAAATATTCTAAATCACAAGCAGAAGATTTAGGACTTACCATCAAGAATCCTATTAAGAAGATCAAGGTATCTGGATTAAAAGATTTATTAACAGGTTATTATGATTGTGAAATCAAGATTAAAAATTATGGTTCACTTAAATTAAAGCTTGATGCGAATACAGCACCTATTACAGTAAGTAATTTTGTCGGACTTGCAAATGATGGCTTCTATAATGGCTTAACATTCCATCGTATTATTAAAGGATTTATGATACAGGGCGGAGATCCTAATGGAGATGGAACTGGAGGCTCTAAAGATACTATTAAAGGTGAATTCTCTAGTAATGGTATAGATAATCCTTTGAAGCATACAAGAGGCGTTATTTCAATGGCAAGAAGTCAGTCTAATGATAGTGCAAGCAGTCAGTTCTTCATTATGCATGAAGATGCACCTTCATTAGATGGTGAGTATGCAGCATTTGGATGTGCTTATTCAGGAATGGATATTGTTGATAAGATCTGTAATGATGTAAAAACAGAAGACAGCAATGGAACAGTACAAAAAAAGTATCAGCCGGTTATTGAAAGTATTACATGTACAAAGATTCAGTAAATTTCACTGAATCTTTTTTTTAGTTCTATGAGAAAAATAGTTTTGTATCTTGTATATAATAGTAGGAGGTTATTTTATGGATGAACTATTTGAAACAATTTTTTTCAAAGCACTAAAAGCTGATTCTACAGATATCCATTTCAAATTGACGGACCATTTGAGTATTCAATTTAGAGTGTTTGGAGAGTTGCAGCATTATCAAGATTATGAAAGTACAATAGGTGCTAAAATCATGAATTATCTGAAATATAAGTCTTTCATTAATGTGAATTATAAGATGGTCCCTCAAACGGGTGCTTTTCACTACTACATCAATGAACATATTTATTTCCTTCGTGTTTCTTATTTACCTGGAATGGATTTTGAAAGTATAGTCATAAGGATACTAAATAATCATGAAAACATCACCATTAATGAGATATCAGAGATTGATGACTTTACTTTCTTTCTTAATGAAATTTGTTATCAAAAGTCAGGACTCTTTTTAGTGGCAGGTGCTACAGGTTCAGGTAAATCAACGACTTTATATGCCATACTTGATAAGATTATTGAAATGGGAGGAAGAAATGTTGTTACGTTAGAGGATCCAATAGAAATAGTGAAGGAACACTGTCTGCAGATAGAAATGAATGAAAGCTTAGGTATTGATTATTATAATTCATTGAAACAGATTTTAAGACATGATCCAGATGTGATCATGATTGGTGAAATTAGAGATGAAAAGACCGCAAAACTTGCGATTACATGTGCTTTGACAGGACATCTGGTATTATCTACTATTCATGCCAGTAACTCATTGTTGGTAATAAAGAGAATGTTGAATTTGGGCATTAATGAAACGGATTTAGAGGACGTATTGATTGGTGTAGTTACACAGCGCATTAAATATGATAGAAGGAATAAAAAAGTCATCATACTTCCTGAAACAATGAATAAGACACAGATTAAACAATATTTTGTGAATCATACAGTTAGTTATCCATCATTTAAAGACAATGCTTTAATGCTTATTAAAGAAAAGCACTGTGATCAGTATTTGTTTAAGGATGAGTTGAATGGACAATGATCTTTTATTTCTTGAAAATTTATCTAATCTTCTCGAACAGGGTTATGGGATAGAAGAAACATTACTTATTTGTAAAGATATTAATGATCATCCAAGCATTGATACAATATTGCAGAAAATATATGATGGAGAGAATTTAACTGATGCATTGCTAGATCCTCATCTTCCGCCTTTATTCATTGAATTCTTTACTTTCTTTTCTATGCGTTCCACCATTTCAGATGCGATTAAGAATAGTTTAAAAATATATAATGAAATATATTCAATGAAAAAGAAATTAGTTGCCCAGATGACATATCCTCTAATTTTAATTGTATTTTTACTCTTTTTCTCTCTGTTTGCAACTTTTATTCTATTTCCTAAAGTTACTACACTATTCAGTTCATTTGGGATGAATCCATCTTTAAGCTTTACTATTCTATTCTTTATTATTCGCCTCATTCCTATTTTGATTATTGGCTTATTATCTGCATTGATTATATCTTGTGTTTATTTTCTTATTTCTTTAAAGAAAAAGAAGTTCTGGATTATTGAACGTTATCTGAAAGTACCTCTCTTAAAGAAGTATATTCAGAAATATTTCACTTTTAAGTTCTGTCTCTATTTCAATGAGTTGTTAGAAGATCATATTGATTCTAATACTATTATTACAATGTTGAATGAGAGTATGAGTCAAAGTGATATTAAGATTGTACTTTATGAAATCTATATTCGTTTAAAAGAAGGCGAGCAGCTAGAAAATATTATAGATGGTTTTCCCTATTTCGATCATCTCTTTGTCTCTATGTATAAGATGTTTTTAAAGAATCCTGATGAAATAGGGTCAATGAGAGCGTATTTAGATATTTCTCAGGAACAGATTACATATGCTGTTAATAAGTTTACAAAGCTTTTTGTACCAATTGTTTATGGGTTTGTCGCATTTTTCGTCATCACAATATATATTGCAGTTATTATTCCGATGATGAATGTTATTGGAGATATTTAGGAGGTTCTATGAAAAATCATAAAGCAGGTTTTACTCTTATTGAGATGATATTCTGTATTTCTGTTATTCTAGTCATCTTATTACTCGTTATTCCTAATGTAACAAGTAAGAACGATGTTGTAAAAGGAAAGGGATGTGAAGCGCAGGTTGAAGTTGTTAATTCACAAATTATCTTATATCAGATTGAACATGATGAACTGCCTACCAGCATTTCTCAATTAACATCTGGTTCAAATCCTTATCTCACTAAAAAACAAGCAACATGTCCTAATGGAAAATCAATTTATATATCAAATGGACAGGCATATGTATAGAAAGGGATTTACTGTCGTAGAAATGTTGTTTGTTTTATCTATTACTATCTTTTTATCCTCGTTATGTATGACACTTCATACTCGTACGATTAATGAAAATGAAGAAATAGCGCTTATTAAAGCGATGTTTGATGAAGCAAGGGCGATGGCTATAGTGGAAAAAGATACAGTCAAGGTGTCTGTATCTAATCATAGAATAGACTTGATTGGTAAGGAAAATAAGACATTGAATTTAGAGGAAGGGTATACTTTTCTTACAAATCATACATTTACTTTTAATGATCATGGTCGTATTAAGATTGCGAAAACAATTGTATTAAAAACACCACATCATATTAAGAAATTTGTTTTTCAGTTAGGAAGTGGGGCTTATTATGTTACTTAATCAAAAGGGAAATACACTTATTGAATCATTGTTTGCTTTATCCATTTATTTGATGATTGTTGTTTATTTTGTAGGTTCTTGGACTGTTTTAAATAAAGCACAGCTAAGATTTAAATATAATCAGGATAATTGTAATCAACAAGAACTTAAGATTGTAGAAGAAGGAGATGATATCCAATCAAAACTCAAAAAGGCTTTACGCTAATAGAACTGCTGCTTTCTTTATCTATTTGTCTGCTGATTGTGATGAATGTTCCTTCTCTTGTACGTTTGTTAAGAGTGCCTGTAGTCAATAACAATCAGGATATTGCAGTAGGTGCGAAACAACTAGCAGATTATCTTCTTGTTTCTAAAATCAAGACATATAGTGAAGATATTGGCTATTATGATGATAAGGGTGAAGAAAATACAATCATTTTTGAGAAAAGAAGACTAGTGAAGACACCTGGGTATGAAATCCTTATTACTGATATAGATGATGTGCTATTTTTCGAGAAGGATGCTTATATGTATATGACAGTGACAAGAAAAAAACAAAAATATACATACATGATTTGCGATTTGTATAGAAAGCAGGAAACTTATGTCGAAGAATAGAGGAAGTGTATTACAGGTAGTATTAGTCATTTTTCTCATATTATTTACAAGTCTTTTCAGCTATTGCACGCTGATGACAAGACAATATGAATTAACACATTACCAAAAAATGATGAATCAGCAGAGACGTATAGAAATATTGTTAAGGCGATATTGGCGTTCTACTATTGATCAGGATATTTTATTAGGGGATACTTTTGAAATGGAAGATAGTGTTATTAGCTATAATGTAGATGATGATGGAACTGATTATATTATTGATTGTGATATCACAACGAAGTCATATCATTATACAATGCAGGCAAAAATAAATATGGATAGTTTAGATATGCATGCGTGTACATATGGGCATTAATGCAAGGATACTTTACTTTATAGAGGAACTTTGCTATAATAAGGTGCGATTAGAAAGGATGAAGTAAAGTTATGATTAATGCAACTGATTTAAGACCAGGAGTAACATTTGAATATGATGGCAATCTATATGTTTGTTTAGATTATAGCCACAACAAGACAGCACGTGCTGCAGCGAACATTCGTGTTAAAATGAAGAACATGAGAACAGGAACTACTACCGAAATGACATTTGGTAGTAACGCGAAGGTAAAGAAGGCTCAGGTAGAAAAGAGCAAGATGCAGTATTTATATGACAATGGTGGTATGTTAGTATTTATGGATAATGAAACATATGACCAGGTTGAAATTCCTGCAGATCGCTTGGAATGGGAAATCAACTTCATGAAACCTTCTGATAATGTAGAAGTAACAAGCTATGAAGGTGAAATCCTTGGTGTTGCTTTACCAGTCAATGTACCATTTAAGGTTATTGAAACTGAAGCAGCAGTTAAGGGTGATACTGCAACAGGAGCAACTAAGTTTGCTACTATTGAAACAGGTTATCAGATTAAAGTGCCTCTATTTATTGAAGAAGGCGAAGTTGTTGTAGTTAATACAGTTGAAGGAAAATATTCAGGAAGAGCTTAATCTCTTCCTTTTTTAACACGGTGTTATTATATCAACACTTGTAATTATCCCTGTTTTCTTATAGAATATAAGGGAAAGAAAGAAGAGGTAATTTTATGGCACGTAATGAATATTATACATATAAGGGAAGCCCAATTAATGGCGATATTATGATGAGCGTTCAGGTTTTTGATATTATTACTAAGCAGGTTGCTGCTGAAGATAAGGATATTAAGCTAGATACTTCAAAAGGTTTTTCTGTTACAGGTACAAAGAATCTTGTGAACTGCACTATTAGAGATAATGAAGTTTATATCACAGTTCATGTTCGTATTAAATATGGTACAAACATTACAGCCAAGACAAAAGAATTACAGAAGAAGATTGCTTCTGGAATTAAAGAAATGGCTGCTGTAACAGTTAAGAGTGTTGATGTTGTAGTAGAAGCTATTGATTTCTAAAAGCAAGTCTGACTTGCTTTTATTTTTTTTGAACACGCAAAGATATGTAAAATCTTTTATAAAAAGAGTCAATGTGTTAAAATAAATGAGTATTATGGAGGTCCTTTAAAAATGGAAAAAACAATTAGACAAATCGCTAGAGAAAAAGCAATAATTGCAGTATATCAATGGTTAACAGTTGATGCATCTAAAGAAGAACTTAAAGAATATGTTCATGCTGATGAAGCATTAATTGAAGGTAGATCAGCAGAACAGTTCTGTTACTGGTTGATTGATACAGTTATGGAAAACAAAGGTTCTTATGAAACTTTATTAAATACTAAATTAAAAAGAGGATGGTCTTTTGAACGTTTAAATAAGATGGAACAGGCTATTCTTCTTGTGGCAACATGTGAGTTACTAGAATCAGAATTAGACAAGAGCATTGTTATTAATGAAGCTGTTATCAATGCAAAACAGTATTGTGATGAAGATTCTTATAAATTCATTAATGGTGTTTTAACTGCAATTGAATAATGGAACGACAATACGTAAGCGTACATGCTTTAAATCGCTATATTAAAGCAAAACTAGATAATGACATGCAGCTTCAGACTGTATATATTCGTGGCGAGATATCTAATTATCGTCCACATCCTTCAGGTCATATGTACTTTACTCTAAAGGATGATCAAACGGAATCATCTATCAGTGCAATTATGTTTGCATCACAGGCACGTTATTTAAAGTTCAGATTAAAAGATGGAATGAAGGTATTTATTACAGCGCAGGTTTCTGTATTTGAAAGAGCAGGAAGATATCAGCTTTATGTCAGAAGTATGCAGGAGGATGGCTTAGGTAATCTCTATCTTCGTTTTAATGAGTTGAAGCAGGCCTTGGAAAGAGAAGGTCTCTTTAATGCTATACATAAGAAAGAAATTCCATCTATGCCTGAACGCCTGGCTATTCTTTCAGCTAAACAAGGAGCCGCTTTGCAGGATGTGTTACGTACACTTCATCAGCGTTATCCTTTAGTGGAAAGAGATATTTATCCTGTTCCTGTTCAAGGAAGAGATGCTTATCAAGTGATTGCTGATACATTAAAAAAGGTGGATGAGATGGGATACTCTACAATTCTTCTTGTAAGAGGTGGAGGATCCATTGAAGATTTATGGAACTTTAATGAAGAGGCTTTAGCACGTTGTGTTTATGATTTGAAGACGCCTATCATTACTGGGGTAGGACATGAAACAGATTATACGTTAGTAGATTATGTCAGTGATTTACGTGCACCTACTCCTACAGCTGCGGCAGTGGCTGCAGTTCCTTCACAAAAAGAACTGTTGAATCATCTCGAGAATAAAATAGCTAGATTATCAAATGTGATGAGAAAAACTATTTATCTAGAAAGACAGAAATTAGAAAAGTATCAGCGCTCTTATGTTTTTACTGATCCTTCTAGAATATTCGAAACTAAGTTCATGAAATTAGATAATATGCAATTAAAGCTAAACAACTTTAAAATCAGGATTAAACAACAGTCTCGTTACGAAATGCACAAAAAAATAATTCAACTCAATACGTTGATGAAACAAAAACAATTGATTGAGAGAAAAAATATAAGTAACAACCAAGAATTACTGGAATCTCAGTTTATAAATTATTTAAAAAATAAAAAGACTTCTTTTATTTATTCAGTTGAAAAACTTGATTTACTTAGTCCTCTTAAAACAATGCAGAGAGGTTATATTATCTCTAAAAAAGATGATCATATCATTAAGAGTGTAAATGAATTATCACATAATGATACAGTCACACTTATTTATGTGGATGGTGAAAAAGAAGCGATAGTGAAGTAGGTGATATTGATGGCAGAAAAGACATATGAAGAAGCAATGACACGTCTAGATGAAATTATTGATTTATTAGAAAACAATGAAGCATCTTTAGATGAGAGCCTTGACCTTTACAAGGAAGGTGTGTCACTTGCTGCTTTTTGTGATCAGAAGTTAAAAGATGTTGATCAGGAAGTAACTAAAATATTTGAGGAAAATCAATTAAAAGATTATCTAGGTGATGATGATGAATAATATTATTGAAGAAGTAAATGCGAGATTAAAAGAAATCTTATCTTCATATCGTCCAGGATCAGTAAAGGAAGCTATGACATATTCTGTGATGGCAGGTGGTAAAAGATTAAGACCACTTCTATTTATTCAGACATTACGTGCATATAGTGTTGATTATCATAGATATATTGATATTGCATGTGCTATTGAAATGATTCATACATATTCTTTAATTCATGATGATCTTCCTGGAATGGATAACGATGATTTAAGACGAGGAAAACCAACATGTCATAAACAATTTGATGAAGCAACTGCAATTTTAGCAGGTGATGCTTTATTAAATGAATCAATGAATGTGATTTTAAGAATGGATCTTGATGATCCACTTAAAGTGGAAGTACTGCGTTATTTATATAATGCGTCTGGACTAGGTGGTATGATTTATGGTCAGCAGCAGGATATGTATTTTGAAACACATACTGCAACACTTGATGAATTACAAGCTATTCATCACGATAAGACAGGTGCACTTATTTCAGTCCCTATGAAGATTGCAGGATTAATTGCGAAAAAAGAAGATGCTGATAAGTTAGAAAACATCGGATTTAAGCTAGGTCTTGCATTTCAGATTCAAGATGATATTTTAGATGTAACAAGCACAACTGAAACATTAGGTAAGAAAGTAGGCAGTGATATTGCGAATCATAAGTCTACATATGTTTCATTGCTTGGTTTAGAAAAATCTCAAAAACGTGTAGAAGAATTATTTGAAGAATGTTTGGCTGATGTTTATGATTTACAACTTAATCATGGATTGATGATTGAATTATTCCAGATTATTATGAAAAGAGTGAATTAAATGGAAATTAAGAAGATTGAGAACCCTCGATTCTTGAAACAATTGAATATTGACGAACTAAATCAGTTATCACAGGATATAAGGGATTTTCTAATCGAAAATATTTCTAAAACAGGAGGTCACTTTTCCAGTAATTTAGGTATAGTAGAACTTACTGTTGCCCTTCATTATGTATTTGATTCGCCAAAGGATAAGTTCCTTTTTGATGTGGGACATCAGGCTTATGTTCATAAAATCTTGACTGGTCGTGCACCTATGTTTAATAAACTTAAGAAATATGGCGGGATGTGTGGCTTCCAGAATCGTCATGAAAGCATTCATGATCCTTGGGAAGCAGGACATTCTTCTACCACTATATCTGGTGCGACAGGTTTAGCTATTGCGCGTGACCTTAAAAAAGAAAACTTTGAAGTTATTAGTATTATTGGAGATGCTGCATTAATGAGTGGTGAATCTCTAGAAGCCTTGAATTTTCTTGGTGGAATTGATACTAAGGTCATTGTTATATTGAATGATAACAATATGTCTATTTCTCGCAATGTAGGAGGTTTATCAAACTTTTTATCAGATGTAAGAATGTCTTATAAGTATAATCAGGCAAAAAGTAATTATACTGAGATACTTTCACAGTCTGATTTTGGTAAGAAAATATTTGATGCGACAAAGCGAGTAAAAGATAAAGTAAAAAGAAAAATCTTACTGGATACGCCATTTGCTCAGTTTGATTTAGATTATATAGGTCCTGTTGATGGGCATAATATTGAAGAGTTGATTCGTGCTTTAGAAACAGTAAAGAACTTGGATCATAGCGTTGTCCTTCATGTTCTGACAAAGAAGGGAAAAGGCTATGAGCCTGCAGAAAAGGATCGCTCAGGGGTTTATCACAGTGTAGGAGCTTTTGACATAGTTAAAGGTATTCAGCCTGTATTAGATCAAGAAAAACATTCATGGAGTCAATCGGTGAGTGATCATGTAGAGTACTTGATGAATAAACATGATGATATATGTGTAATTACTCCAGCCATGATTACAGGCAGCTGTTTACAGAAAATCTTTAAAAATTATCCAGATCGTTCATTCGATGTTGGGATTGCAGAAGAACATGCAATGACTCTTGCGGCAGGTCTTTCTCAGGGAGAAGAATTCCCATTCTTAAGTGTTTATTCTTCTTTTTTCCAGCGTGCATATGATCAGCTTAATCATGATATTGCGAGAATGAATCTTCCATGTCTTATTGGTATTGATCGTGCTGGCTTAGTAGGTGGAGATGGTGCGACACATCATGGTGTTTTTGATATTGGTCTTATTGCACCTATTCCAGGTGTTATTATTATGGCACCTAAAAATGAAGAAGAAGCACAAAAAATGATTAATACAGCATATCAAAATAAAGATCATCCATATGTGATGCGTTATTCAAAAAACAAAGTTATTAATACACACCATCATACTGATGAGACTATAAAAGTAGGTCAATGGGAACTAATTAAAGAAACGGAAGATGCGGCTGTAAATGTTGTTACTTATGGTGATAATGTACTAGCAGTTTTAAAGATGGCTGAGACTGATCATCTTCCTATTAATATTATTAATGCAAGATTCATCAAACCAATAGATAAAGATATGTTAGAAAGAATAAGTGATAAACCAATCATTGTTTATGAAACGGATCTTATAAATGGTTCTTTAGGTAGTATTATGAGTTTATATTATGAAAAGAATCATATTCATGTTGATATGTCATTTATTGGTATTGATGATCATTATGTCACCTTTGGAGATAACGAGTTCTTATATAAACAGGAACATATTTCGTTGAATGATTTGAAAAATAAAATTGAGGAAATAGAACATGAAAAAAGAAAGAATTGATATTTTATGTGTCCAGCAAGGCTTATTTGAGTCTAGAAATCAGGCACAAAGAGCTATTATGGCAGGCATTGTGAGAGATGAAAATGATTATATTGATAAACCAGGAACTAAAATTCCAGTTGATACAAAGCTTTTTGTTAAGGGTGAAAAGCTAAGATATGTATCTCGTGGTGGTTTAAAGCTTGAAAAAGCCATTGATCTTTATCATTTGGATCTTACAGATGTCATTATGATTGATATTGGGTCTTCTACGGGTGGTTTTACAGATTGTGCTTTACAGCATGGTGCTCAGAAGGTTTATGCAGTTGATGTAGGAACAAATCAGCTAGTATGGAAGCTTCGTAATGATGAACGTGTAGAAGTAATGGAACAGTATAATTTTCGTTATGCACAGCTAGAAGATTTCAAATATGGTATGCCTACATTTGCCTCTATTGATGTCTCTTTTATTTCTTTAAGACATATGTTCAATGCATTAAAGAACGTCATTGCGCCAGATGGTGTGATTGTTTCTTTAATTAAGCCTCAGTTTGAAGCAGGAAAAGATGATGTTGGAAAACATGGTATTGTAAAGGATCCGAAGGTCCATAAAAGAGTCATTAAAGAAGTAATCGGCTATGCAAATGATAATGGTTTTTCTTTAAAAGGATTGACATTCTCTCCGATAACTGGAGGGGAAGGTAATATTGAATTCCTTGGTTATTTTGTGAATGATCATCAAGAAAATAGTGATTATTGTATTGATGACGTTGTCACAGAAGCACATAAACATTTTAATGAAAGCAGGTGATTTTAAATGTTGAAAAGTCTTTTTATCTCTTCTTTTGTCATTATTGATCAAACACAAGTGGACTTTGAAGAAGGCATGACAGCCTTGACTGGGGAAACAGGTGCAGGTAAATCTATTATTATCAATGCACTTGAACAGCTATGTGGTGCTAGAGCATCTTCTTCATTAGTAAGAAAAGGCGCCAAGAAAGCAGTTATTGAAGGTGTGTTTGATATGAATGATCATATTGGCCTTATCTTGGATGAACTCAATATAGAAGGTGATGATGATTTAATTATTACAAAAGAAATAATGGATAATGGACGTTCAACAATTAAAATCAATTATCGTACTGTTACAAACAGTGCTTTAAAGCAGATTGCGCCTTGCTTATTAGATATTCATTCACAATATCAGACACAGGAAATCTTTAATGTGAAAAATCATTTAAAGATATTGCAGTCATTTATGAATCATCAGGATGAAGCCCTTTTGTCTGAATATCAAAATCATTATTTTGAATATAAGAAAATATCACAGAAAATCAAGAAACTTGAACAGGAAGATTTAAGTGATGAAAGAATAGAATATTATAAGAAGCAATATGATGAACTAAAAGATTTTGAGTACACAGATGAGATCATTGACAGTCTGGAAGATGAACTCAGGGTGATGAAGAATTATGAATCTATGCATGGCTATATGACTGCTTTTAATGAATCTATGTCAGAGCGTCAGGGGGCATTAAGTCGAATTAATGATGCATTAAGTGCTCTTGGTCATATGAGTGATAATGAAACATTTTCTTCATTGTATGATGAATTCTATAATGAGTATTATAGTATGCAGGATATTGTAGATCGTGTTGAAACAGCATTTGATTCAATTGATTTTGATGAATATCGCTTTAATGAATTACAGGAAGAACTTTTCACAATTCATCGTCTGCAAAGAAAATATGGCTATTCATGTGATGATATCTATCAGGCTCAGGCAGATTTAAAAGAAAAGCTAGATGCCTCACTTAATCGTGAAGATGTTCTTGCAGATTTAAATAAACAGAAAGAGCACGCTTATCAGGACGCTTATAAGATTGCACAAAAGCTGACTGCATTAAGAAATGAACAGGGAACTATATTTGTCGATGCATTAGAAAAAGAACTACAGGATCTATATTTACCAAATGCAAAGTTAAAGGTGGATATTAAAGAATGTAACCTTAATGACATGGGAAAAGACGTTATTACATTTGTGGTTTCTATGAATAAGGGACAGGCATTTACACCATTAAATGAAACTGCGAGTGGTGGTGAAATATCTCGTTTAATGCTTGCAATTAAGACAATTACAATGTCTAAGACCGGTATCAATACTCTTGTATTTGATGAAATTGATACTGGAGTAAGTGGTAAAGTTGCGGATGCAATTGGTCAGAAAATGCATTCTATAGCTTTAAACAATCAGGTATTATGTATCACTCATTTACCACAGGTTGCTATTCATGCTGATCATCATTATGCAATCAAGAAACTAACACAGGATGAAGAGACTTATTCATCACTTGCAGTATTAAATGAAGACGAAAGAATAGAAGAAATTGCTAAGATGCTTTCAGGAGATGTGATTACTCCAGAAGCAATTGAAAATGCTAAAAGATTATTACAAGGATGAGCATATAAGTTATATGCTCTTTTTTTGGGAGGGTGAGTATGCGTATTATATTTCATATTGATATGAATGCTTTTTATGCCAATTGTGAAATTTCACAGCATCCAGAATTAAGAGGAAAGCCAATTGTCATCAGTCATAATTCTAAAAGAAGCGTTGTATCTACTGCTTCTTATGAAGCAAGACAATTTGGTATTAGTTCTGCTATGCCTTTATTTATGGCTAAAGAGAAATGTTCTGATTTGATCGTGGTAGAACCGCATTTTAATCTATATCATGAACTATCACAGAAATTCTTTGATATTGTTTATACTTATAGCAACAAAGTCGAGATAGCGAGTATTGATGAATGTTATGTAGATATGAGTGATTATTTTACAGTGACGCACGTACAGCCTTATATTGTCGCCAAGGAAATGCAGGATAGGATTTTGTCTACCTTATCTCTTCCTTGCTCGATTGGCATTTCTCCTAATAAGTTTCTTTCAAAGATGGCTTCAGATATGAAGAAACCTTTAGGAATTACCATTATCACCCAAAAGAATCTTAAAGAAGTTCTTTGGCCTATTAAAGTAGGGGATATGTATGGCATTGGAAAAAAGACTGCACCTAAACTAGAAGAAGCTGGAATCAAGACAATTGGAGATATTGCGAATTACGATAATTATCAGACTATAAGACAATTTTTAGGGAAGAATACATTAATTTATTACAACCGTGCAAATGGCAGGGATCTTTCACCAGTTATTTATGAAGATACTGATATGAAATCAATTGGGCACTCTACAACTTTTGAGAGTGATATAAGTGATGGGGATAGTTTAAAAGAAGAATTTAAAAAAGTATGTTTAACGGTTTCTGAGCGCGCTTTAAAACATGATATGTATTCTAATTGTATTGTAATCACATTAAAATACACGCGTTTTCACAGTGTGACAAGACAAATGCTGATACAGGATTATATTAATGATTATGAAAAGATATATAGTTATGTCATGATGCTTTTTACTAAGCATTACACTCATGAACCATTAAGACTCATTGGTGTAACATTGAATAATGTGAAAAGAAAAGATTCTATTATTCAGCAGATGAATATATTTGATACAAAGAATAATAAGACAGATCCTATTGATAGTCTTATTGAGAATATTAACAAAATGACAAGTGCGCATCTAATCAAGGCAAAAGACTATCATCCAGATAGTAAGCGTCATGATGGAAACAGTTAAGAAAAGTTGTTATAATAGACAAGAGGTGTAGCACGTGCAAGAATATGATTTAAAAGATTTTAAAAGCTATTTATTATTTGAAAGAGGCTTGAGTGATAATACTGTACAGGGTTATATAAGGGATATAAGAGCTTTTTATGAATATATCGATTATGATATAAAAAAGTTTGATTTATCTCATATAGACGCTTATTTCTGCAAATTAAAGGATGATGGATATAAGGTTACTTCTATAAGAAGAAAAATCGTTTCTTTAAGGCAGTACAATGAGTTTTTATCTAGGACAAGAGGCATGCAGGATATCATGCTGCAATATGATCTGCCAAAAACAGACAAAAAACTTCCTAAAGTATTAAGTCTAGAAGAAATCATCAAGGTTATTAAGAGTATCGATGATAGCAATCCAGCAGGCAAAAGAAATAAAACAATGATGCTTCTTCTTATTAATACAGGTATGAGAATAAGCGAACTTGTTCATCTGGAAATAAATGATATCAATCACTCTGTTTCTAATGTTCGTGTCGTAGGAAAAGGGAATAAAGAACGATTAATTCCATTAGATAAAGAAACATGCTCTTATGTCTATAACTATATGCAAAATGAACGTTCTTTCTTTAATAAAAAGAATAATCAATGGCTTTTTATGATGAATGATGGTCGTCGTATGACAAGAGAAAACTTCTATAACATTCTCCAAAAGCTTGTATTAGAAGCAGGGGTGAGAGATCATTTTACACCTCATATGTTGAGACATACATTTGCGACCACTTTATTGGAAAATCATTGTGATTTAAGATCTATTCAGGTGATGCTTGGACATCAGGATATTTCTACAACAACAATCTATACACATGTTACACATAAGCAGATACTGGATGACTATAATAAATATCATCCAGGCAATGCAAGGAGGAAAAAAGATGAGTAAGGAATTATACAAAAGAATATTTGTGATTGTATGTGACTCAATGGGTATTGGAAATGCTGAAGATGCTGCTTTATTTGGAGATGAAGGTGCTAATACAATTGGTCATATTTGTGAAGCGAAAAACGGTCTGAATGTTATTAATATGGAAGGATTGGGCTTAGGTAATTTAGGTGATTTTAAAGGTATTCATCCAATTACTCATCCTCTAGGTACTACTGCTACACTAAAGGAAGTCTCTAACGGCAAGGATACAATGACAGGACATTGGGAAATGATGGGTCTTAAAGTCACTAAGCCTTTTAAAACATTTACAGATACTGGCTTCCCAGAAGAGTTTATCAAGCTTTTTGAAGAAAAGACAGGTAGAAAATGCTTAGGTAACTATGCTGAAAGTGGCACAAAAATTTTAGATGATCTTGGAGAAAAGCAGTTAGAAACAGGAGACTGGATTGTTTATACATCAGCCGATTCTGTATTCCAGATTGCAGCCAATGAAGAAATTATTCCACTAGAAGAATTATACGATGCATGTCATATTGCAAGAGAACTACTCATGGATGAAAGATGGAAAGTTGGACGTGTAATAGCAAGACCTTTTGTTGGACGTAAAAAAGGTGAATTTAAACGTACACCTAATAGACATGATTATGCATTAAAGCCATTTGATAAAACAGTACTTAATAGCTTAAAGGATGCAGGACTTGATGTTGTAGGTGTTGGTAAGATTCCTGATATCTTCGTAGATGAAGGCATTACTGAAGGCATTCATACAGTATCTAATAAAGATGGTATGGAAAAGACAATTGAACTCGCCAAAAAAGAACATCATGGACTTATCTTTGTGAATCTTGTAGACTTTGATGCAGTTTATGGACATCGTAGAAATGCGATTGGCTATGGAGATGCTATTGAAGAATTTGATGCACAATTATCTGATTTAATGGCTGCAGTCAATGATGATGATTTAATCATGATTACAGCAGATCATGGTAATGATCCTACTTGGAAAGGAACTGATCATACTAGAGAACATGTTCCACTACTTATTTACAGCAAATCACTTCATAAACCAAAAAATCTTGGATTGTTAGAAAGCTATGCAGTGATTGGTGCAACTATTGCTGATAACTTTAATGTAGAAAATCCTGGTATTGGAAAATCTTTACTAAAAGAACTTGAAAGGGATGCTTAATGGAAAACCAGAAAAAGGTAATTATTGTATCTCTTGCAGCAAGCTTGATGGCTGTCATACTTTATGTATTTGGTATGACACTTGCGAAAGGGAATATAATTATTGAAACTATGTATCTGGTGATGGCATCACTGCTCGTTATTTGTGCAGCTGTATCATTATTCAATAATTATAAAAAATATAAGAAGGTACTATTTATTTACCTGATAATTCTAAATATAGTATTAGAAGTTCTATTCATAGGTAAATTGCTCATATAGAAAAGAAGCATAATTGCTTCTTTTTTTAATAGAGGAGGGGAGTCATTAAAAAACTCCCCTTTCAAGTGTGCCGGGCATGGCACTGATTCAGTCGGAGATAGTCCGACCACAGGTAATTACCGCCAAGTGTAGTGAACCACAAGCCGATACCATAAAGGTAGGAGTGAAGGA
>NZ_UQGV01000048.1 GCF_900540665.1 uncultured Catenibacterium sp. | reverse complement strand
GTAATTACCTGTGGTCGGACTATCTCCGACTGAATCAGTGCCATGCCCGGCACACGTGTAAAAGGCGGACAGAAATCCGCCTTTTATGATACATTAATTCTACCATAGAAACATACCATTAAAGTTTATCTTTAATATTTTCAAGCTGATGAAATACACCTAAAATATTTACTTCATCATCTTTAATATCATAAACAACACTGTAATTCATTTGAGGAACAATTGCATTTCTGTAATGCTTTTTAGCTAAATATTGATCAATACATGGTGGGTATTGATATGGATTTTCAATCAGATTGTCATAAATCATATCAATGCCATCTAACAGATGTCTAGCAGCTTGTTTATTTTTTAAACAATAAATCAAGTAACAAACAAGATGATCCAACAGTTCATCTGCATTTTTAGTAATATTTAGCCTATAACTCATATTTTGCCCTCATGTTTTCAAGTGATTTCTTGGCGTCTTTTACTTGACCATTCTTCACTTGTTCTTCAGAAATTTCAATATTTCTGTATATATCTATTTTTTTCATTGCTTCTTCATATGCTTCCATACTCATAATCACCATATCTCCATAACCATTTTTGGTAATAAATATAGGATCGTTTGTATTATGACACATCTCAGAAATTTCCGAAGTTTTCTTTAAATCTTTAATTGGAATGATTTGTGGCATCTTTAACACCTCCTTATTATGGGATAATTATACCATAATTATAACCTATTACCAAAAAAAATGAATTTCCTCTTTCTAATTTATTAAGTGTCCTTCACCTATAAAGAGAACTAAACGCTTTTTAATTCATCCCCTAATCATTAAGTAGCTAAAAAGTATCTCTACTATTTAATACTCAATCATTAGAGAAAATACTCATAGATTCTAACATTCCCTACAAAAAGAAAGACACCTCAAAAATGAGATGTCATTGTTTCGTTTAAAGTTTTAATCCTACTTCTAATCCTTCTTTTGTAGCTGGAATAGCACTACCTGCCTTCACAGCCCCACCAATCACATATACTTCTTTACAGTTAGAACGAGCTATTTCTTCTAATGGGTTAAATGATTTATATCCAAATGCAGAAACAACCATTTCTGCTGGTAATGATACTAATTGACCTTCTTGATCTATACCGATTACTGCATCTTTTGTGATTTCTTTTACTTTAAAATTAGTTTTTACATTCACACCCGATTCTCTCATCATCTTTAATAAATATTCTCTTGAAATAGGCATCATATCATTTAGAATATCACTTTGCATTTCTACAACAGTTACCTGATGATTCTTTTCCTGTAAATAGTGTGCTGTTTCTGAACCAACTTCTCCACCACCACATACTACAATAGGTCCATTAGGATAATCATGCTTACCTAATAACATATCTTCTGCAAAATGTACATGTTCCTGATCAATACCTTTAATAGGAGGCATAACTGGTTTTGCGCCAGTCGCCAAAACAATCGCATCAGGACGTACTTTCTGAATTAATTCTTCAGTGACTTCTGTTTCTAAATGAACAGGTACATTTAGCGCTTCTAAATTAGCTCTCATTGATGATATAAATGTAGATAATTCACCTTTTCCAATTGGATAAGCAGCACTTTCAAATTGCCCACCTAATGAATTTTTAGATTCATAGAGTGAAACATTGTGTCCTCTAATAGCTGCAGTTCTTGCTGCCATTAATCCAGCTGGACCACCACCTACAACCATAACATTTTTAGGTTCTTTTACAGGTGTTAAATCACATTCATACTCTCTACCTACTCTAGGATTAACTAAACATGTCACACCTTTTCCATCAAATAGAGCCCACTCACATCCCTGTAAGCATCCAATACAGTAATTAATCTGATCCATTTTTCCTTCTTTTGCTTTTTTAGGAAGCATAGGATCAGCCAAAGAGCCTCTTGCCATACCGACAAAATCACATTTATCCATATCTAATAAAATATCAGCCATACCAGGCTCATTAATTCTATTTGCTAGAATAACTGGAATATCTACAATCTTTTTAATATTATATGATCTTTCCATATTCAATGCATGATCAGTGAACATTGGCGCAATAATCTGCTTTTCAGCAGGTGCTGCATAAACACCATTAGATACATGAATTGCATCAAATCCAATTCTTTCCAAATGTTTCACTAATTGATAAGTCTCTGCTTCTGTACGTCCACCCTGTACAAACTCGCGAGATGAAACACGTACTTGAATTGGAAAATCTCCTACTTTTTCTCTCATTGCAGCAAGAATCTCATCCACAATTCTTACACGGTTATCAAAACATCCTCCATATTCATCTGTGCGCTTATTGACATATGAGCTTAGGAATTCAGCCAAAAGATATCCATGAGCACAATGGAGTTCAATACCATCAAACCCTGATTCTTTACATCTTCTTGCTGCTTCCGCAAATTCATTCACTAAAATATGAATCTCTTCAACAGTCATTTCTCTTGCAAGATCCATACAAATTGGGTCTTTAGTAGCTGAAGGTGCAATAGGCTGTACACCACCATTCACAAAATGAGAACTCTGTCTTCCAGGGTGGTACATCTGACAAAAAATAGTTGAGCCATAAGAATGAACCATTTTTGTAAGTTCTTTATTTAATTCAACATGTTCATCCTTATAAAATCCTGGGATATATTGATATCCCTTTCCATGTGGAGTAACACTGTAGTCTTCAGTGATAATCATACCCCATCCACCTTTGGCCTTCTCCTCGATATATTTCATATAACGTTCTGTTAAAAATCCATCCTCAGTACAATAATTTGTAACCATTGCTGGTACGACTAGTCGGTTAGGAACCTCACAATTTCCTACCTTATAAGGTGTAAATAATTTTGAATACATAATTTCAGTCTCCTTTATCTTCTATCATTATTCTAATGGGTGTAATTATTTCAAGGTCAAGATTTATTTTTCACAAGTATTCAAGAGATGTATTGTGATATTATTCTCAAAAACATCAAAAAAACCTTGAAAGCCCTTCAAGGTTTGATAGGAATTTGAATCTCCATTATTCTTTGATATTTGTTATTTTGATAACCTCTGCAGATAATAATACCACGTATTTTATCAACAATAGTCATTTGGTGTTCCTCGATATATTTTAATATTGGTTCTAATAGTTTTCTATTAAAGCAGCCTACCTCTGACATATCAATCATTGTACAAATACATAATTGGCTTTTTTGCTTGACTGCATCAGACATTTCTATATTAAGTGTTTCTTTGTAATTCGTATTAATTGCATAAACCCAGTTTTCATCTTCTTCATTAAAAATAACCATACTTTCAAAAAAAGTAAAATTCTGTCCAGCAAACACTATATTTCTATTTTCTTTTGTTAATTCTATCTCACCATAACAATCATCTTTTCCTTTGCATAAAAATACATACTCATGTTCATCTACATTTTTAAACCAATAATGATTAATGTTTAATTGACTCGTTTTAGCTCTATATCAGCCATTTCTTTTATACGATCTTTCAAAACCATTTTAAATGTAATTTCTTTCTCTAGTTTCTTATGATAGTTTGATAAACAATCCGAATAACTTTGCATATAATTATTATTCAATAGCTGATTTATTTCAGTAGTAGTAAGCCCTAATGCCTGATATCTAATCATTTCCATCAAAAAGAATATATCCATTGTAGAATAAGAACGATAATTATTATTTTCTTTACGAGCAGGCTTCAATGCTCCCTGTTTTTCATAATATCGTATCATTTCTTTTGATACATTCAGTATTTTTGAAACATCCCCTATACTATAAAACATGAGTGATACCTCCATCTTCCAAATTATAGTGTATCACTTATTTCAGGTTATTTGTTCTAAGTAATGAAAAAAAAGACACCTCCTAAGAGATGCCTTAACGAATTAAACCTGAGTAGTTCACTCATTCACTTAGTCATTTACATCATTTTATTCATATGTATACTACCAAGCAGAACAACAAAGTACAAATAGGCTTTCTATTTTAATTTCTTAGCATACAAAAAGATGATATTTATCGATACCATCTTTCTAATACCTTTCAGTAAATTTCATTAATCTATAGACAACAATCATTTTGTTATAATCATCAACAATATAATAGAGCTTATATCCTAACCCAGCTAATACTATTTTATGATGATAAGGTCTTATTTCAGGATATAATCTAGGTTTATATTGAATAGTACTGCATACTCTTTCAATCTGACAAAACAGCCTCTTTCCAAAAGAATAGTTATTATAATGATTAATACAATACTTATCAATTTGATCTAATTTATTTATAACTTCTTTATCGAGAAAAACTTTATAAGCCATATTTTTCTTCTCGATCTTTCACAAACTGATCAAAATCTACTAGTTCTACATTTCCCTCTTTATATTTTCTATCATAAATCTCAGAAACAACTAAGTCTTCTAATTCCTCATCCGTTAAAACATTGTAACTTTTTCCTTCAAATGTCATCTTTCTCAAATGATGTTTCATTTCCATACTTTATCGCCTCCTTGATATCATTATATCATATCCTCTCTTACTATCATGAAGAAATCATCTATTAATCCAAAAAAGACATCTCCTAAGAGATGCCTTAACGAATTATTTAACTACAATATTTACAATCTTATTAGGAACATAAATGATTTTCTTAATTTCTTTACCATCAGTATGTGCCTTAACATTTTCAAGTTCTAATGCCTGCTGTTTAACAGATTCAGCTTCCTGATCCTTATTAATAGATAAACGTCCACGTACTTTACCATTTACCTGTACTGCAATTTCAATTGTAGATACAACAAGCTTGTCTTCTTCATATGTTGGCCATGCTTCATAAGCAATGGTTCCTTCATGACCAAGTTTTTCCCACATTTCTTCACAGATATGAGGTGCAATACATGAAAGCATCTTTACGATACCTTCTGCATATGGCTTATAAACTGCTTTAGCCTTATATGCTTCATTGATGAAGATCATCATCTGTGAGATAGCTGTATTAAAGCCAAGGTTTTCATAGTCTTCAGTCACCTTCTTAACTGTTGAATGATATACGAAGTCTAGTGAACCATCATTTGTATCAGTTAACTTATCAGATTCAACAAATAGTCTATAAACACGTTCTAGCCATTTCTTTGAACCTTCTACACCTGTTTCACTCCAAGGTTTAGATGCTTCAAGAGGACCCATAAACATTTCATATAGACGTAATGTATCTGCACCATATGCTTCTACAATATCATCTGGATTAATAACATTACCCTTTGACTTAGACATCTTCACACCATTTGGGCCAAGAATCATACCCTGATGGTATAACTTCTTGAATGGTTCTTTAACTGGTACGATACCCTTGTCATATAAATAGTTATTCCACATACGTGAATATAATAAGTGTCCTACTGCATGTTCTGGTCCACCAACATATAAATCAACTGGCATCCAGTGCTTTAATAATTCTGGATCCGCAATAGCCTTATCGTTATGTGGATCAATATATCTTAAGAAGTACCAAGAAGATCCTGCAGAACCAGGCATTGTACTTGTTTCTCTCTTACCCTTCTTACCATCTACTTCTACATTGACCCAGTCAACAGCCTTATCTAATGGAGAAGAACCTGTCTTTGATGGACTATAATCTTCAAGTTCAGGTAGGATAAGTGGTAACTGATCATCACTTAATGCAACAGATGTTCCATCATCAAAGTTAATGACTGGAATTGGTTCACCCCAATATCTCTGTCTTGCAAAAATCCATTCTCTTAAACGATAGTTAACATGCTTAGAACCACAATGATGTTCTTCTAACCAGTCTAACATCTTATCGATTGCTTCCTGTTTATCTAAACCATTTAAGAAGTCAGAGTTGATATGTACACCATCCTGTGTCCATGCTTCCTTAGTAACATCTCCACCTTCTAATACTGGAATAATATCGATACCAAACTTCTTTGCGAAAGCATAGTCACGATCATCATGTGCAGGAACAGCCATGATAGCACCTGTTCCATAACCAGCTAATACATAGTCAGAAATCCAGATTGGAATCTTCTTACCATTTACTGGGTTGATTGCATAAGCACCAATGAAGACACCAGTCTTTTCTTTATTTAATTCAGTTCTTTCAAGTTCTGACTTAGTTGCACATACATCTAAGTAAGCTTTTACTTCATCCTTCTTATCAGGAGTCGTAATCTTTTCTACTAATTCATGTTCTGGTGCTAATACACAATAAGTAGCTCCAAATAATGTATCACAACGTGTTGTGAATACTGTGAATTTATCATCATAACCATCTACCTTAAAATCAACATGAGCACCGATTGATTTACCAATCCAGTTTCTCTGAATTTCTTTAGTAGATTCTGGCCAATCAACTTCTTCTAATCCTGCAAGTAATCTTTCAGCATATTTAGGGATATCAATAACCCACTGTTTCATATTCTTACGAATAACTGGGAATCCACCACGTTCACTCTTACCATCGATGATTTCATCGTTCGCAAGTACTGTACCTAATTCTTCACACCAGTTAACAGGAATATCTACATATCTAGCTAAACCATCTTCATATAACTGTTTAAAAATCCACTGAGTCCATTTATAGAAGCTAGGATCACAAGTAGATACCTGCTTATCCCAGTCAAATGAGAAACCTAACATCTTTAACTGTTTAGTGAAAGTCTGAATATTCTTTAATGTAAATCCTTCAGGGTGGTTACCTGTCTTGATCGCATACTGTTCAGCAGGTAAACCAAATGAGTCAAATCCCATTGGATGCAATACGTTATATCCCTGCATTCTCTTCATTCTTGACATGATGTCAGTTGCTGTATATCCTTCTGGATGTCCAACATGAAGACCTTGTCCTGATGGATAAGGGAACATGTCTAAGGCATAGTATTTAGGCTTTGAGAAATCATAAACATCTGTTTCGAATGTCTTATTCTCTTCCCAGTATTTCTGCCATTTCTTTTCTGCTATTTTATGATCATAAGCCATAATTTTGTCTCCTCCACTTTTAAAATAAAAAAAGTCCTCATGTCTAAGGACGAGAACTCGCGGTACCACCTTAGTTCATGAAGACTGATTCATGCGCTTAATGCTTTAACGCAGCAATACGTGATCTGCTTATCACAGACCCATCTCCCTAGTGAGTTCAATGGATGACTTTACTTATTCACACCAGCCATAAGTTCTCTTAAAAAGCATGACCATCTACTACTCTAGTTCCTTGACTTTTATATACCTACACACCTTATCATAATTTCCTATTATTTGCAAGAAGTATCATCTCATTTTAAGGATGCGGGATGGATTGAGTTTGATAATATAAAGAATACTAAATAGTGTAGAGAAACAAACTAATAAGAAAGAACCAATCCACAATATCAACATAATAAGAGGTTGGAATGTAAGATGCATAGGGAAGTCTGTAATCTGTGGGATTATTTGATTCATTATCTTCATAATACCCAGTAATACTAGAGATGCTGTCACATAGCTATAAGAATGAAGAATCAAACATTGATAGAATGACATTTTAAAAATATGTATCTTCTTTTCACCATAAGCCTTCATAATCGCATGATCCTTCTTTAAATGCATCGCATGGAGAATCATGATTTCCATAATCATAAATATAGATGAAAGTATTGTAAGAATAGAGAATACAACTAAAATCATCTGAATTCTATTCATATTCTGATTAAATGTTTTTTTCGTTGATTCCCCCATTGTCTTGAATTCATATTCAGGATAATTCTTTTTCAAGGAATCTATAATAGATTTATCTTCCTTATACTTCAACATGCCATATCTTGCAGTCGGTGTCTGATTAAAGATGGATTCTATCCAACGATAATTCGCAAATTCATACATATAAAAAGCATCATAATTATAGGTTTGTGGAGAGATACCTACTATTTTTACTTCTATACCTTTGATTTTTAATTGATGCTTATAATAGATTGTCCAAGTTGTATTAAGTAATGTATTGACCTTATTCTTTTGTGCAAGCTTTCTTGCAGTAGAGAGAGGTACCGCAATTTCATCATTATTTTGTGGAGCTCTACCATATATATAATGAGTGGTATAGGACGAGTCATCTGATATAAATAATACGTCATTCTTCTGATATCTTTGGCTATTATGAGAGATTCCCATCAAATCATAATCAACTAAATTCAGATAATGATAGGATGCTTCATTGAAACGAGTTATAGATAAAGGATCATCATTACGTAACTTATAAGTAATAGACCTCTGTGGAATCAACGAAGAAAGATATTGATAAATAGTATTACGAAAAGAGAATGTAAAGGTAAATGTCATCATCAAACATAATAATGCGATAGATAGAGAAAATGACATCTGAAAAAATCTTTTACGACTACTTAAGAATGATTGGATAGTTAATTTAAGTATAGGAAAATGTCGTGGCTTATTATTGATATGGTTCTCTCGAGGATAATTTTCTGTCTTTTTAATAAGTGTATCCTTTATAATACATCCATCCTTCATCTCTATAATACGATCACTATATTGTTTTACTGATGCTTCATCATGAGATACAAATAATACAAGAGAAGAATGAGAACGCTGCTTCAACATCTTTAATACTCTCTCTGCATTATCTGGATCAAGTGAAGCTGTTGGTTCATCACATAGAATAATATCTGGATCATAATAAAGTGCACGCTCTATCGCAGTACGTTGTCTTTGTCCTAAAGAAAGTGCACTCACAGATGTTTTCTTAAATTGTTTCGTTAATGTTTCATCCAATGTATAGGATGATTTATGAAAGTAGTCATAGAGACGTATATTATTATTAATAGACAGCCAAGGTATAAGATGAAAGTCCTGAAAAATGATAGAAACTTTCTTATTCTTCTCATATATCACTTCTCCTGAGTAATCATGATCAAGTCCAGCAATAATATGAAGCAAAGTACTTTTTCCGCATCCACTTGGCCCAACAAGTGATACAAATCCTGTATCAGGAAGAGTACAAGTAATGTTTTCTAATACATGTTCATGTAGGTAACGTTTATTGATTGATTTAATTTGAATCATATTATTCCTCCCTGAGTAATGAAACAATACTTTCATTTTTAATACGCTTAAATGGTGCAGAGGCAGAAAGTAAGAGTATAAAAAGGTAGAGAAAATAGAAAATAATATAGAAATAAAAAGGAGATGCAAGGCAGGTAAAATGATAATAATCCTTAAATGATGTAATAGGAAGAATAGAAAGTATAATGATAAACATCACTATACTCATAGAATAAATAAATGTACCAATAATGAGTACTTCTATCTTTGATTCACGCTGTAATTGTTTATAAGATGCACCCATAGAAATTTTCAAGGCAAGTGAACGACTTCTTTCTAAATATAAAGAAGAGAAGACTGTTTTTGTAAGTTCTATTGCCACAAATAAGCTGATCATCATATAAACTAACGCAATCATATGACCAATAGAAATAAGTGTTCCATAACTCATCTTCTTCATATATACATCATTATCTACTTCATAGTCCTTTTCATAACGTTTAATAAGAGTTTCAGGATCCTTTGTGACTACATCTATTTTGTCATCTCTTAATAAATCTGGATATTTTTTATCTATATCATGATGAAAACAAACGAATCGATCCTGATAGAAATTATCTTCTATTACTCCCACTACTTTATATGTTTCATTTTCTAATAGGTGACATGTAAATTCTGATTTAAGTTTATAAGATAAATTATTGGTGATAATGACTTCATTTGTATTATGAGGCAGATGTCCTGATATCAATTTAATATGTTTTGTCTTTTTAGGTAAACGAATCAACAAGGCATTAACTCCTTTGATATACCCACTTTCTATATCAAAATGTTTAGTACCTTTTTCTTTTAAAGACAATGGTTCTCCATCATGACTGGATATAGTCACAATATCTTTAAGTGGTGCTTCCGTGTAAGATTTCTCTATAGAGGTAGAAAGACCATTTAAACCACTTATAATCACTAGAGATGTTACAATGACTAATATCTGAAAAAGTGAAAGTAATGCGAGTCTCTTTCTTTCTCCCAATACTTCTTTAAAACTATAACGCATAGAGAAGTGTTTCTTATGTTGAGGAATAAGTACTTCTTTATCTATATGATTGTCTTTAATTGTATGTAATGTCTGGTTCTTCATCTCTATGAGTACATCAACATATTCATCTAATAGGGATGTATCATGAGAAACAACGATGACTAAACGATCTTCAGATACTTCCTTTAAGAGTGTCATAACCTCTTTGGCCTGTTTATAATGAAGGGCCCCTGTTGGTTCATCACATAATAATACAGGTGCATCCTTTAACAAGGCACGGGCAATAGAAACACGTTTCATCTGTCCAATAGAAAGTTCATCAGGATATCTTTTCATAAGTTTATCTATCTTCAATCGTCTAGTGATTTTATCCATCTTCTTCTTATCCAGATCAATCTGACCAAAATAACATCCAGCCATGATATTTTCTTCGACTGTATAAGAAGGAACAAGATCATTATTCTGCTTAATAAAACCAATCATCTTACTAAACGCGGCATCTATCTCTTTATGATTGAAAGTAATCTTTCCTTCATATTTCAGTAAGCCACATAAACAATAAAGAAGAGTTGATTTTCCACATCCTGAAGGGCCTTTAATACCTACGAAACCTGTATCAGGGAATATATAATTCACATGATCTAATAGACATATATCATAACTCACAGTTAATTCTTTAAGTTCTATCATATTCTTTTTCCTTCCTTTTATGTTATAATGAGCCAGGTGATAAAAATGAATCCTTTTCCATATTCTTTAGATAACAAGCGTTATCATACATACAATTATTTTTTAAAAACGAGATATCATAAAAAAGTTGCAAAAGTGTCTTTAGATGCCCATTTTACTTGTCCTAATAGAGATGGAACAAAGGGCTTTGGAGGCTGTATATTCTGTTCTGAAAAAGGATCAGGAGACTTTATTCTAGATAGTGATTCTCTTTTAGAACAGTTTAAAGCAGGTTCTGAAGTGATGAAAAGAAAGTGGCCTGAAGCTGTCTTTATTCCTTACTTCCAGGCTTATACAAATACCTATGCCTCTTTAGAGCAGTTAAAGAAGATCTATGAACCTTTTATTGGTATGAAGGATGTTGTAGGTATTGCGATTGCGACACGAGCAGACTGTCTCACTGAAGAGATATGTACCTATTTAGAAGAGTTATCTAAGAAAACTGATATCTATATAGAATTAGGCTTACAGACTATTCATGACAAAACAGCTAAAGAAATCAATCGCTGTCATACATATCAGGAATTTCTAGATGGTCTCTCTATGTTAAGAAGACATCATTTAGAAGTCTGTGTACATATTATTAATGGTTTACCTAATGAAACAATAGAGATGATGTTGGAGACTGCTAAAGAGGTAGGAAAACTAGATATACAGGGAATTAAGATCCATAATCTCTATGTAACTCAAAACAGCCGTCTATATAAGCTCTATTATCCTTTTAAGATGTTAGAAAGAGATGAGTATATTTCTCTTGTTTCTAGACAATTAGAATATATTCCAAGTCATGTAGTCGTAGAAAGACTTACTGGAGATGCACCATTACAAGAATTAGTAGCTCCTTTATGGTCTATCAAGAAAACAACAATTCTTAACGATATCGATAAATATATGAAAGCACATGATATTATGCAGGGTGATCTTGTATCCCTCAAATAATATATACAAAAGAAAAAAGAAAATTACTCAAGAACGCAAAAAAAATCTGGCCAAATAAGCCAGATTTCTTTATTATTCTTCTGTTTCAAGAAGACCGTATCCACCATCTCTACGTTTATAGACAACACATACAGTATTAGTTTCGATGTCCTTATAAACGAAGAATGAATGACCAATGAGTTCCATCTGCATGATAGCTTCTTCCATGTCCATTGGTTTAGGATTAATTGTTTTTGTCTTAACGACAACGTCTTCTTCTTCAGTTTCTTCAAGAGATTCTAAAGTGTTAATGTTGAAAGCGAGTTTATTATTCTTTGACTTTCTACTTAACTTTGTCTTGTACTTTCTGATCTGTCTTTCTAGCTTATCGATAACTAAATCGATTGCTTCATAAAGATCATCACTTGTTTCTTCTGCACGAAGAAGAACATACTCTGTAGGAATTGTAACTTCAATTTTCTGACCAAATGGGTAAGTTCTAATTAAAACCTTAGCCTCCACATCTTGTCCCATGATGAAGTACTTGTCGAGCAATGCTAACTTTTTAGTGATTTTATCCTCGATAGCATCTGTAATTGTAACGTTTTTACCTCTGACAATAACTTTCATAATTAATTCCTCCTTTACAATTCTTTCTATACCTATATTATACATAAAAAAAACTAAAAAAACACTCTTGACATAAAATATAAAAAAAGAAGACGTTAATGTCTTCTTAAGCTAAGTATTTCTTTAAGTCTTCTACTTTATTTAATTTTTCCCATGGGAATTCAACATCAGTACGACCAAAGTGTCCATAAGCAGCTGTTGGGCCATAGATTGGGTTTAATAAATCTAATGTATTGATGATACCCTGAGGAGTTAAATCAAATTCTTTCTTGATTGCATCTAAGATGACTTCATCAGCTACCTTACCAGTTCCATAAGTATCTACATGCACACTTGTAGGATCCTTAACACCAATTGCATAAGATAACTGGATTTCAATACGATCACATAATCCTGCTGCAACAATGTTCTTTGCGATATAACGAGTGATATAAGCAGCACTTCTATCTACCTTTGATGGGTCTTTACCAGAGAATGCGCCTCCACCATGTCTAGCCATTCCTCCATAAGTATCAACGATGATCTTACGTCCAGTTAAACCAGTATCACCATGAGGACCACCAATAACAAATCTTCCTGTTGGGTTAATGAAGACCTTGTAGTCTTCATTCATATGATGTTTTCTTACAACTTCCTTCATGATTTTTTCTTTGATGAATGTCTTAAATTCTTCTTCATTGAAATCTGGATCATGCTGGATTGACATAAGGATTGTATCAACCTTTGGATTATTTTCATCTGTATAATCAATTGTAACCTGTGATTTCATATCAGGTCTTGCATGCTTGAATGTACCATTATGTCTTAATTCACTAGCATAACGTACTAATTCATGCGCCATAGAGATTGGTAAAGGCATATATGTTTCAGTTTCATTAGTGGCATAACCGAACATGATACCCTGGTCACCAGCACCACCTACTTCTACATTTGTACCTAATGCGATATCACTA
The DNA here is from genome assembly GCF_900540665.1 of uncultured Catenibacterium sp. GTDB lineage: Bacteria > Bacillota_I > Bacilli_A > Erysipelotrichales > Coprobacillaceae > Catenibacterium. The sequence goes on along the minus strand of NZ_UQGV01000048.1, from coordinate 4,304 downwards.
GACTGTGTATCCATAACAACTTTAATTTCACAAGTATCAGCATCAATACCTAAATCTTCAGCTGTATAGCCGATTCTTCTCATTACATCACGGGCCACTGCTTCATAATCTACTTTCGCATTAGTTGTGATTTCTCCACCAATAACTAATAAATTAGTTGTTGCGAAACATTCACAAGCGACACGTGAATACTTATCCTGTCTTAAGCATTCATCTAAGATTGCATCACTGATCTGATCACAAAGCTTATCTGGATGTCCTTCTGATACAGATTCTGATGTAAATAAGTTCTTTTCCATTTTCTTCTTTTCCTCCTGTAATAAAAAAGCTCTCCTCAAAGAGGAAAGCGTAGTAATCTGCTTCCTCTTATTGTTCAAGTAATACTTGCTTGGTCAAGGCACCTTCTATATAAGGGTTGCCACCACTTTAAAACGATCCTCATCTGTGTGGTTCTTAATAAGAGTATAAAAATATTTAATTAAATTGCCTGTACTTCAATAACGCCTGGGACTTCTTCTATTAAAATCTGTTCAACACCATCTTTAATAGTAGAATCTAACATCATGCATCCTGCACATGCACCAAGCATATGTACATAAACGATGCCGTCTTTGAAATCAACGAATTCTAAGTCTCCACCATCTCTTTGTAGATAGGGTCTCAACTTATGAATGACTTCCTTAATGGCTTCAATCTTTTCTTCCATGATTTCACCTCGCTTCTGCTTGACCATTATAACACACAAAATAAAAAAGAAAAGTGATATACTCTATAGAATCGCTAAAAAACATACTTATTTATTAGACAATTTTATTAGATTGCACATTTTTAAGCATAATTCACTATTTTTTCTATATATTCTATGATTCTTATCAAGCATAATAAAAGAACCCCTGAGGGTTCTTCAACGTTATTCATCACTGTTATTTTTAATATAATCCAATACGAAATGAATGACATAGAGTACGACAATCATCCATCCGACAGATACTAAAACATATTTATATTCTATAGGAATATTATCATCATCATACATAAAGTAATAGTTATAAACAAGTACTGGCACTTGAGTCATAAATATAAGTAAAGCAAGTACAACTATATTTGTTTTCTTCATATTAACCTTCCATTTCTTTTCGCCTCTAAAGTTAGTATTCTCTAACTATACCATTTTATTTTCTCTTTGTAAAGTTATTACAATATATTTTATTAATAGTATTCTTCTTTTTGAGTATATTTATTTCACAACTGATTAATTACACCTATACTTAATGCATCTACTTGAATATAATTTTCACATTAAAGAATTATTATTATCTATTCTTTTATCACTATTATAATTATGCTATAATGCAGTTGATTGGAGGCGTGCAATGGAACATCAAGTTCATGTGGGTGACATTGTTGATGTGACCATTACTGGTATTCAACCATATGGTGCATTTGCTTTATTGCCTGATGGCAGTAGCGGACTGATCCATATATCAGAGATATCTGATGGATTTGTCCGTGACGTAAATCAATTTGTCTTTTATGGAGAACAGGTTAAGGTAAAAGTCATTGATATAGATAGCGTCCATCACCAGGCAAGACTTTCTTTAAAAGCAGTCGCGAAAAAGAGACGTTTTCGCAAAAGAAAGTCAATCGTGGAGACACCTAAGGGGTTTGATCCACTAAGAGAAATGATGCCTCGATGGATCAGTCGAGGAATCGCAAAGGAGGAAGATGTATGATCAACGTTGATTTAAGTTTAGCTAAATTAACAGAAAGCATGGAATCATATAAGGACAGAGTCGCAGAAGTTCATGATATGATTCACAACAAAACAGGAGCAGGTAACGACTTTTTAGGATGGGTTGACTTACCTACTAACTACAACAAGACTGAAGTAGAAAACATTAAGAAAAAAGCTGCAGAATTATCTGAAGAAATTGATGTTTTATTAGTTTGTGGTATCGGTGGTTCTTATTTAGGCGCAAGAGCTGCTATTGAAGCAATCAATGGTCTTTATCCAACAAATAAAGTTCAGATTATCTATATTGGTAATACATTCTCTGCTACTTATTTAGCACAGGTTAAGAATTATGTAAAAGATAAAGAATTCGGTATTAACGTTATTTCTAAGTCTGGTACAACTACTGAAACTTCAGTTGCTTTCAGAATCTTCAAAGAATTACTTGAAGAAACTAAGGGTAAAGAAGTTGCTCAGAGAAGAATTGTTGCTACTACAGATGCTCATAAGGGTGCATTAAAGACTTTAGCTGACCAGGAAGGTTATACAGAATTCGTAGTTCCTGATGATATCGGTGGACGTTATTCTGTATTAACTGCAGTAGGTTTATTCCCTATCGCAATGGCTGGTATCGATGTTGATGCTATGTTAAAGGGTGCTAAAGATGCCCAGGATAAATATAACAATCCAGATCTTCTTACAAACGATGCTTATCAGTATGGTGTTGCAAGACAGATGTTATTAAAAGCTGGTTATCCAGCTGAAATGTTCGTAACTTATAACTTACAGTTACAGCAGACTGCTGAATGGTGGAAACAGTTATTTGGTGAATCTGAAGGTAAAGAAGGAAAAGGTATCTTACCTACAAGTGGTACTTTCTCAACTGACCTTCATTCATTAGGACAGTTCATCCAGGAAGGTTCTAAGGTTTTATTTGAAACTGTATTAAAGATCAAAGAACCTCAGATGGACTTAGAAATCCCTAGTGATGCAGAAAACTTAGATGGTTTAAACTACTTAGCTGGTAAGACAGTTAATTATGTTAACCAGAAAGCATGTGAAGGTACTATTGATGCCCATGTAAATGTTGGTAACGTACCTAACATCCAGATCACTCTTGATCGTGTTGATGCATATAGCTTCGGTTATATGGTATACTTCTTCGAAAAGGCTTGTGCAATGAGTGTTTACCTATTAGGTGTTAATCCATTCAACCAGCCAGGTGTTGAAGTTTATAAGAAGAATATGTTTAAGCTTTTAGGTAAACCTGGATATTAATAAGAAGAAATCCCGCTACATGCGGGATTTTTTTGTACAATGTGATATGTTTGTAAGAAATTGTGATGTTTTTCACAAAGTCTAGTAGATAATCTTCATTTTATCGTTATAATTAAAATTAGATGATGTTTGAAAAGGTAGTAGTGAAGCAGAAGAAGTCATTCTTCTGCTTCATTCATACCTGAAAGGAGAATAACATGAAAAACATTACTATTATGGGTGGTGGCGTTCTAGGATCACAGATTGCATTCCAGGCAGCATATTGTGGTTTTGATGTAACAATCTGGTTAAGAAGTGAAGGCAGTATTGGACGTACACAACCCAAACTTGATTCTATCAAGCAGTCTTATATTGATGCGATTAACCTCATGGATATTGATAAGTCAATCAATACATGGTGTATGGGTATTGCAGGATATGATGATTTTGATAAAGAGAACTGTCTAGAGAAAGTAGAACGTGCTTATTCTACAATCAAGCTAGAGCTTGATATGAAGACAGCAGTCAAAGATGCTGATTTAGTCATTGAATCTATGACAGAAAATATGGAAGCAAAGAAAGATGTCTATACAAAGATGGCTCCCCTACTTCCTGAAAAGACAATACTAGTGACAAACTCTTCTACTATGCTTCCTAGTAAATTAGCTAAATTTACTGGCAGACCTGATAAATTCCTTGCCTTACATTTTGCAAATACAATCTGGAAGAATAATATGACAGAAGTGATGATGCAGGATAAAACAAATAAGGCTTATTTCGATGAGATTATGAAATTTGCGAAAGAAATTAGAATGATTCCATTACCTGTCAAAAAAGAAAAATCAGGATATTTATTAAACTCTATGTTAATTCCATTATTATTCTCAGGTATGGATTTAATGGTCAATGGTATTTCTGATCCTGAAAGTATTGATAAAGCATGGACTTTAGGTACAGGAGCACCTAAAGGACCTTTCCAGATTCTTGATACAGTAGGTTTAAAGACTGCTTATGAAATTGTTGGTATGTATGTAAAGATTCCTGGCTTCTTAGCTCCTTATAATTTCAAAGGTATGCATAAGATGTTGAAGTCTTATATTGATCAAGGAAAATTAGGATATAGTACCGGTGAAGGATTCTATAAGTACAAAAAATAGCGCATGGTGATATGATGACCTCCCAGTAGACAGTGTAAATAATTAAAAGCACTGTTTGCTGAGGAGGTTTTTATTATGGGAAGAAAAAGCAAGTTTTCTAAAGAACAAAAAATTGAAATATGTAGAAGGTACTTAGATGGCAGTGAATCAGTTATTAG
>NZ_UQGV01000047.1 GCF_900540665.1 uncultured Catenibacterium sp. | reverse complement strand
AAGGGTACATGTTTTTAATTATTTCACCTGTCTACTTGACAGGGGCGGTTCAGTTACAGCTCTTTTTTTCTTGCCCTTAAACCTTACTTTAGGGTTAAAATGAATGTAAGGAGGATATGTATATGAAGAAATTAGGATTTGGTTTAATGCGTCTACCATTACTCGATCAAAATGATGCAGGCAGCATTGATATTGAAGAAACTAAAAGAATGGTGGATACATTTCTAGAAAAAGGATTTACTTATTTTGATACAGCCTGGATGTATTGTGCCTTTAAGAGTGAGGAAGCGACTAAGACAGCTTTAGTCGATAGACATCCAAGAGATTCATTTACACTAGCTGATAAGCTTCATGCAGGCTTTATTGAAACAAAAGAAGATAGAGATAGAATCTTTAATGAACAGTTAAGAAAAACAGGTGCAGGATACTTTGATTATTATCTCTTACATGATGTAGGAACAGATCATTATAAGAAATATACAGAATTGGATTGTTTTACATGGTTAAAGGATAAGAAAGAAAAAGGATTAGTAAAACATATTGGTTTCTCTTTCCATGATAATGCAGACTTATTAGAACGTGTCTTATCTGAACATCCAGAAGTAGAATTTGTACAGCTTCAATTGAATTATCTGGATTGGGAAAGTGAAGGTGTACAGTCACGTAAATGTTATGAGACGGCAGTCAGACATCATGTTCCTGTATTTGTAATGGAACCAGTGAAGGGTGGTACTCTCGCAAATGTACCTGATGAAGTAGAAGAGACATTCAAGTCTTATCATCCAGATATGTCTATTCCATCTTGGGCAATTCGTTTTGCGGCAAGTTTAGATAATGTCCAGGTTGTCTTATCTGGTATGAGTAATATGGAACAGCTATTAGATAATACAGGTTATATGGAAGACTTTAAGCCTTTAAATGAGGAAGAACAGACACTTATTAAGAAGGCTGTTGATATTATTAATAGTAGTATTGAAATTCCTTGTACTGGCTGCTCTTATTGTACAGAAGGTTGTCCAATGCATATTGCGATTCCTAAATATTTCTCACTCTATAATGCTGATAAACAGGAAGTAGCAACTAAATCATGGAGACCTCAAGGAGAATACTATACACGTTTAACACATACTTTTGGTAAAGCAAGTGAATGCATTGGATGTGGTCAGTGTGAAGCGGCATGTCCACAACATCTTCCAATTATTGAGAACTTGCAGAAAGTCGCAGAATACTTTGAAAAATAACTTTTTCTTAAACATCATGGTAAAATAGTATCATGATGTTTTTATATAGGAGGAAATTATGAAGACACTCTATGTAACAGATTTAGATGGGACATTACTAGAACCAGATAAATCGATTAAACCAGAAAACTTAAAACTAATAAACCAACTCATAGATGAAGATGTGAATATTACTTATGCGACTGCACGTTCTCTTATTACCGCAAAACAGGTAATAGGTGATATAAACTTTATGCTTCCTGTAATTGTCCAGAATGGGACATTTATATTATCACCTAAAGGAGATATGATCCTAGGAAACTATTTAGGAGATTCTATACTAGACACTGTAAAGGATTATGATATCTCACCTATTGTTTATTCTCAAATAGGAAAGAAGACTTACTTCTCTTATATTAAGGATAATATGAGTGCAGGAGTAAAAGCTTTTGTGGATGATCATTTAGATGATCCTAGAAATCATCCTGTGAATACTTATGAAGATCTCTATGAGGGGGATATCTTCTATTTATTATTGATCGATGATTATGATAAATTAAAGCCTCTCTATGATTTGTTTAAGGAAGATTATTATGCTGTCTTTGATCAAGAAATGTATTCACATGATTGGTGGTTAGAGGTTATGTCACCTGATGCTTCTAAAGCGAATGCGATTAAATACTTAAAGCAGAAACTACAATGTGATGAAGTGGTTGTATTTGGGGATGGAAAGAATGATATCGAAATGTTTGAAGAGGCAGACTATAGCTGTGCTGTAGAGAATGCAGCTCCTGAACTTATTAAATGTGCAGATGAAGTTATTCATATAAGTGTGCCTCAGTATATAAATCAAAGAAAAAAATGAATTGTTTTTAAAAATTTTTTTGAAGTCTAAATAATGGCTTTATTATCGCAAAAAGTAAAGATATGTATTGTATTTTTTAAACTGTAAGCACCTTTGTAACATTGACTAATGTAAGCGTTTATGATAAAATTTTCACTAGATGAAAAGTTAGTCATCAAAGGTATTGTATAGGAGGAAATATAATATGAGATTTACATTACCAAGAGATTTATATCATGGCAAAGGTGCCTTAGAAAACCTTAAAAACTTAGAAGGTAAGAAAGCTATTATCTGTGTAGGTGGCGGAAGTATGAAGAGAAATGGCTTCCTAGACAGAGCTGTTAAATATCTTGAAGAAGCTGGCATGGAAGTTAGATTATATGAAGGTATCGAACCAGATCCATCAGTAACTACAGTTATGAAAGGTGCTGCAGTTATGGAAGAATTCCAGCCTGACTGGATCGTAGCTATGGGTGGAGGTTCACCTATCGATGCTGCAAAAGCTATGTGGATTAAGTATGAATATCCAGAAATCACATTCGAAGAAATGTGTAAAGTATTTGGTATTCCAAAGTTAAGAAAGAAAGCTCATTTCTGTGCAATCCCATCTACAAGTGGTACTGCAACTGAAGTAACAGCTTTCTCAATCATTACTGATTATGATAAAGGTATTAAATATCCAATCGCTGACTTTGAAATTACTCCAGATGTTGCTATCGTAGATCCTGACTTAGCTGAAACTATGCCAGTTAAATTAGTTGCTCATACAGGTATGGATGCTATGACTCATGCAATTGAAGCATATGTATCTACTGCAAACTGTAACTACACTGATCCACTTGCTATTCATGCAATTGAAATGATCCAGGCTAACTTAGTTAAATCATATAGTGGTGATATGAGCTGCAGAGATGATATGCATGATGCACAGTGCTTAGCAGGTATGGCATTCTCTAACGCATTATTAGGTATCGTACATTCAATGGCTCATAAGACTGGTGCTGCTTTCGTAGACCAGGGTGGACATATTATCCATGGTGCAGCTAATGCTATGTACTTACCAAAGGTTATTGCTTATAACGCAAAAGATGAAACAGCTAAGAAACGTTATGGTGTAATTGCTGATTACATGCACTTAGGTGGAGAAAATGATGATGAAAAGGTTGCATTATTAATTAAATACTTAAGAGGTATGAATGATGCATTAAATATCCCACATAGTATCAACCACTATGGTGCTGATGGTTTACCAGCTGAAGTTGGATTTGTACCTGAAGATGTATTCTTAGAAAGATTACCAGAAATCGCTAAGAACGCTATTGCTGATGCATGTACAGGTTCTAACCCACGTATTCCAACTCAGGAAGAAATGGAAAACTTATTAAAGGCTTGCTACTACGATACAGAAGTTGATTTCTAATGTGTAGAGATAAGAACGGTCTTACAGAAGAAGAATTTTTAAAAAGCTATAATCCTGATAAATATCCTAAACCTTCACTGACAGCTGATATTTGTATCTTTGCTCATTCTGATGTGACAGAGATTCTATTGGTTAAACGTGGTGGACATCCTTATATAGGTAAATGGGCACTGCCTGGAGGCTTCGCTAATAAGAATGAACCGATTGAAAAGACGGCTTCAAGAGAACTTAAAGAAGAGACAGGCATAGAAGGTGTGTCTATGAAGCTTGTAGGTGTTTATAGTCAGCCGGGAAGAGATCCCCGCGGATGGGTTGTATCTACTGCATTTTATGCAGATGTAGATAAGAAGAGTATTCATCCAAAGGCTGGTGATGATGCCAAAGAAGCAAAATGGTTCACTATTGTTGATGAAACACATTTAAGATGTGGTGATATCAATATAGGTATGAATGATCTTGCCTTTGATCATGCTGATATTATTCATGATGCTATAGATAAGGGTCTGTAGAAATACAGATCCTTTTTTTATGCACTGATATAGTTTAAAACTATGGTACCCTATTCTATAAAACTATAATCCTACTAAAGCAGTAGATATTATCGTGTTTTGTGTTGACGCACTAAATTTGTGGTGCTAAGATGAAACCACATCAAGAAAAGACAGTGAAAAGAAGAGTACTGTAATGAAACTTATACAGAGAGTTCCGTTAGCTGAGAAGGAATGAAGGGAAGTTATAGGAAGATGGTCTTGGAGTTGCATGGCTGAAATGTAAGTCATGACGGGAGCGCCCGTTACAGCGATAGAGTATGCAGGTACTCGAAGAGGTTATTAAGGTGACTTAATAATGAATTTAGGTGGTAACACGAAACATTACGTTCTCGTCCTATTATATGGATGAGAACGTTTTTTATTTAAGGGAAGGAGTGAAAACATGATCCACTTAGAACATGTTACAAAGACTTTTAAGACTAAAGATGGCGATGTCCATGCTGTCAAAGATGTCAGTCTGAATATTGAAGAAGGTGAAATCTACGGTATTATTGGTTTCTCAGGGGCTGGTAAATCTACATTAGTAAGATGTATCAACTTATTAGAAAAACCTGATAGCGGTGCTGTTGTATTTGGAGATAAAGATTTATTAAAACTATCCGATGCAGATTTAAGAAAAGAAAGAGAAAAGATTGGAATGATCTTCCAGCACTTTAATCTTTACAACAGTCGTACTATTTATGACAATATCGCTTTTCCATTAAAACATCTAGGCTGGAGTAAGGATAAGATTCAAAAGAGAGTCTTAGAATTACTCGAACTTATCGATTTGGTAGAAAGAAAGGATTCTTATCCAAGTCAGTTATCTGGAGGACAGAAACAAAGAGTCGCAATCGCAAGAGCGCTTGCCAACAATCCTAAAGTACTTCTATGTGATGAAGCCACAAGTGCTTTAGACCCTCAGACAACACAAAGTATTCTTCAGCTTATTAAGAAAGTAAATAAAGAACTTGGCTTAACAGTTATTTTAATTACTCATGAAATGGCTGTAGTGAAGGAAGTATGTGATAAGGTGGCAGTGATGGAAGATGGTAGAGTTGTGGAACAAGGAAACATTGTAGATATCTTCTCTAATCCACAGCATCAGATTACTAAGAACTTTATTGCAACTACAAACAATCTTAATAAGATTGATGAATTGATTAAAGACAATCATCGTATTACACAGTTAAATGAAAACCAGCAGATGGTAAAATTACAGTATCAGAGTTCTAATACAGATGTCGCATTAATCTCAGTATTATCAAGAGATTATAGTGTTGATTGTTCTATTATCTTTGGGAATGTAGAAATTATCCAGGGACAGCCAATTGGTACACTCATTACAATCTTTACTGGTGAAGATGTAGATATCAAGAAAGCATTAGAATTCACAAAACAGCAGGGAGTTAAAGTGGAGGTGATTAAACGTGGTAACTAAGTTATTTCCAAACGTTATAGAGTTTGCTTCAGATTTTCCACAGGCAATTATTGATACATTAATTATGTTAGTTGTCAGTGGTTTAATCTCAGTCGTTATTGGAGTCTTCTTAGCAGTAATCGTAGTAATCACTAGAAAAGATGGTTTAAAAGAAAATGAACCTGTTTTCTGGCTCTTAGATAAGATTATTAACTTGTTTAGATCTATCCCATTCATTATCTTGATTCCTACTGTTGCAGTACTCTCTCGTGCCTTATTTGGTACAACTATTGGTATCGAAGGTGCACTTGTTCCTCTAGTTATAGGAACAGCACCATTTGTCGCAAGACAGATGGAATCAGCCATTATGGAAATTGATCCAGGAATCATTGAAGCAAGTATTGCGATGGGACTCAGTACAAAAGAAATCATCTTTGATGTTTATCTAAGAGAAAATATTCCAGGGATGATCAGAGGTCTTACAATTTCATTTATTGCGTTAGTTGGACAGATTGCGATTGTTGGTTCTGTTGGCGCAGGCGGACTTGGTGATATGGCGATCAGATATGGTCTACAGAGATCAATGGGAGATATCACATTCGTCGTTATTATCTTAATTCTTATTTTAATTTCAATTGTTCAGGCAATTGGTGACAAACTCGTAGAAAAAACAACACATTAATTAATACATTGGAGGAAAATATTATGAACAAAAACATTTTAAAAGTATTTACAGCAGGTCTTTTAGCTTTCTCATTAGCAGGATGTGGAAGTAAGTCAGATTCTAAAACTATTACAGTAGGTGCAACAACTTCACCTCATGCTATTATCTTAAAGCATATCCAGCCAGAATTTGAAAAAGCAGGATATAAATTAAAGATTAAGGAATTCTCAGATTATCCTAACATCAACCCATCTACTTCAGATGGTTCATTAGATGCAAACTTCTTCCAGCATCAGCCATACTTAACTTCTTACAACAAGGATAAGGGTTATAAGAAGGGTGATGATGGATATCTAGTATCAGTAGGTGCAATCCACTTTGAACCTTTAGGATTATACTCAACTCAATATAAAGCAGTATCTGATATTAAAGATGGTGCTAAGATTGCAATTCCTAATGATGCTACAAATGAAGCAAGAGCTTTATTATTACTTGCAGACAATGGTGTTCTTACATTAAAGAAAGACACAGGTGTAACTGCAACTAAGAAGGATGTTGTTTCTTACAACAAAAAAGTTGAATTAGTAGAAGTAGATGCTGCACAGGTGGCTTCTAAATTACCTGATGTTGATTTTGGTATTATTAATGGTAACTATGCATTAGATGCAAAAGTAACAGATAAGATCATTACTTCTGAAGATTCAAATTCTGAAGCTGCAAAGACTTACCAGAATATTATCGCTGTAAAAGAATCAAATAAAGATAATAAAGCAATTAAGAAACTAGTTGAAATCTTAAAGAGCGATAGCACTAAGAAATGGATTGAAAAGAAATTTGGAGTATCTGTAAAACCTGCAGAATAATGAATTGAGGCGGTCATTCGACCGCTTTTAGACTGTTGACAAACAAAATGTTAACAGTCTTTTTTTAAGCAAAAAAAAATAAAAATACCAATTTGGGTTATCCCAATTGATATTTTCATTAAATTTGTTACTAGTATGAGGAATATACAAATGTAATTATAATCCAAGCTTTGCTTTCATAGCAGCAAGTTCGTCTTCTACAGAAGCATCACCTTTTGAGGTATATTTATCAGCTAAAGAAGAAGCTGCACTTGTATGAGCATTTAATTCGGCTTCAGCAGTAGCTGCATCCAACATTTTTTCAGCTTTCTTTTCATAACGTTCAAATGATTCCATAGAAGATTTAGCCTTATCTCCACCAGAGACTATTGTATTAATATGTTCTTGAGCTTTTGCAGAAGCAACAGTTGCTTTAATAGCATCTCTTCTAGCTTCTAATGTTTCAATATCATTGACAAGTTTATCATACATTTGACGCATTTTATCTTCATTAGCATAAGTTAGTTCTTGTGTCTTTTTATAAGAAACAAGATTGCTTTCATATTGTTGCTTTTTAGCAATTAATGTTCTAGCATCATCTTCATTACCAGCCTTTAAGGCATTTTGTGCAGCTGTTGTATATTTTGCGATTTCTGCTTCACATTCTTTCACTTGACGATCTGCAGTTTTTGCATCCGCAATAATATTAGCTGTTTCTTTTTTTACTTCAGCTAAATCTTCCTTTAAATTTCTTAATGTTTGATCAATCATTTTTGCTGGATCTTCACATTTGTCTAATAAAGCATTAATATTGCTTTTCATAATGTCAGTAAATCTAGAAATAATTCCCATAGTTATTCTTTCCTTTCTTCATTTAAATACTTCTCTCTTAATTCATCAGTTTTATCAAGAGGTGTTTTTAAAATTTCAATTGTTTCTTCGGCTTTTTCTTTATCACGTTTAAACTTTATGCGTAAGATATAAATGGTCCCACCTAAAACAATCATAATTCCAACTATAATACATATAATTTTTATAATATCTTTAGAAGTAGTTGTTCTTGTCATAATCGTTTTTGCGGTAGAATCATATACCTTTGTAAAAACATCTACTGTAGAAAGCGAACTATCACTCCAATAACGATCAATATAGTTCCAAAAAATATCAATCGCTTCACTATCCATTACAGAAGTAACTTGTTTCCCATTGACATAAGCCATATATCCAATTTCATTAGGATTAGAGTCCGCATAGTAGATGAGTAAAAACGTACCTTCATTATCAATATTTTCTTCATACCAAGTTTGTGCGTAACTATTTTTTTGATCATCACTTATTAGAGTCGAATCATAGCTTTTTAAATAAATATAAGGCTGAACTCCCGTTTTATTATAGAAGTTCATAAGATTTTTAGAAAGTCGTGAACTGTTTTCAATATAACCTAATTCATCTTTAATACAATTATTGTTATAAGGAACACGATTTTCTATTTTTTCACGATTAATTGTAGAAACAACTTTATTATGATCATTGCTTATCATGAAAAAACTAAAAACAATTATCGCAAAAATAATAATACAAACAATTAATGTTCCTAAACCACTAGTAGAACCTGTATAACCATGTCTGCTATTTCTATAATAGCCTCTTCGATAAGGAGAAGTATTATGATAATGGTTTATAGAAGGGCCTCTATTAAAAGAGGAACCTCCTGTAGGACGACTTGATTGACCAACGTGATGACCACCACTTACGCGACTACTTGAATGCCCACCAGAAGAACGATGCCCACCACTGCTAGTTCCAGGTCTTGGCATATTTTCACCTCTTTTCCTTGTTTTTTTAGTACAATAATTATAACTTAATTTAATTTTTAAAAGTAGAGATAAATAGAAAATGTAAGAAATGTAAGAAATTGAGACACAAGTAACTTATTTTGTTTATTATAACATAAAATAAAAAGTGATAGATTTTAAAGAACTATTATGAAGTGCTAGTTGTATTGTTTGCTTCAAATAGCAATTCTATATAAACTTACATTTTCATCTAATTTGTTGACAATCTAAAGCAATCGATTGATCGCTTTTTGTTTATCTAGAAGAGTATTTCTTATATAATAGTTCTATAAGGAGAAAATCTTATGGAATTTGATCAGTTATTAGAAGAAAGATACTCTGTTAGAAAGTTCTCTAATCAGAAGGTAGATAAAGAAAAAATAGATAAAATATTAGAAGCTGCAAGAATAGCACCTACAGCTGTAAACTATCAGCCACAAAGAATTCTTGTAGTAGAAGATCCAGATAATCTTGCGAAACTAAAGGAATGCACTAGATATCATTTCCATGCACCTCTCGCAATGATTTTATGCTATGACAAGACTGTATCATGGAAGGATATGCATAATAGAGAATGTGGTGAAGTAGATGTGTCTATTGTGGCTACATATATGATGCTTAAAATCTTTGATTTAGGATTAGGTTCTACTTATGTAGGTGCTTTTGATTATAAGGAGTTAATCAAACAGTTTAATATTCCTGAAAATTATGTGCCAGTATTGATCTTACCTATTGGTTATCCTAGAGAAGATTGTGTACCTGGACCAATGCATGATAAGAGAAAAGAGTTAGATACTATTGTATCTTATGAGGAATATACACAGGGGGAATAATAATGGAGTTATTAGTAAAACAATTAGAAGCACTTATTTCACCAAATGAATGGATTGTGACTAACTTGTCTAATGCGAGTGCTTTAATGATGGATGTAATTGATGATATTAGCTGGGTAGGCTTTTATGTGATGAGAGCAGGGGAACTTGTCTTAGGTCCTTTCCAGGGAAAAGTAGCATGTACACATATTAAGGTAGGTAAGGGCGCATGTGGTGTATGTGTACAGGGAGACCAGACAATTCTTATTGAAGATGTGTCTACATTCCCTGGCTATATTGCCTGTGATGCAGAAGCAAAGTCTGAAATTGTAGTCCCTTTACATGATGAAGAAGGTAAGGTGATTGCAGTATTAGATGTAGATTCTAATTCATTGGCTCGTTTTGGTGATCAGGAACAGGAGTTATTTGAAGCTCTTGGTAAGGTATTAGAGAAATCGTTATGGAGCGAAAAAGTAGACGCTTAAGTTATATTCTCAGACATTGTCCAGAAAGTATTGGACTTGAATTAGATGATCATGGTTATGGTGATGTTCAAAAGATATTAGATGCATTAAATATCACATTAACACAATTAGATACAATTGTGAGAGAAGATGAGAAACAGCGTTATTCATATAATGTCGATCATACAAGAATACGTGCGAATCAGGGACATTCTATTCCTGTTAATGTAGATTTAAAAGAAGTCCAGCCACCAGATATTCTATATCATGGCACAGCAACTCGTTTTGTTTCTTCTATTCTAGAAGAAGGTATTTTGAGTCAGACACGTTTATACGTTCATTTGTCTCAAGACAAAGAAACTGCAACGAAGGTTGGCTCTAGACATGGTGAACCGTATGTCTTTATTATTGATACAAAACAGATGTATAAAGACGGATACAAGTTCTTTCTCTCAGAAAACAATATCTATCTTACAAAGATTATACCTACAAAATACTTATTGGCTTCCACCTAAGGAAGCCTTTTGTGCTATACTTGTCTAGAGAATATAAAGGAGGGGTTTTTATGACTCTAGATGAGTTAAAGATTGGCGAAAGTGCTACAGTTACTTATGTAGGGGGATCTGGGTCATTAAGACAACATTTCCTAGATATGGGTTTAATACCAGGTTCTGTTGTAACATTGGAGAAATTCGCCCCAATGGGTGATCCAATGGAATTACGTATTCATGGCTATGAGCTAACATTACGTTTAGATGATGCAAAAAAGATTGGAATAGATATGACAACTAAAGGTGTGGAAGATCATACACCTATTCCACCTATTCAACACCATATTCACCCAGGACTTGGTGAAGGTGGTAAATATCATGATAAAGAAACTGAAAATCCTTTATCAGAAGGAACACAGATTACCTTTGCATTAGCAGGTAACCAGAACTGTGGCAAAACTACATTATTTAATCAATTAACAGGTTCTAATCAACATGTAGGGAACTTCCCTGGTGTGACTGTTGATAGAAAGAGCGGGTCTATTAAAGGACATCCAGAAACACTTGTAACTGATTTGCCAGGTATTTATTCTTTATCTCCTTATACAAGTGAAGAATTAGTATCTAGACAGTATATCTTAGATGAAAAACCCAAAGGAATCATCAATATCGTAGATGCAACAAATATAGAAAGAAACCTATATCTCACTATGCAGTTAATGGAACTAGATGTACCAATGGTTCTTGCACTGAATATGATGGATGAAGTAAGAGGTAATGGTGGTTATGTTCATCTAAATAAGATGGAAGAACTATTGGGTATCCCAGTTGTTCCTATTTCTGCAGCTAAGAATGAAGGTATTGATGAACTAGTGAATCATGCCATCCATGTAGCGAAATATCAAGAAGCACCTTTAAGACAGGACTTTTGTGATGAAAATGATGAAGGTGGAGCAGTGCATAGATGCTTACATGCCATCATGCATTTAATTGAAGACCATGCAAAGCGAGCTGGTATACCATTACGTTTTGCAGCTAATAAATTAGTAGAAGGTGATGCAAGAGTAGAAGCAGCCTTAGACCTTGATACAAATGAAAAAGAAATGATTGAACATATCATTTCACAGATGGAAGAAGAAAGAGGATTAGACCGTACTGCTGCTATTGCAGATATGCGTTTCACTTTTATTAATAAATTAGTCAAAGAAACAGTTGTTAAACCACATGAAAGTAAAGAAAGAGAAAGAAGCCGTAAGATTGATGAAGTCTTAACAGGTAAATATACAGGTGTACCAGCTTTTATCATTATTATGGCTTTGGTATTCTTCTTAACCTTTAATGTATTTGGTGCCTGGGGGCAGTCACTTATGGAAATGGGTGTAGATGCATTGACTAATATAGTTGATCAAGGACTCACTGCATGGGATATTAATCCAGTACTTCATTCATTAGTTATTGATGGTGTATTCCAGGGTGTGGGCTCTATTATCAGTTTCTTACCTATTATCGTTATTTTATTCTTCTTCTTATCATTACTAGAAGATACAGGATATATGGCTCGTGTTGCTTTTGTAAGTGATAAACTACTCAGAAAGATTGGTTTATCAGGAAGAAGTATTGTGCCAATGTTGATTGGATTTGGATGTTCTGTACCAAGTGTTATGGCAAGCCGTACACTTCCTTCAGAACGTGACCGTAAGATGACAATCATGTTGACACCATTTATGAGTTGTACTGCAAAGCTTCCAATCTATGCATTCTTTGCAGCTGCATTCTTCCCTAAACAGGCTGGCTTAGTCATGGTTGGATTATATATCTTTGGTATTGTGATGGGTATTATTACAGCACTTATTTCTAAGCGTTTCTTATTCAAGGGTGAAGCTGTTCCATTTGTGATGGAACTGCCTAACTACCGTATGCCTAGCGCAAAGACTACTTTCCAATTATTATGGGATAAAGCCAAGGACTTCTTACAAAGAGCTTTTGGAATTATCTTTATCGCTTCTATTGTCATCTGGTTCTTACAGAGCTTTAACTTAAGATTAGATTTAGTTACTAATTCACAGGATAGTATCTTAGCTATGATAGCAGGATTCATTGCACCAATCTTCAAACCTTTAGGTTTTGGTGATTGGAGAATCTCTACATCACTTATTGCAGGATTTATGGCTAAAGAAAGTGTTGTTTCTACACTCTCAGTATTATTCAAAGGAACAGAATCTTTAATGACAGTACTTACACCTCTAGGTGCATTATCACTCTTAATATTCTGTTTATTATATACACCTTGCGTAGCAGCTATTGCTTCTATTAAAAGAGAATTAGGCGCTGCCTGGGCTATGAAAATTGTGGTATTCCAGTGTGTTATTGCCTGGATTTGTGCCTTTATCGTACATACTATTGGATTACTCTTTATATAATTATTTTTTTCAAAATAGTTGTAATGTTTGATACATTTATTGTGATTAATTATAATAAAAGTATTGAAGGAGGTGTTCATCATGAAGTTATCTAAAATCATACTTTATTCAGATGCGAAAGGACGTGGGATTAAACCAGATGCTTGCGTAGAAGTCAGTCAGCGTTTAACAATCCTAGGTGATGGACACATCTGGTTTACCGGATATGATTATGGAGATGGATTTAACTCTAGAAGAATCACTAGACGTAAAAGAGTGAATATAGGTCAAGAAAAAGCAGAAACACTCTTAGAACTATTAAAAGAATTCTTTCTTGAATCTTCTAATCATCCATCATCTACAAATCGTGACTGGTGGCGTATTCAGTTAATTGATGAAGATGGACATGAATACAACTATAATGTATCTGCCGTAGGAGATGTTATTCTCAAAGAAATAGATATAACACAATACATGAGGAATATTATTCCTATAGATGATATGTACTTGTTTGGGAAAAAGGATTCACATAATTTGACATAATCGAATTATAATCTTAACACAATCTTTAAGTATTATATATATCGTAGTCAAGCAATCCCTTCCCTTCGTTAGACTACAAAGTACAAGTGTAAATACAAGAAAGAAGATAAGTGTTCCCCATGCTTATCTTTTTTCTTTATCATATAGTTTGTGCTTACTAACTAATTTATGTAATATGAAGGACAGGAGGTATTATATGGTTTTAATTATACCCTTTATTGGAACAACATTAGGTGCAGCCTGTGTGTTCTTTATGAAAAAAGAATTAAGTATCAATATACAAAAAGCACTTACTGGATTTGCGGCAGGTGTGATGGTTGCTGCCTCTATCTGGAGTTTAATTATTCCTTCACTTGAACAGGCGTCTACCTTTATTCCTGCACTTATTGGATTTTGGTTAGGTATTCTATTCTTATTATTGCTTGATCATTTGATTCCTCATATGCATCTAGACCATAGTCAGGAAGGACCACGAAGTCACTTATCTCAAACAATCAAGCTTGTACTTGCAGTAACGATTCACAACATTCCTGAAGGAATGGCAGTCGGTATTGTTTATGCATCTTACTTATCAGGAAATCATACAATTACGGCCATGGGTGCACTCGCACTATCTTTAGGTATCGCAATACAGAACTTTCCTGAAGGTGCTATTGTATCCATGCCTTTAAGAAGTACAGGTGCGTCACGATTGAAGTCATTTATGTATGGCACATTATCAGGTATTGTAGAACCCATAGGTGGTTTCATTACAATCTTACTTGCACGTTATATTATCTCAGTGATGCCTTATCTACTTAGTTTTGCGGCAGGCGCAATGATGTATGTGGTAGTAGAAGAATTAATTCCTGAGATGAGTCAGGGAGAACATTCACACCTAGGTGTCTTGTTTTTTTCAGTAGGTTTTACTTTGATGATGGTTCTAGATGTGGCATTAGGTTAATTCGTAGTATTCATCTTTACTATTATTTAAATTAAGCATAAGATAGAGATAAGAGGTGAAATAAATGCGAAAGATATTCATAGTTTTATTGATGTCTTTGTTTTTTATAAGCCCAGTTTATGCAGATAATCATGTAGTCAATGTCAGTTATGATGGAGAAGTAACAACAGCTTCTGGAACAGCACCATCACTTCCACTCAAGGCAAAGATTACTTTCTATGATGGGAGTGAGAAGGATTATAATATCGACTGGAATACATTTGATGAAAGCTTATATAAGACAAGAAATGCGAGTCAATTTACTGTCACAGGTTCAATTGCGGACTTACAAGTGACAACAAGTTGTATAGTGAATGTAGAAGCGGCTAAAATAACACATATCGATGAATTAGCCAATAAAACAGTGATTATAGGAGAAGCTCTCTCTTTACCTGCCACCGCTTCTGTGACATGGTCCAATGGGGATCAATCAAATGAAATCATACGCTGGGATAATTATGATGATAATGCCTTAAAATATGTACATACTTTTTCTTTAACTGGTCATATTTATGACCAGACGATTACACAGACAGTTCATGTAAAGTATGCATCTATTACAAGTGTGAGTGTTCCTGCAGTTGTTTCTACTACAGTGGGTGTAGAAGCAGAATTACCACAATATGCGACTGTTAGTTACTCTAATAAGACAAGTAAGAAGGTTAAGATTATTTGGGACAACCAGGTCTTTAATGAAGCGGGTAAGTATACAGTTTATGGGAAGTTATATAAGTCTACACATAAAGTCTCTATACGTGTAGAAGTAAAGAAAAATAAGGATACAACGATAGAAACACCAAAACAGGAAGAACCTGTAAAAAAGACTAAGAAAAAGAATAAGAAGGTTCAAAAAGAAGAGAAGTCATCTTTTTCTTATATGATCGCATTAGTTGTATTTTTAGCTATTTTATTTGGTTTTATCACATTTATTTCTTTTATTAAAAGAAAGATTAGAATTCAAGAGAATCGTTAAGGATTCTCTTTCTATTTTTGTTTATATAGTAAGCGCTTGCTGGAGGGTAGGATATGAATGAAATAAGGGGTGTTAGAAAAAAGAATGTGATAAAGATTATTCAATCATTAGTAAAACAGGGTGGTTGTACTAAGAATGAATTAGTATTCTATACAGGTTTATCTTTGTCTACGATTGATAGTCTTTTAGAAGAAATGTTGAAAAGTAATCTAGTGATTAAGGCAGGCTATAGAGAATCAACAGGTGGTAGACCAAGTATGTCTTATACAGTGAATGGAGAGTTTTCACAGACGTTATGTATTTATACATATAAGCATGATAAGACAATAACAGTTATAGGACGTCTTTATAATCTTTATAGTGAGATGATGGAAGAAAAGAGAAGAGATATACCTAAGTTAGATCATGATGCATTATGTTCTTTTATTGATGGAATGTTGAATGCTCAGGTGCATACAATATGTCTCTCTTTACCTGATTGTAATATAGATTTAAAGCACTATTATAAACAACGTGTACTTGTAAAGAATGATGTGTATATGGGGGCTATAGGCGCTTATATCAAGCATATGCAGTATGATTCTATCGTCTTATTGGATTCAAAAGTCAATTCACGTTTAGGAATAGTTATTAATGGACATCTTGTAGAAGGAAAGAGTTCTATTGCCGGGCAAATTCGTTATATGCCTTTGATAGAAAATAAGAATAGACGTTCTATGAAAGGCAGAAGCCAATTACTTGTCATAGAACTACAGAATATTATTGGTATGTTGAATCCCGAAGCCGTTGTGATATGTGCTCAAGCTATTGATCAACATTATGTAGAAGAAGAATTATTAAAGATCTTTAAGATGAATGATATGCCACATTTAATATATATTGATGACTTTATTGATGAAGTCATGTTAGGTATGGAGAGTATAAGCAAAGACAGTTTATTTGACAATCTATCAAGATAAAGTATGATGGTAGAAAGGGGTGAAATAGATGTCACAAACAGTATTAATTACAGGTGCTTCTAATGGAATAGGGAAAGCATGTGCACGTGTGTTTGCGAGAAAAGGATACGATCTTGTTCTTGTTGCACGTCATAGAGAAAAACTAGAAGCAGTAAAGAAAGAATTATCAGAATATGATGTACATATCAAAGTGGTTGCAATGGATCTTACAGGAGAAGATGCTGCTGTGGATTTATATAATAACTTAGTTCTTGATGATATAAGTATTGATATTCTAGTGAATAATGCAGGTTTTGGAGATCATGGAGCATTCCATGATGCATCATGGGAAAAACAGAAAAAGATGGTTTTATTGAATATAATGGCTTTAATGCAGATGACTTATGTATTTGGTCAGTCAATGAAACGTAGAAAGAAAGGCCGTATATTGAATGTGGCTTCTATTGCAGGACTTTGTGCAGGACCTTATATGTCTACCTATTATGCAACAAAAGCTTTTGTATTGTCTTTTAGTGAATCCATTGCGTATGAGTTAAAGAATTATAATGTAGAAGTATCATGTTTATGCCCTGGCCCTACTAAAACAGGATTTATGGATGTAGCTAACTTAGGGCAGTCTCCGATGTTTAAATTATTTAAACCACAGTCTGCAGAAGCAGTGGCTGAAATAGGTATTCAAGGTTTGTTTGATAATCGTTTAGTTCAGTTTACTGGTTTATCAGGACACTTATTAAATCTTGCAGCAAGACTCTTACCACGTTCATTTTTGAGTTCATGTACAGGATTTGTGAATGGAAAGAGAAAAGTATGATTGAACATCCATTAGAACCAATCATAGATGAACAATGTGAAGTATTGATACTAGGAAGTTTCCCTTCAGTGAAATCAAGGGAAATTTCTTTCTATTATGGACATCCACAAAATAGATTTTGGAAAATTATTGGTACTATCACAGAGACAAACTATGAAACAATAGAAGATAAGAAAAAGATGTTACTGGAACATCATATTGCGATATGGGATATCATCCACTCATGTACTATTACAGGAAGCAGTGATGCCTCTATTAAGGATGTCGTACCAAATGATATTAAGACATTAATACAAGGTACAAATATTAAAAGAATATATTGTAATGGAGGCACATCTTTAAAGCTATATAAGAAATATCAGGAAAAAGAAACAGGAATAAAAGCAATGGTATTAAGTTAAAGAAAACTAATACCATCGGGTAGTTAAGTTAAGGTGTC
>NZ_UQGV01000046.1 GCF_900540665.1 uncultured Catenibacterium sp. | reverse complement strand
AAGACCCCCAAATATTTAGAGCGAAGGTCTGACCCCCACAAAAATTAAAGACCCTAATAAATCATAAGCTGTCATTGCACAGCTTTTTTTATTATTTTTTATTGACACCTATAAATAGGCATTCTCAAGCACTTACTCAATACATCTTTTGATGGATAGTACTACAATATAGTTGTCCAAGGAAGGGGATGTTGATATGATTTTATTTCTATTATTTTTAGTTTTACTTGTACTAGGCATTGTTTATTTCATTAAGTCAAAGAAAAACAATGAACCAAATGATAAGGCAAAAAAGACATTAATGGCTTCACTTGTTTTCTTTGTATTGTTTGTGATTCGCTGTGTATCAGTGGATGCATTCATGATGCTTGGCTTTATTTCTTTTGTGTTAGGCATTGGTTATTTTGCATATTGTCTATTCAAGAAGCAGCCTAAGAAAAAAGCGATCTGTATGATTCTTGCAGGTTTCTTTATCTTTGGATATGCGGGATGTATTAGTGATTCAGAACCAACAGAATCTTCACCTGAAGTATCTACAACAGAGAAAGTAGAGAAGACAAAAAAGGTGGAAAAAGTAGAAGTTGCTGATTTACGTAATACAGATGCACAGGCCTGGTGTGATCAAAATGGATTTAAATTGTCTAAAGAAGAAGATTTTTCTGATAATGTAGCAGAGGGCGGATTCATAAGTCAGTCACCAGCGGCAGGTACAAAATTAGAAAAGGGAAGTACTGTCACTGTTCACTACTCAAAGGGTAAAGAACCTACTATGGAAGATAAGAATGCTCTTGCGAAAGCAGAATCTTATTCGTCTATGATGCATATGTCTAAGGCAGCTATCTATGATCAGTTAACTTCGTCTTATGGGGAAGGTTTTCCAGCAGAAGCCGCTCAGTATGCAGTGGACCATTTAGTAGCAGACTATAAGGCGAACGCATTAGAAAAAGCTAAGAATTATCAGACAACTATGCATATGTCTCGTTCAGCTATCTATGATCAGTTGACTTCAAGCTATGGAGAAAAGTTCACTGCAGAAGAAGCACAATATGCAGTAGATAACCTACCTCAGTAATCGCAAAGTTGTATTTTTGAAAGAGTTGGAAAGAAGCATAAATAAATGCTTCTTTTTTTGAAAATACACAGGTATTCCATAAGTAATTAGTATAATGCTTACAGGTGATAAAGCATGAAGATACTTTTGTTAATTGTACTCTTGTTGACAAGTGGATGCTCAACACGTGCCAATTCAAATTATATAGCGCAGGAAGTACGCACATTCTATTCAGGATTATTAAATGGTGAAGATATTTCTATTACATGCATGGGCAAAGATAATAAAACAATTTTCTTTAAAGAGATGAATAAGAACCTTCATAAGAAGGAATATAAAGAGATTGATTCTTATGTCCTTAATAAACATTTAGATGTTGCTTATACGGCTAAGAAGGATAATAAGCTGATGCGTTGTTATCATGGTAGTTCTAAAGTATATGAGAAGCAGTATATGAATTACTTTTTTACTATTTCGGTTTTAGAGGCTGATTTGAGTAGTCCTCATGTAGAAACATCTTCTTTTACTTTTTCAGATAAACGCAAAGTATCTTTAAGTATAGAAGTAGGCAAGGATAATGAGCACTATTATGCGAGAATAATGGATAAGAAGAAAACAAGAACTTATAAAGAATTTAAATATAGTTTTGACTAGAAAGTCTAGAGTAATATCTAGGCTTTTTGTGTATAATATAAATAAGAGTGAAAGGAGAAAATAATGAATAGCGCTAAATTTTATAAAGTATCTTATGAACAGTTTCAAATGGGAATGGAAAAGGAAGATGTAAAGGACATCTATGATGCGATTAAGCTTCCACGTCGTGCAACTAAAGGATCTGCTGGATATGATTTTTATACACCTATTGATATACATCTAGAACCTGGAGAAACAGTCAAGATTCCTACAGGAATCCGCTGTGAAATGAATGAAAGATGGGTATTAATGATTTATCCAAGAAGTGGTTTAGGGTTTAAATATCGTCTACAGTTGAATAATACTGTAGGTGTTATTGATAGTGATTATTTTTATTCAGATAATGAAGGCCATATTTTTATTAAGATGACAAATGATTCAAATGAAGGAAAAGTTGTTGATGTTCAGGCTGGTCAAGGTATTGCCCAGGGAATCTTTGTGACATATGGTATTACTGAAGATGATGATGCGACTGAAACACGTAATGGTGGATTTGGTTCAACTACAAAATAATCTATGAAATATCAACTTATTCTTGCAGTTATGTTACTTCTTTCAGGATGTAGTGCACCTCCTAAAGAAGAAGTAAAGAAAAAAGAAACTTCGAGTGTTTCTTTTGTTGCAGTAGGAGATAATCTTTATCATCAATGTATGCTTGATGAAGCCAAGACTTCTAGTGGTTATGACTTTACAGGCTATTATAAAAATATTAAGAAGTATATTCAGGCAGATTATAGTTTTGTGAATCAGGAAACGATATTAGGTGGTGGGGAACCTTCTGGTTATCCTCTCTTTAATGCACCTGATAGTGTTGCAGGTGATTTACAGAAGGTAGGATTTAATGTAGTGAATGGAGCCACTAATCACGCTTATGATCAAGGGGCATCAGGTATATTGCATTCTATCCAGATATTTAATAAGTATCCTCGTATTACTTATCTAGGACTTTATGAGAATGAAGAAGAAAAACAGAATATCAAGATAGTAGAAAAGAAAGGCATTAAGATTGCGTTTGTATCTTTTAATCAATATGTGAATGGTGTGACTTATCAGAAAAAGTTACCTTATATGATTAACTTTCATGAATCCACTATGATGGAGAATATGAAGAAAGCAAGAGAGAATGCTGATATTGTGATTGTGTCATGTCATTGGGGTATTGAATATGATCAGTATCCTAATACATTCCAGAAGAATATGGCTAAGCAGCTTGCTGATGCAGGTGCAGATGTGATTATTGGAACACATTCACATACATTACAGGATGTAGAATATATTCAAAGAGAGGATGGCAAGCGTACATTAGTTGCTTATAGTTTAGGTAATTTTGTGAGTGGCATGTTGGAAGAATCATGTCAATTAGAAGGTATGCTTTCTTTTGATATAGAGAAGAAGAAAATCAAGAACGTTGTTTTTACACCACTTGTAAATTACTATACTTTAACAGGTAAAAGAGAAAGACATGATTTTTCTGTCTACCGTTTAAAGGATTATACAAACAAGCTGGTGGAGAAACATGGTTTTCCTAATCTGACTATTCCTCATATGAAAGAAGAAGTAAAACAGAAAGTAAAGAATATCAAAATTGATATGTAAGGCAGTCTTTGACTGCCTTTTGAGGTATATTTATGAAGGATTATAGACGTTATCACTATGATGAGAGTAAACTCATTGATTATGGATTTAAGAAACAAGAATACAATTATATATATAAGAAAGACATACTAGATGGTGATTTCAGGATTGAAGTAATAATAAATGATATATTAGAGGCTAAGGTTTATGATTCTGATACAGATGAAGAGTATACAAATATTCATCTGGTAGGTAAGCAGGGAAAGTTTGTACAAAAGGTGAGACAGGCATATGAAGGATGTATTGAGGATATTTTAAATCATTGTTTTGTATATGATTATTTTATTTTTCCTCAATCTAAACGTCTTATGCATCTTATTGAAGAAAAGTATCATGTTTTTCCTGATCATCCTTTTACTAGTGATGATTCATTTGTGTTTAGAAATAATGATAAGTGGTTTGGGCTTATTATGCATACAGATTATTCTAAGTTTCTAGATGAACAGGGAGAAGTAGAATGTCTGAATATTAAGGTTCCTATAGATACAGTTGATTATCCTTCTATCTATCCTGCCTTTCATATGAATAAGAAACATTGGATTAGTATACTATTAGATGAAACATTGAGTGATGAAGATATCATGTCTCTTATTGATCAAAGCTATCAGACTACTGTGGTATGTGAAGATTGGGTTATTCCTGCTTCTCCTAAGCGTTTTGATTTAATTCAGGCATTTGATCAAAGTGATTATATAAGATGGCATCAGAAAGGGAATATTCATCAAGATGCAATTGTATATATCTATTATGGTGCACCTTACTCTGCGATTATGTATAAGTGTCAGGTCATAGAGAGTGATGAAACAAGTATGCTTCTTAAACGTCTAAAAACATATGACCCTTCTCTTTATCCGTTAGAAGTGCTTAAGAAATATCAATTAAGAGCTATAAGAAGTGCTAGGCATATTCCTAAAGAATTAAAGGAGTATATAGGAAATACCGATAAATAAGTGAATTGTCTAGTAAATGTGATATAATAGGCGAAGGAGGACTTTGGGAATGAAGGTAGAATATTATAAAGAATACAGTCCATGTCTTAAAAGAGATATGGAGTTTAAGGTGTATGGACATGCAGGAACACCTATACTTGTATTTCCATCACAGAATGGTAGATTTTTTGATTTTGAAAACAATGGTATGGTTGCAACAGTAGAAGGCCTCATTGATAATGGGAATATACAATTATTCTGTTGTGATAGTATTGATTTAGAAACATGGAGTGAGGAAGGTGGACATGATGTTGACTATCGTTCTTACATGCTAGAACAGTATTATCATTATATTGTAGATGAATTAGTACCAAGAATTATTGATATTAATGCGATGTGTGGTACACATGCAAATGGTATTTATACTACAGGATGTTCATTAGGTGCAACGCATGCAGCGAATTTTTTATTTAGAAGACCGGATATCTTTAGTGGATGTATCGCGTTAAGTGGTTATTATGATAGTGATCTATTCTTCCATGATTATGTGGATGATAATATTTATCGTAATAGTCCTATCAAGTATATTGAAGGTATGAGTTATGATCATCCATATGTAGAAATGTATAGAAAACGTCGTATTGTATTATGTTGTGGTCAAGGTGCTTGGGAAGATGAAATGGTTCGTTCTGCTAGTAGAATGAAAGAACTATTAGAATATAAGAATATTCCAGCATGGATTGATTTCTGGGGATATGATGTAAACCATGACTGGGATTGGTGGAGAGTTCAGTTCCCATATTTCGTAAAGAGAGTTGTCTAGGAGGAAGAATAGATGAATGTTGTATTTATATCACCACATTTTCCAGAATATTATCATAATTTCTGTTCACGTTTAAAAGATCGTGGTGTGAATGTATTAGGTGTTGGGGACTGCCCATATGAAATGATCAGTGATGAGACAAAGAATTCATTGACTGAATATTACTATGTAGGTTCATTAGAGAACTATGATGAAGTATATCGTGCATGTGCTTATTTCTCTAGTCAATATGGTAAGATTGATTGGATTGAATCTGAAAATGAATACTGGCTAGAATTAGAAGCAACTTTAAGAAGAGACTTCAATGTGACTACTGGACCACAGATTCAGGATATGCGCTGGATGAAGTATAAATCAGCTATGAAAGAAGTTTATAAGAGTGCTGGTTTAAAAGTAGCGGAGTATATTAAGTTAGATACACTAGATGAAGCTTTAGAGTTTACTAAAAAGAATGGTTATCCAGTGATTGTAAAGCCTGATAATGGTGTAGGCGCAACGCATACTTATAAGTTAAAGAATGATGAAGAATTAAAGGATTTCTATAATCATAAACAGGATTATATTGATTATATTCTAGAAGATTTTGTGCCAGGTGATGTTGTAACATTCGAAGGTGTGACTGATAAAGATAAGAATATCTTATTCTCTACAAGTCATTTTATGGATACTTCTATTATGGATACAGTAAATGATGCATCTGATATTTATTTCCATTCTGAACCAGTAGAAGGTAAGCCTATTTATGAAATTGGTGAAAAGGTAGTTAAGGCATTTGATACAAGAAGCCGTTTCTTCCACTTTGAATTCATTAAGTTATCTGAAGATAAACCGGGATTAGGTAGAAAAGGTGATTTAGTTCCTCTAGAAGTGAATATGAGAGCACCAGGTGCTTTTATTCCTGATATGATGAATTATGCTTATGATGTAGATACATATACTATCTGGGCAGATATGATGATCTATAATACATGTTTCTATGAAATTGAAAGAAAGTATTATGTAGGTTATGTAGGAAGACGTCTTGGTATTGATTATGAATTATCTGATGCAGAAGTGGCAGACAAGTATAGAGAATATATCAAGATTGAAGCAGATATTCCTCAGGTTCTTGCACAGGCTGAAGGTAACCATATCTTTATCTTCCGTGCTAAGACTAAGGCAAAGTTAAATGAAATTACTAAAGCAATTATTGCGCATAAGAAGAAAAAGGCTGCACCTAAGAAAGCAGTAAAGAAGACAGTGAAAGCTGTGACTAAAAAGGTAGAAGAAGTTAAAGATCCTGTAAAGGAAGCAGTGAAGGAACCAGTAAAGAAGACTGTAAAAGCTGTAGCTAAGAAGATTGAGGAAGTTAAGGAACCTGTAAAAACAGTTGTAGAAGAAACCGTTAAGACAGTAGAAAAGAAAAAAGAACCAGTTAAGGAAACAGTGAAAGCTGTAACTAAGAAGGTTGAAGAACCTGTCAAAGCAGTTGTGGAAACTAAGAAAGAAGAAGTAAAAGCAGCTGTAGAAGAGAAGAAAGAAGAACTAAAAGAAGTAGTTAAAAAATCTCCTCGTGCTAGAAAAGCTGTTAAGAAACCTAGACATAAAGCTAAAAAGCGTTAATTAAGAAACTGATTAGAAACAATTTTGTTTCTAATCAGTTTTTCTGTATATACAATGTGTTGACTGTTAATTGAGTGATGTTTATAATAGTTGAGAAGGAGTTTATGAACTATGAAAAAAACAACACTAACAGTGGCTACAGCACCAAAAACAAGCACTTTTCAGATGCGTATTAATCCAGAAATCAAAGCACAGGTAGAAGGAATCTATGCACAGTGTGGTATGACACTTACTGATGCTATTAATACATTTATTCAGCAGTCTATTAATGTAGAAGGAATGCCTTTCTTAGTAACATCAAATAGTAGACAGGCATTAAGAGAACAAGCTATCTCTCAGTTAATGATTGAATTAGATAAAGGTGAAAAAGCACCTGCAGATGAAAGTATTTCTGAAGAAGATATCTTAAAAGAATTTGGAATTGAACTATGAATCTAAGATATACAAGACAAGCACGTGCTGATTTAAGAAACCCTATGCGTTTGAATCCAAAGATTGTAAAACTATGTGCTGTATTAAAAACACACCCCGAAATAGGTGGTCAGCTATCTAATAGAACTGGATGGACAACGGATCTTTATTATGTCATTGCAGGAAAATATAGTATTTTCTATAAATATGATCATGATACAGTGACAATCATCCGTATTCTAACGAATGAAGAAAAATATATGAATGTCATCTTTGGTGATAAGTAAAAAAGGATTGGGGCTCAATCCTTTTTTAGTGCTTCTTCCATTGTTTCTTCACCAAGAAGATTATCAGATACCTTGATCTTATAGACAGAACTCAAGATACATTTATTATATATGTCTGGTAGTTCTGAATCTAAATGATTTGTCTTAAGGACACGCTCAAATACAGCACAATACATATTATAGAATTCAGATAATTCTTTCTGACTCTGCTGTAATTGAATAAGCTTAGAAATCTCATCTAATGAAAAGACAGATTTTAATAAACAGATTAATGTGAAATAAGCAATCTGTTCTCTTTCATACTTCTTCTTTATAGGTGCTTTCACAAGCTTATGTTTGACATAGTTATTGATCATTGTTTTTGTGATAATAGCGTCATTGTCATTTTTTAAGAAAGACAAACTCTTTTCTATAATGGATACAACTTGATCTATATAGAGTGGAAAATCTGGTATCTCTTCCCATCTGGAAATATGGATATTATCGTAATTCATTTTCATCACCTATTTAAAAACTATCATTTATTGTATTTATTGTCAAATCATCTAGATAACAAAACAAACTGTATATATTTTTTCTTATCTGTTATAATTTGGTGGGTGATGAAAATGAAAAATAAATTTAGTTTAAGATCAATGATAGTCGTTATTGTGTTAGTTATTGTTGTATTTATGGGTGGTATGTACTTTGGAGGACGTAGTACACCAGCTAAAGAAGAAATTACTTCAACAGCTTTAACACAGAAAATAAGAGATATTAATGAATTAGCTGTTTCTGAATATGATTATACAAAAGTAGGGAAGTTCTCTAATTCATTAAAGTTTAATGGCTGGACTGTTCCTTTAACACAAAAGTCTTTCTTAATTACTTATGAAGGTAAGATAAAAGCAGGTGTGGATCTCTCTGATGTACAGGTAGAAAAAACAGATAATAAGATTGTTGTGAAAACATCTGCAGTAAAGATCTTATCTAATGAAATTGATGAGAATTCTATTAAGGTTTATGATGAAACTAAGAATATCTTTAATCAGATTTCTATTACAGACTACAAGACTTTCGCAAAGGAACAGAAGAAGAAAGTAGAAAAAGAAGCAATTAAGAATAAACTCATAGAAAAGACTGAAACAAAAGTGAAGAAAAACATTAAAGACCTTATTTATATGACTGTAGATCAAGATAAGTATGAAGTAGAGGTAGAAGTAAGTGAATAAGTTAGAAGTATGCTGTGGCAGCTATGAGGATGCAATAAATGCATATCATGGCGGAGCCAAAAGAATTGAATTAAATAGCGCATTAGCATTAGGTGGATTAACACCTACAATTGCATCACTAGAACTTGTAAAGAATAATACAGATTTAGAAGTTATATGTATGGTGAGACCTAGAGGTGCAGGATTTGTATATAATGAATTACAATCTGAACAGATGATTATCGAAGCAGAAGAATTATTAGAACATGGGGCTGATGGTATTGCCTTTGGGTTCTTAGATCCTGATGGTAAAATCAATAGCGCACGTACAAGCGAAATGGTTTCTATTATTCATAGTTATGGAAAGACTGCAGTATTCCATAGAGCCTTTGATGTATGTGATGATCTAGATGCAACGATTCATAGATTAATTGAATTAGGTGTGGATAGAGTACTTACAAGTGGTATGAAGTCAACTGTTAGTGAAGGCGTTCAGGTTATTAAGGAATTACAGGAGAAGTATGGCAATCAAATAGAAATATTAGCAGGTTCTGGTATTAATGAAACAAATGTCGTAGATATTATTCACTATACAGGCATTCATCAGGTTCATTCTTCATGTAAGAGCTGGAGAGCAGATCCTACTACAGCCAATGATCATGTATCATTTAGCTATAATGGTATTAATTATGATTATGTAGATAAAGAGAAAGTGAAGAGAATGGTTTCACTTGTAGAGGAGGCTTAGTTATGCAGCAGTATTGTGAAATTGCGACACCTAAAGGTGTTATGAGAGGATTCTTTCATGTGCCACATAGAAAAGAATTCCCCGTATTATTAATATTCCATGGTTTTACAGGACAATGTACAGGAACTAAGTTCTCTTATGTTTCTTTATCACGTCTATTAGAAGCACAGGGTGTTGGTACTTTAAGAATGGATTTTCTAGGCAGTGGTGAATCAGACCTTACCTTTAAAGAAATGACATTTGATGATGAATTATCATGTGCACGTATTCTATTAGAAGAATTAAAGAAGATGCCCCAAGTCACTGATATCTATGTCTTAGGACATTCTATGGGTGGTGCGATTGCGAGTGAACTTGCAAAACTTTATCCTGAAGATATTAAGAAGCTTGTCCTATGGGCTCCAGCCTTCAGTTTACCAGATTCCTTAGACTATCTTACAGGAACAGTTAAAGAAGCACCTGTCTATGATCATAGTGGATTTGAAATCAGCAATGAATTCGTGAAGGATATGCTTCAAAGAGATTTCTATAAGAACTTAGATATATATAAGAATGATTTATTAGTCATTCATGGAACTGAAGATAAAACAGTACCTTATGAAATAAGTGAAAGATATACAAAGCTATTTGGTGATCAGATGATCTTCCATCCAGTTGTTGGTGCATCTCATAATTATGATAATGCGGATCATATTCACGAAGTTCTTTCTACAACTTATAAATTCTTAACAGATCAGGCTATGTAAGCCTGTTCTTTTTTTGAAAAAGAGTTGAGTTAATCACTATTTTATAAATTTTCTTGTCTTGAAAACTATTCTTTATTGAAATGAAGACGAACTATGATATAATCTAAAAATTGAAAGAGGTGCGATTATGAATATTAGAAATATAGCGATTATTGCTCACGTTGACCATGGTAAAACAACATTGGTTGACCAGCTTATTAAGAAATCAGGAACACTTGAAGCACACGAAGAACTAGCTGAACGTGCTATGGATAGTAATGCTTTAGAAAGAGAACGTGGTATTACTATCTTAGCAAAGAATACAGCTATTCATTATAAAGACTATAAGATCAACATCATGGATACACCAGGCCATGCTGACTTTGGTGGAGAAGTAGAACGTATCATGCACATGGTGGATGGTGTTTTACTTGTTGTTGATGCTTATGAAGGTACAATGCCTCAGACTCGTTTCGTATTAAAGAAGGCATTAGCTGCTCATGTTAAACCTATCGTAGTTATCAACAAGGTTGACCGTCCAGTTGTCAGAATTCAGGAAGTTATGGATGAAGTTCTTGAATTATTTATGGAATTAGGTGCTGATGATAATCAGCTTGATTTCCCAACTGTTTTCGTTTCAGCATTAAATGGTACAAGCTCATTAGATCCTGATATTAGTACTCAGGTTCCTAATATGGACTGTTTATTCGATATGATTATCAATGAAATTCCTGAACCAGCAGTAGATGTTGAAGGTGGTTTACAGTTACAGCCAGCTTTATTAGACTACAATGATTATGTAGGAAGAATTGGTATTGGTAGAATCCAGAGAGGTTCAATTAAAGTCAATGAAAATGTTGTATGTTTAAGAGCTGATGGTTCTAAGACACAGTTCCGTGTACAGAAGTTATTCAGTTATTTAGGTATGCATAGATTTGAAGTAGAAGAAGCAAGTGCGGGTGATATCGTAGCTGTTGCAGGTTTAGCTGACATTGGTGTTGGTGAAACAATCTGTGAACCAAGCTGTGAAGAAGCATTACCATTACTTCATGTAGATGAACCAACTATCCAGATGATTTTTGGTACAAACACATCACCATTTGCTGGTCAGGATGGTAAGTTTGTCACTGCATCTAAGATTGAAGAACGTTTATTCAAGGAAACAAACAAGGATGTATCTTTAAAGGTAGATCGTATCCAGAATAAAGAAGAATGGATGGTAAGTGGTCGTGGTGAATTACACTTATCTATCTTAATTGAAACAATGAGAAGAGAAGGATATGAATTACAGGTATCTAGACCTCATGTTATCTTAAAGGAAATTGATGGTGTTACTTGTGAACCATATGAAGATGTGGAAATCGAAGCACCAGATGATTGTATTGGTTCAGTTATTGAATCATTAGGTTTAAGAAGAGGAATCATGGAAAACATGGATTCTATGGATGGTATGACTAAGGTTCATTACATTGTACCTTCTAGAGGATTAATTGGTTTCATGACTAACTTCTTAACAATGACAAGAGGTTATGGTATTATCAACCACTCATTCTTAGAATATCGCCCATTAGAAGGTGAATCAGTAGGTGAAAGACAGTTAGGTGTTCTTATTTCTATTGAAACAGGACAGACTACTGCTTATGCACTTGGTGGTGTAGAAAGCCGTGGTGTAATGTTTGTTGGTCCTGGTGTAGAAGTATACGAAGGTATGATTGTTGGGGAACATGCAAAGGACAATGACTTAGTAGTAAACGTTACTAAGGGTAAACAGCAGACAAATACACGTTCATCTACAAAAGATACAACAGTTGTATTAAAGAGACCTAGACACTTCAACCTAGAAGCTTGTCTTGACTATATTAATGAAGATGAATTAGTAGAAGTCACTCCAAACAACATCCGTTTAAGAAAGAAATATCTTTCTGAACTTGATCGTAAGAGAGCTTATAGAGCTAAAAATTCAGCATCAGAATAAGGGGAGTAATGAGAATTACTCTCTCTTTTTTTAAGGAGCATGTTATGAAGATAAAAGAACTCACAACGATTGGTTTTAAACCAACCCCTAGGAAAGACTATTATTACTATATTCAGGATCATTTCTATCTTTTACTACAGGTATTACCTCATCATAAAATCGCTTTATTACTAACAACAGAAGATACAAAAACACAAAGAGATATATTAGAACAGTTCTTTATTAAAAGAGATGCAGTAGAGCGTATATATTCTAATGAAGAAGGTGCAGGACTTGTTCTTTCTTCTTCTATAAAAAAAGAAGAGTTAAAAGAGATTGTCTTAAAACTCAAGGAAGAAATCAATCAGTCACCACAATGTCATCACTGTCATCATAGTATTCCATTAAATGTATATTTATTAGATGATGAAATAGATATATTGTGTTCTGATTGCTTTGAAAAACATGAACGTATTACTAAACATACGGCTTCACCATTAGGAATACTTGGGGCTATTATTGGTGCAGTCATTGGTGGAATCATCTGGGCTTTTGGATATAATCTAGGTTACATAATCTGTTTAGATGCGATATTACTTTCATTTCTTAGCTTTATTGGTTATAAGAAGCTAGGACACTATATTGATCAAAAGGCAAAGATTCTAATACCTCTTATAGATCTCCTTGTTTTACTATTTGCACAATATGCATCATGTGCTTTCTCAGTTCAAGCTGCTTTTAAACGCATTGGTGCTTCTAGTGTTTCCTTTATTCAGGCACTTGTTGTCGTACCAGGGATGATGTTTGATTCAAGTCTTATGGGATTATTACTTGTTTATTTATTTTATGGTCTCATTTTAATGATTATTACTTTGGTTATTTTGTTTATATATGATAAGCGTAAATACAGTTATTATTTTAAGTATGAGTGTATAAATGGTGAAAATAGTTGATGTTTTCAAGAAAAAATAGTTGATTGTAAAAAGAAAAGTGATATATTAAAAGTGGTTTTTATCATATTAGGAAATGGAGGACCCAGGCATGAAGACAAAAATTGAAGTACAGTTCATGAATAAAGATGTTAATGTAACTGATATCGAAAAATTAGTTAAAGAAGATATCAAGGAAAAGGGAATCAAGCTTAACACTCTTGAAACTTTAGAAGTTTACTATAAACCTGAAGATAGCGCAGTATATTATGTAGCGACTACTAAAGATAAAAAGGTTTATGGTGTAAACAACGATCCATTACATATTTAATGTAAAAGAGGCCTTTATAAGGCCTTTTTTGTTGTATAGTGGACTACCTCGACTTAATACTCTGTATTTTGAAGTTAAGAAGACAATCTAAAAGCCTGATTACGGTATTATGTGTCTTATTCTATTCTGGTAGGTTAGCTGTTGTATTCTTGAGTTTCCTATGGAATGTAAATTATCGTTTTTTAAAGATTATAAAGTGAGAGGGTATCTCTCATTTTTTTTACGTAAAGAATTATGTTATAATGATTGTGTATAAAAAGGAGGCAGAGTATGAAAAAGGTAATAGGGATCCTCACTGCTGCTTTAATATTAAGTGGCTGTGGATCATCATCCGATAATCATGATGTTAAAAAGAGTTCTTTCATGAAAGAAGGAAAGAATAGTTTATATGCTCTTTATAATACAAAAGGGCAGCGTTATACCAAAGATATGTATAAGGCATATACGCCTTTTGAAGGCGGTTATTTAGTGACTGATGCAAATGATCAGACTGGTTATATTTCTAATACAGGTAAGACTATTGTAAAACCAGGACGTTATACAAGTTTAAAGACACAGGGTAATATGCTTGTAGGTGAAACTCAGCCACAGACTAGACTTTATTTAAGTGCATCTTCTCTAGAGATGACAGAAAATACTTTGACACAGGTATTTGCGAATGATGCAGTTGTCTGGTCTACAAATGATAATGATGTGATTGATATTAATCAGGAAGGCTATGTTTATGCAAAACATGCAGGTACTGCAGTACTTACTGCAACTAAAGATAATGCATCTGTGACTTGTGTGATTAAGGTAGCAGCGTTACATCCATATTTTGATCATGAATCTTTAGATGTTTATACATCAGAACCAGCTACATTAACAGTAAATGACTATGGGGCTCGTACTATTGAATGGAAGTCTAAGGATCCTAAGATTGCGACAGTAGAAAATGGTGTGATTCAGGGATTAAAACCTGGTACAACAACTATTAGCGCAAAGGTTGGCGATGATACTTTAAAGTGTAAGGTAAAAGTAAAACGTAAGAAGTTAAAGATCTCTCAAAATGAAGCAACACTTTATACAGGTGAAGAAGGTCAGTATGGTATTGAAAATGCATATCCTGATATTAAGTGGGAAACAAGTAATGCGAATGTAGTGACTGTTGCAGATGGACATATCTGGGCTATTAATCCAGGTAAAGCAACTATCAAGGCAACAAGTAATGGTCAGACAGTGAAATCTAAGGTTACTGTAAAGAAGAGAGTGCCAAGACTAGATCAGACTAAGGTGACTCTTTTAACTGATCAGAAGGTTGTTTTAAATATTTTAGATAAGGCCAATCCAGAAGATGCTGTACAGTGGAGCTCTAATAAGAAAAAGATTGCTTCGGTCAATGAATTTGGTGAAGTCACAGGTCTTAAGAAGGGTAAAGCGGTCATTACTGCAAAGATTGGTAAGAAGAAATATAAAGCAACAGTGACTGTTAAGAAGAGACAGATTAAGATCAATCCTGCCAAGACAACTATTGAAAAGGATCAGCATATCTTCTTACAGCTATTAAATAAGAAGGATGAAGATCAGGCAGTATGGACTACAAGTAATGATAAGGTTGTTATTGTAGCACAGAGTGGGGAGATTGCAGGGGTTAAACCTGGTAAGGCTACTATTACTGTTCAGGCAGGTAATCAAAAAGCTAAGGCAGAAATTACTGTAAAGGCTAAACCTCTTTCTTTAAGTGAAACAAAGATTGAGATGGATGAAGGATCAGATGAAGCTCTTTCTATTAATAACTACGAAAATCAGAAGGTAGAATGGACAAGTTCTGATGAAAGTATCGCTACTGTAGAAAATGGTATCATCCATGCGAAAAAAGAAGGAAAAGTGACTATTACTGCCACAATTGATAAGAAAGACTATACATGTGATGTGACAGTTCATAAGCTTATTAAAGTTATTGATCAAAAAGAAATGACTGTTATTAAAGGTAGTCAGGGACAGTTAACAATCACAAATGTGGATCCTGAAAAGATTAAATGGGATTCAAGTGATTATGATATTGCGACTGTTGCGAATGGTACTGTTTATGGTATGAAGACAGGTAAAGCGACTATTACAGGTAAAGTAGGTAAGAAGACTTATACATGTAAAGTAACAGTAGTAAGAAATCCAGATACAGAAACAAAAACAAAAGCTGCGGATGTATCACTTGGTGGTATTGAAGTATTAAATACAAAGGGTAAGGTACTTTATAAATCATCTACTAAGAGTGGTTTATTAAAGACTGATTTACCTGTTATCGTAAAGGGTAAGACTTATAAGGTAGTGAATAACGATAAGACTCTATATGTTGGTAAGAAGAAGGTTTATTATGCATCTAGTTATGAAGATGCTTCTATTGTAGCTTTCAATGATTCTATTAATATTTATTTAAAGAATGGTAAGAAGACTTCTATTAAGGAAGTAGGTAACTATTCTATTCTTGCATCACGTAAGAATCAGGCTATTTTATATGATGCAGATAACCAGAATACACTTGGTGTTATTGGTACTAAGGTCTATTCAAATGATTATGCGTTAACAGGTGCAGAGATTACAAATAAAAACAATGTTGTATTAACTGCAGGAGATGTAGTTAGTCTTTATAAAGATGGAAAGATTATTCCTACAAATTCTAACTATAAAGACAATACACAATTCATTTCTAGAAATAAGAAGATTGCATATGGACCTCATACAGTCTATAACGGTAAGAAGACATCTGAATTAAAGGGTGTACAGGTTTATCCTTATGCTTATGAATTAACAGTATCTCGTTATCCAGGATTTGTGAAGGGTAAAGGTTATGCTTATTATGACTTCAATGGTAAGAAAGTGAGTCCTTATTATCAGGAAGCAAATCAGTATGATGAAAATAAGTGTGCAATTGTACAGCTTAAGAATAATAAGTATGAATTGATTAATGCGGAAGGTGAAAATGTATTAAAAGAATCATATCCTCGTTTAGAATTCATAGGCAATTCATATTATGCAGCCTATAATAAGAACGGCCAATTTAAGGTTTATGACTGTAATGGAAAAGAAGCTCTATCAGATATTTATACAAAGATTCCTGAAACAGCTGCAATAGTCTTTGATGGACATCCATATCTTGCATTAGAAAAGAATGGACGTTCTTATATCTATGATGTGGATAATGGTATGAAGGAAATTTATTCTATTGAAAAAGAAATAGTTCTTCATGAAGAAGGTTATTTCACAATTGGAGATAAATACTATACTCTTACAGGTCAGAAGATCAAATAAGGGGGAATTCTATGGCAATTTTACTTGCAACTTTATTGGTGTTTGTTGGATTAATGTTGACATTCCAGCTGATCTATTTTGAAATCAGCCGTAAGCGTGCATTAAGAGTGAATAACTTAGTATGGTTTGAACAGTTCGATCGTCCTTTCAACTATACAGGAACAGCAAGCATGGTTGTATTATGTATTATCTGTTTTATGTTTGGTGGTACTGAAGCAGCATTTATGTCAGCACAGTGGTTCTTAGAACTCATTATCTTTGTGGCATGTGGTGTTATTGCGGACGCTATCGTACAATTTATTATTATCAAGTATGGTAAGTTCAGATGTCGCCAGCAGATTAAATCTGCAACAACTTTAATGAAAGAAATTGAAGATTTAAAGCGTGGAGATGAAGATGACTATGGTTATGAAGTCTCTACACCACTTTATGATGAAGTTTCTATCACTAAGAGTTATGTACATCCAGAAGATCATCTAGCTTTTATGACAGTGGATAAAGGACAGTTTGTAAAGGATTATAAAGACTATCCAGCTGCTACATTTGATATTGAACCTTATAGTGAAACAAGCGAAGTAGAAGCAACTTTAGAAGGATTACCTGTAAAAGCAACAAAACTTACAGAATCTAACCTACTTCCATTTAAGGATGAACGTATTGATGTATTAATGGATCAGTTCTCTAACTATGATAAGAATGAAGTATTACGTGTACTTAAACCAAATGGTACTTTTATTGTTAATCAGAATGGTAGTGATAACCTTCATGAATTCTTATCTATGTATATGCCTTTCAAGATGAGAGGTGTCTGGGATATGAATAGCTGTGTTATGACTCTTGCGGACGCAGGATTTGAAGTCGTAGAAACAAAAGAAGACAGAGGATACATTCGTTTCCATAATCTTCGTCAGATACAGACATATTTCCATAAAGTGGCTCCAGAAGTCGCTGAAAATGTAGCACAGTATAAAAGTTTCTATATGCATGCATTAGATCAGATTAAACAGAATACATATTTCCAGTTGACAACATATCGTTTCTTAGTTGTCGCAAAGAAGAATTTCTAATAGGCTTTCTTAATTGAAAGCCTTTTTCAAGTGTGCCGGGCATGGCACTGATTCAGTCGGAGATAGTCCGACCACAGGT
>NZ_UQGV01000045.1 GCF_900540665.1 uncultured Catenibacterium sp. | reverse complement strand
ATTATCTAACATGATGAGGTCTATTTCTATCCACTATATTATTTGGCGCTTACTATAGTTGTAAAAGTAATTGTTGATAAGAAATGGTATAATACTTATATAGGAAAGTTCTTTTTCTGTATCTATATAAAAGATAAGAAGATGTAAAGGAGAAAGAACTTAATTAACAAGAAGGTAAATCTATTATGAAAAACGAATAGATTTTGTTTGAAACAGCAGATAAAGAAATTAAACTTAATGTGCCTGTTAATAATGATATCGTGTGGTTGATTTATTTGAGAGACAAGTCAAGACGCTAGGTAAGCATATTAGGGATGCATTGAAAGAAGAATTGAATCGTTCAGTTGTCGCAAGTTTTGCGACAACTGCTTCTGTTAATGATATAAGACAAATGCAAAAGGAGGTATATCTTATGTATGCATTGTTTTTATGTAACTTGTTGATTCCTGTTGTTGTGATTGTAACAGGAAGAATCATGTGGAAACATTATCCCAAAAATATAAATGGTTTGGTAGGATACAGAACAACGCTTTCAATGAAAAATATGGATACATGGAAATTTTCGAATGAGCACTGTGGAAGACTGTGGTATAAGATGGGGTTATTCATGCTTGTTTTTTCAGTTCTTGTTTCTGTATTACTATTACGTACTAATGACAATATATATAGTATGATTTCTCTTATCTTTGTCCTATTGCAATGTATTATTCTAATTGTATCTATTATTCCAACAGAACTTGCTTTAAAAAAGATGTTTTATGAAGATGGAACAAGAAAGTAAATCAAAATGAGAGGTGATAAAAATTGGAATTAAACATCAACTCGCCTGCTTATTTTTACTTAGCAATATGGCGTGAATGAAGGTGTATACTACTATTGTAAAAAATGTCATGAATATATATTCCAACTACAAAAGGCGGATATGTAATTAAGAGCGGTCATGTCTCAATAAAAGCTGACAGATACTATGTTTCAGTTCTTATAGAAATCCCTGACAAAGCGATAGCCAGTAATTCCAGTGAAGGAATTGGCATTGACCTTGGATTAAAGGATTTTGCCATTATCTCTAATGGAAAAACTTATAAGAACATCAACAAATCTGCAAAATTAAAGAAGCTTGAAAAAAAGCTTGCTCGAGAACAGAGAGGTCTTTCTCGAAAGTATGAAAATCTAAAGAAAGGAGGGTCCACTCAAAAGAGAAATATACAGAAACAAAAGCTTAAGATACAGAAACTTCATCAGAGAATCGACAATATTCGTACTGATTACATCAATAAGATAATCGCAGAGATAGTGAAAACCAAGCCATCTTATATAACGATTGAAGATCTAA
Organism: uncultured Catenibacterium sp.; assembly: GCF_900540665.1. Classification (GTDB taxonomy): domain Bacteria; phylum Bacillota_I; class Bacilli_A; order Erysipelotrichales; family Coprobacillaceae; genus Catenibacterium. The sequence continues at coordinate 16,556 of NZ_UQGV01000045.1, read as the reverse complement.
ACGTATCAGGAATGATGAAGAACAGACATCTTTCAAAGGTAGTTGCTTCGCAGAAGTTTTATGAATTTAAAACAAAACTTCTAGCTAAATGCAGGGAGTACGGAATTGAACTTCGAATAGTAGATAGATGGTACCCATCATCTAAGACATGTCACTGCTGCAAGCATATCAAGAAAGATTTAAAGCTTTCAGATAGAATTTTCAGATGTGACTGTGGTTATATCGAAGACAGAGATTTCAATGCTGCACTTAATCTGAGAGATGCTACAACTTACGAAGTTGCATAAACAAACGCAAGCGTAGGTATGTACCGAAGGCTATTTCGGGAATTTACGACTATGGAGTGTACATGAACTTGTGAGTAGATATGATTTCGGTCAATCCAAAGCATACACGATGACATAGTAAGTAATGTTCGTGAGAACTTACATTATCTCGATGTGAGTATATTTAATCACATTTAGAGTGGCAGATGAACTTATGTATCAGGAACCAGTTAAGAACTTCAATAAAATACGTGAGTATATCAGAGAATTCTATATCAATGGATTCAAGAGTCGACAGGACTATACAATTAAAAGTTCACGTTCTTATGATAATGAAAAAAGACGTATAGAAAGCTATATGAGTGATTATATTGATTATCATATAACACCAGGTGGTAAGGTTCCTTACTTATCTATTAATACACGTATCACCCAGCATAATCCCTTATATAGAGTATGGAAGACAAAAAGCTTTACTGATCATGATATCATTCTTCACTTTCTTATATTAGACTTACTGCATACCTCTCTATCCATGAGTGAACTTATGGATCAAATAGACCAGAAGACAAATCATACGTATCTCTATGATGAATCAACACTTAGAAAGAAACTAAAAGAATATGTTGAAGAAGGGGTTATTATCACAAATAGAAAAGGAAAGAAGAGCTATTATCAATTAAGTGAAGATTATATTATTCCTCATGATATTCTTGATTTCTTTAGTGAAGTATCTCCGTGTGGTGTGATTGGTTCTTATATACTAGATAAGCAGGAGAAAGAAGAATCTCTTTTTGGTTTTAAACATCATTACCTCACTCATGTATTAGACAGTGAAGTGCTTTATGATTTACTCAATGCGATACATCAGTATAAGTATGTATCGATAAGAACATCAAATAATAGAATAAAGGTGCTCCCTCTTAGTATATTTATAAGTGTGCAGGATGGCAGACAATATTTGATAGCTTATATGTGTCAAAGTAAAAAGATGTATTCATTTCGTCTAGATCATATTATTTCTATCAAGTCTCTAGAAGAAGCAGAAGGCTTTGAGATATATAGAAAAGAGTTAGAAGAAATGAAGAAACATCTATGGGGTGTAAGTTTTTCTAATGGTTCTTTAGAAACAGTAGAATTTACGCTACACCATGAACCATGGGAAGAACATATATATAGACGATTATTGCGTGAAAAGAGATGTGGATATGTAGAAAGATTAAATGAGAATACAAGTCGTTTTTATGCAGAAGTGTATGATGTAAAGGAAATGATTCCCTGGATTCGTACATTTATATGTCGTATTCAATCTATTTTTATATCGAATAAAGAAGTAGAAAAACAATTTAAACAAGATTTAGAAGAGATGTATCGTTATTATGAGGAGGGGGAAGATGATTTTTCATGAAATATATAGTCTTTACTATAAGACAGTGACTTATCTTATACAGTCTTCATTTACCCATGTAAATGAAATAATAAATGAGAATGCGTTTAAAGAAAGCTTTATGATGTTAGAAGAAGTGTTAGAAAGATGGCCTATAAAGAATATAGATGTGTCTACTTATCCTTTGACACTCCTTCAAAAGAGATGGTTAAAGGCTATTTCGTTAGATCCCCATATGCAGCTGTTTTCTTATTCCTGGTCTTTTCTAGATGATGTAGAACCACTCTTTACACCTGATGATATTTATATTTACGATCAATATAGTGATGGTGATTCTTATACAGACTTACAGTATCAGAAGAATTTTCATATCATCATGCAGGCCATTAAAGAGAAGTCTGGTCTAGTTGTTGTATGGAAAACGAAGCAGAAAACAAGTTTTGTTTTACCGCAGCTATTAGAATATTCAGAGAAGGATGATAAGTTCCGTTTAGTTGCATATGATGGAACAGTAATCAATGTTTCAAGAATAGAAGAATGTCATTTGACTAACAATAATGTTTCTACTACAAATAAACAAAGAGTAGAAAAATATGTCTTGATAGAAGTAAAGGATGAAAGAAATACACTGGATAGAGTTCTTCTTCACTTTGCACATTTTAAAAAAGAGACAGAGAAAAAAGAAAATACTTATTTAGTGAAACTATTCTATGATGAATCAGATGAGACAGAGATGGTGATTCGATTGTTGTCATTTGGTCCTATGATTAAAGTAATAGAACCTTTAGAATTCAAACAACTCATAAGACAAAGATTAAAGAAACAAAAAGCATATTCCATTTAAAAAGGGCGATAATTCGCCCTTTTAGTAATTTCTATCAAATGATATATATCTTGTTCCCTGGAAAGTAAGTTTTCCTTGGTCTCCTTCTACCATGAATCCATATTCACTACTTGGTACTACAAGTTCTATTCTATCGCCACTTTCTACTTCAAAAGTCACGTAGTAGGTTGTATGTGATGATGACATCATATCCTCGTGGTGTGTATACATAGTATCTGCACGTTTAGTGACTATCTTTACTGGAACACTTAGACGTGGTGAATTATTATTTTTATGCCAGGAACCAATACCACTGACTATAACATAGATGAACATTCCTATTACTAGTACAGGAACTATTGTAAACATTAGATCAAACATGGAATTTTCCTCCTTATGTATGATTTTACTATAGTTCGCAACTTTTTGTCCATGATAATCAGCGTCTTATTCTCTATGATGTTGTTGAGGTGAGAAACAATGCTAGAAATAAGAGGAAAGAAAAATAATGCGATATGTTTTGCATCACAGATAGATGAAAAAGCTTTAGAACAGATTAAAAGAATGTGTGATTATGATCTTACATTAGGAAGTCAGATTCGTATCATGCCAGATGTACATGCGGGAAAAGGTTGTACAATTGGTACGACAATGACTATTAAGGATAAGGTATGTCCTAATATTGTAGGTGTAGATATAGGCTGTGGGATGTATACAGTGAAATTATTAAATAAAGAAATTGATTTTAAGAAGGTTGATGAAGTATGTTCATGGATTCCTTCGGGAATGAATGTATGGGATTCTCCTATAGAATCATTTGATTTAAAAGAGTTAAAGTGTTATTCATCTCTTAAGAAGTTATCTCATCTAGAAAAGTCTTTAGGAACACTAGGTGGAGGAAATCATTTTGCAGAGATTGAACAGTCTAAATCAGGTGATTATTATTTGGTTATTCATTCAGGCAGTCGTAATTTAGGAAAACAGGTGGCAGAAATATATCAAAGACGTGCAATTAATCTACATAGAGGATGGGATGAATATATATTAAGACGCCAGGAAATCATTAAAGAATATAAAGAACTTGGAAAAAACAAAGAAATTAATCACGCATTAGAGGAACTTAAGGAAGGTTATGGAACGTTAGATATTCCAGAAGACTTATGTTGGTTGTATGGTGATGCACTCAATGATTATCTTCATGATATAGAGATATGTCAGAAGTATGCGATGAGAAATAGAGAACTAATAGCCAGTATGATAATGGAAAAGGCATCTCTTACAGAAATCGACTCTTTTCATACCATTCATAACTACATAGATATCAATGAGATGATATTAAGAAAAGGGGCTATACGAGCAGTAAAAGGTGAGAAAGTTCTTATTCCTATGAATATGAAGGATGGGTCTATTATAGGTATAGGTAAAGGAAATAGGGAGTGGAACTATTCAGCACCTCATGGTGCGGGAAGAATATTATCACGTAAGCAAGCAAAAGAAATGTTGGATATCAAGGAATATAAGAAGTCTATGGAAGGAATCTATACAACTTCTATTTCTCTAGATACATTGGATGAAGCACCACAGGCATATAAAAAAGTAGAAGATATACTAGATGTCATCAAAGAAACAGTAGATGTAATAGAGGTGTTAAAGCCTGTGTATAACTATAAGGAGCATGGAAATGAGAGAAGAAATTATTAATAAGCTTAATGAGATTGAGCAGAAGGAACATGTAAAGATTATTTATGCGGTAGAGTCGGGAAGTCGTGCCTGGGGTTTTGAATCTACTGATAGTGATTATGATGTGCGTTTTATTTATGTAAGAGATAAGAAAGAGTATCTATGTTTAGATGAAAAATCAGATGTGATAGAACTGCCAATAGATGAAGTGTTTGATATAAGTGGTTGGGATATCAAAAAGGCTTTAAAACTTCTCTATAAATCAAATCCATCACTTCTTGAATGGTTTGCATCACCGATTGTGTATAAAGAAACTAAAGAAGCATCTTATATTAGAGAAGTAATTCCTTTCTATTTTTCACAGAAGAAGTTATATCATCATTATCAAAGAATGGCCAAAACAGCATTGAAATATATGAATAATGAAAAAGTACCTGTGAAGAAGTATCTCTATATTCTTCGATGTATATTATCAAGTCAGTATATTGTGGATTACAAAAAACAGCCTCCAATAGAAATAGAGAGGCTGATAGAATGTGAGCTGCCTACTGAATTAAGGGATGATATGAATAAACTATTAATGATCAAGAAGCATAGCAAGGAACAACAATATGTGGATTGTATCCCTTCTTTAGATTGTTTCATATTAAGTAAAATAGGGGAAAGAGATGTATCTTCTTTTATCGATGGAGAATCATCATGGGAACCACTCAATGAGGTATTTAGAAAGGTAATAGAAAAGAACGGTGATGATACGTTTTAAAAATAGATATAAAAAAGTTTCTATATACCAACATAAATTCATATTAAAAAAAGTATATAACGGAAATGGATGTAATATTATTACAACTTGTAAGCGATATCTGTTGACTTGTTTATATCAGGTCATGTATACTGATGTCGAAGGATTGTTACTTTAAGTAGGCAAGACCGTCATTCACACGCCCTTTTTAGGGTATCGTGAATGCGATCTTTTTTTTGTTTCAATCTATCAAATTTAAGAGTGGAGGTGAAATCTTTAGTCTTATCAACAAAGAAAGAGGTGAAATCATGAAAGGGAAAAAAATTGTTGAAGTAGGCTTAGCTGCAATTATTGCGCTATCTGGAGTTGCTTCTGCAGCTGCACCAGCTTTCGCGGCACCTAATGTGATTTATCCAAATGTACAGAGCTACACAAAGGATTCAGACACATTTACATTGCCAAAGAAAAGCCGTTTACTTGTGGTTTCAAATGAAAAGACACTTAATAATGAAGTGTTATTACGTGATTTGAAACGTGCAAGTTCGCAGTTAGCAGACAGAGGTGTTTTATCAGAAGCACCACAGATTGTTTTTGGTACATTAGAAAATGCTGCAGACAATGACATCATTGTAAAAATGGGAACTAATCCAGATTTAACTGGTAAAAATGATGCTTATGCAGTAGATATTAAGAATAATATTACTATTTCTGCAGAAGATGAAACAGGAATCTATTATGGTTTAACATCTGTAGTTCAGATGTTAATTGAAGGTGACAATGTTTTAACTAAGGGAAATATTGTTGACTATTCTGATGTTGAAGATCGTTCATTCCATTTGGACTGTGCAAGAAAGTTCTTCACAAAGGATTGGATCATTTCATTAATCAAGGATTTATCTTGGCAGAAATACAATTCAATTCAGCTTCATTTTTCTGAAAACGAAGGTTTCAGACTACAAAGTGATACTCTTGAAGCAATTGATGGCTTCCAGTATGTAAACAACCAGTATCTAACTAAACAGGATATGTTAGAAATTATTCAAGTTGCAAATGAATATCATATCGAAGTGATCCCATCTTTAGACTCTCCAGGTCATCTTGGTGCAGTTCTAAGATATTTACCATCTGATTATAGCTGTGCAAGCTTATTCCCATATGATGGTAGAAGAGCACAGTGCTTCAATATCTTTACAAATGATGAAGCACGCGGCTTCTTAATCGATTTAATGACTGAATTTATCGACTTCTTCTCAGAAGCTGGATGTAAGAGATTTAACATTGGTGGAGATGAATTCTTAGAAAAATTCTCTAACTTCTCTAATGAACAGTATGTACAGATCATGGAATACTTCAATGAAGTATCTGCAATCGCTAAGTCAAAGGGTATGACTCCTAGAACTTGGAACGATGGTGTGATGTATGGAAACTATACTGGATATAAGTTAGATCCAGATATCGAAATCTGTTACTGGGCAGCTCCACAGAACTGTGCAAGCATCGAAAAGTTTGTAGCAAATGGTAACAAAGTTATCAACTACTCTGATATTTACATGTATTATGTATTATCTTCTTGGTGGTTACAGAATGCATGTCCTGAAGGGGATAGAATTTATAGAGAATGGAATCCTGGTAAGTTCTCTACATTACAGGGTGGCATTCCACAGACTTATAACAAACCTTATGCAAACTTTATTAAAGGTGGTTCTTATGCAATTTGGTGTGACGTTCCTGGTTATATGACACAGGATTCAGTTGCAAATAACATCTTCTATAGAACACGTGCAACTGCATACAAGATGTGGAATACATCAGATTCAATGCCTGAATATGCAGATGTTAAGAAGGCATTTGATAAGATTGGACGCGTTCCTGGTTATAAGAGCGTTTTACCAGAACCAGGTCAGGTTCTTTATGAAGGACAGTCTGTTGCACTTACAATTGAATATAAGAATGAATTTGGACAGACAATTGAACCAACAGAAACTTTATATGGCTTAAAAGATAATGAATACACTATCGAACCTAAAGAACTTTATGGTTATAAGTTTGAAAAGGCAAGTGAATCATTAACAGGCGTATATAAGGAAAATAAAACAATCACTTTAACTTATAAGACATTTACTGATAAGGAAGCATTAATTAACGAAGTTGATAATGCATTAGTGATTAAGGATTATATTCCTGAAACTGTTAAGGAATATAAAGAAGCTCTAGACGTTGCGAAAGACGTTAAAGAAGATCCTACAGCAGGACAGAAGAAAGTTGATGACACATTAGCTACACTTCGTACTGCAAAAGAAAAAGCTGTAAAGGCTAAATTCTACAAGTTATATGTAGAAGCTTATTATCCAGTGAGTGATGCTGCTTATGCATCTGGATATCAGGCTTATATGAATGCCGTTAATAACGGGAAGAACACTCTTAAAGATGAAAACTTAGATGTTGAAACAGCTGAAGCTGCTTATAATAACATCATGAATGCAAAGAAAGCATTAATTAAGAAAGCTGCAGATAAGCCTACTATTTCTGCAACTAAGGGATATTATAGCTGGTACTCATATAACAACATGATTGACGGTAACCGTAATTCTAAGTGTTGGTTTGGTGATAACCAGACAGCTGGTGATGAAGTATTATTCACATTCCCAACTAAAGTAAAATTATCAGGTGTGAATGTTGTACAGGCAGCCCAGGGTGATATCTTACGTGATGCTGAAGTTCAGATTTCTGCTGATAAAGTGAACTGGACTAAGGTTGGAACATTAAAGGAAACAGATCCATTAGAAAAGAGATTTGACTTTGATGCTCAGGAAGTTAAGTATGTAAGAATCTACATCAATTCAGGATATGGAGCTTGGTATCAGATTTCTGAAGTTGAGTTCGTATTAGAAGCAATTGGTGAAGATACTACATTAAAAGATTTAATTGAAAAAGCTAAGGAAGAAGATTTAGAGGGCAAGACAGTTGCATCTAGAGATGAATTCTTAGAAGCACTTATTGAAGCTCAGAAAGCATTAGTTGCTGAAGATATCAAGAATGAAGAAGTTATCAATCGTTTAAATAAGGCTATTGAAGGCTTAGTTGATGCACCTGTAGTGAATACAGATGCTCTTGTTGAAGCAGTTGCTAAGGCTGAACGTTTAACTGAAGAAGAAGTAAATAAAGCAATTAAGAAGAACGTTGAAGTATTCAACAAAGCATTAGCTGATGCTAAGGCTGTTCTTGCTAAGGATGCTTCTCAGGAAGAAGTAAACGAAGCTACTAGGGCATTAAATGATGCTATCGAAGGATTAAAGGTTCTTAGAGGTAATCCAGAAGCATTAAATGCAGCTCTTGAAAATGTTGCTAAGAAAGATGAAAGCAAGTATACTGCTGAATCTTGGGCATCATTAATGGCTGTAGTAGAAGAAGTAAAGGCTATTGACTTAGAAAACGCAACTCAGAAAGAAATTGGTGAAGCTGTTGCTAAGTTAAATGAAGCAGTAGATGCATTAGAAGAAAAGGTTGTTATTGAACCAGAAAAACCAACTGTTCCAGAAAAACCATCTGAAAAACCTACTGAAAAACCTACTGAAAAGCCAACAACTAAACCAGCTGATAAGAAGGATGACACTGTTAAGACAGGTGATTCTACTATGATTGCTGGAATGTTCGCTCTTATGACTGCTTCAGCTATCGTTTATATCTCTTTAAAAAGAAAAAAAGCTTAATTAATTAATCAAGAGGCAGTTTTGCCTGCCTCTTACTTGATAGGGAAAAATGAATATGAACACAAATAATATGAAACGTATATTAATGAGCGTTATGCTCGTTTCTTCTATGACGCTTTCAAGTGGCGCTATAGTTGCACAGGCCTACAATGGGACTTCTGCAATTACTGAAAGAACAATGACAAATGAACAATTAGTCGCTGCAACTACACCAATCTTGCAGTCATATACTAAAGATGCATCTGATAAGACTTGGGTAATGACTAAAGATTCTAAATTCGTTATTGTTGCGAATGAAGCTAACTTGAAAAATGAAAGACTTGCAGAAATTGTTAAATTAGTTAACTCAGAATTCATGGCTAAGCAGATTGTTTCTAGTGATGCTCAGGCTATGCTTTATAATCAGGATGGTACACCTACTGATATCACTATTGATATCAAGCCTGTATCAGAAATTACTGATAAGACTACAAGTAAAGAAGCTTATAAGATCACAATCGATGATACTGGTATCCATTTAACTGGTGCAAGTGAAACAGCTGTTTTATATGGTTTACGTACTATTGAACAGCTTGCTATTGCGAATAACAACAACTTAGCTTATGGTGAAATCGTTGACTATCCTAATGTTGCTGAACGTCGTATCCATGTAGATATGGCTCGTAAGTACATCTCTAAAGACTGGTTCATCAGACAGATCAGAGAAATGTCTTACTTCAAGATGAATGCAATCCAGATGCATTTCTCAGAAAATTTAGGTTTCCGTATTGAATGTGAAACAGATCCATCAATCGTATCTGAACAGCATTTAACTAAAGCTGATGTAAGAGAAATTCTTGCAGAAGCAAAGAAATACGGCGTTAAAGTCATTCCATCATTTGACTCTCCAGGCCATGTTGACCAGATTTTAAGAGCACATCCAGAATATGGACAGGTAGATGCATATGGTAATCATTATAAATCAGGTCTAGATGTAACTAATCCTGAAGCGATTAAGTATATTTATAGCTTATATGATGAATATATGGAATTATTTGAAGGATGTACAGACTTCCACATCGGTGGCGATGAATATATGGAATTCGACCGTGCACCTTTCACTACTCAGTACAAGTCTGTATTAGATAATTATGCAAGAGAAAACATTGATCCTAATGCAACTTGGAAGGATGTTATTGCGAAATATATCAATGACTTAGCAGAACATGTACATGAAAAAGGATTTACTCCACGTATTTGGAATGATGGTATCTACTATGGAGAAAATTCATACTATGGTAAGAAACAGATGATCCAAATGCATAAGTACATCGGAATTGACTTCTGGAGCCAGATGTCTTGGAACTCCAGCATTGCGAAGCTTCAGACTTTCTTAGATAAGGGTCATGATACTATTTATAACGTAAACGCAAGTTTCTTCTATTATGTATTAAGACCATCTATGCCAAATGATGGACGTAAACAGCATTCATTTGATAACTTAAATTCTGATAAGTTAATCTTTGATGAATGGACTCCAGGTAAATTCCAGGCTAACACTATTGCGGATGATAACCCAGCTATTAAGGGTGCATCACTTGCCATCTGGTGTGATAAGGCTGATGTATGTGATGAAGATACTATTACTGAAGATATCGCAAATGAAATGCGTGCACTTGCAACTAAGGCATGGAATACAAAGTCTAATAGTATTATTTCTCATGACCAGTTCAAGGCTAATTATGCAAAGCTTGGACATGTTGCAGCATTTGAAAAGGGTTCTACTTTACCAGATTCAGGTTCAATCTTACCAGCTGATTCATTAGGTAAAGTGACTATCAAATATGTTGATAAAGATGGTAAAGAAATTATGAGTCCGGTGACTCGTTATGGTAATGTCGGTGATGAATATAACTTCACTGCTGAAAAGATTTATGGTTATCGTTTAGTATCTGATAAAGACAGTGCAACTGGTACATATAGTAAGAAGGGCGATACTTTCACTTTCACTTATGAAATTTACACAGATAAGACTGACTTAAAGGCTGCTTTAGATAATTGCTTAGATGAAAATGATTATATCGGTGCAACATTTGGTGAATACAAAACTGCATTAGATGAAGCACAGAAGCTTTATGATGATAAGAAGGCTTTACAGCAGGATGTAGATGCAATTCTTATTCAGTTAAATAACGCTAAGAAGAAAGCTGTTAAACGTGCTTACTATCCATTATGGGTAGAAGTAGAAAATCCAATGGGTGATAATGGTTATGCTTCTGGTTATGCTGAATATTTAGAAGCTGTAAAGAATGGCAAGAAGGTTCTTTATGGTGAAGATGTGACTGATGAAGCAGTGAAGACTGCATATGATGAATTAGTTGCTGCTAGAAATGGTTTAATGAAGCGAGATGGAAATGTTCCTAGTGTTCAGGCATCTGATGGTTATTGGTCATTAGGTGTTTCTCCAAGTGATAAGTATAGCTATGACAAGATGCTTGATGGTAATAGAGATACATTTGCTTGGTTCAATGATGCACAGAAAGTAGGTAAACATATCACATTTACTTTTGCAAATAAAGTGAATATGAGTGGTATTAAGATTTCAGCCCCTGAAAGACCAGGTTCAGATATTATCAAGAATGCAGATATCATGGTATCTGAAGATAAAGAAAACTGGACTACAGTTGGTAACTTAAAGATGGATGCGAATACTCTAGAACAGACATTCACATTCGATAAACAGCCAGTGAAGTATGTTAAACTTGAAATGAAAGAAGCAAGTGACAGCTGGTATAAAATTGCAGAAGTACAGTTTACTTATGAACAGGTAGCTGAAAATACTGAACTTAAGGATCTATTAAAAGAAGCTTATGGTCAGGATTTAACTGATAAGACTACTGAATCTGTTGATGCATTCTTAGAAGCATTAATTGAAGCTCAGAAGGCTTATGCAAAAGAAGATTTAAATAACGAAGAAGTAATGAATGCATTACGTACAGCTATGAAGAACTTAAAGGTAGTTTCTAAAGTAAATAAGGCTGAACTTAAAGAAACAGTGACTAAGGCTGAAGCTATCTCTGAAGATACTTTAAATAAGGCTGTTAAGAAAGCACGTGATGCATTTGCTAAGGCATTAAAAGATGCTAAAGCTGTTGTAGAAAACAAAAATGCTTCTCAGGAAGAAGTAAATGAAGCAGCTATGAAGCTTGAAGATGCTATTAAGGGCTTAGATGTTCTTAAGGGTGATACAACTGCATTAGATGCAAAACTTGCTGAAATTAAGAAATTAGATGAAAGTAAGTATACTGAAGAATCTTGGACTGCATTAATGAATGTTGTTGCAGAAGCTAAGGGTCTTGATAAAGAAAATGCAACTCAGGTAGAAGTAGCTGAAGTTGTGGCTAAGTTAACTAATGCAGTAAATGCCTTAGAAGAAAAGGTTGTAATTGAACCAGAAAAACCATCTGAAAAACCTGAAATTAAGCCAGAAACAAAACCAGAAGTAAAACCTGAAGAAAAACCTACTGAAAAGCCAACAACTAAACCAACTGATAAGAAGGATGATACTGTTAAGACAGGTGATCCAACTTCATTATTTGGATTAGTATCAGCTATGGCTTTATCTTTAGCTGGTTATGTTTCTGTAAAGAAGAAAGACTAAAGATTCATCTTTTTTAGGGAAGGGATAGTGTAATGCTATCTCTTCTTTTTTGTGCTTGAATGGTGATATTTCAGTTATTATAAGATGAATATGATATCATAGATATAAGAGAGGAGTGAGCATAATATGGATGCTTATATCAATGGCAGGATAATAGATGGTACTAAGGAAATGTGTGTACAGGAAGGGTATGTTATCTTTGTAGAAAAGGGGAAGATTAAGAATATTGTTTTAAAAGAAGAAGCAGATCTTACACAGTGTCATGTTATAGATTTAAAGGGAAACTATATCATGCCTGGTCTTATTAATATGCATGTTCATTTGGCAGGAAATGGGAAGCCACAAAAGAAACAAAGAGATAATGAGAAGTTAGTACGTTTCTTGATGAGTAATCCTATTACACGTGCTATTACTCATAATATGGTGAGTGGATTTGCGGAAATGGAATTACTCAGTGGTGTTACTACAATTAGAACATTAGGTGGTATTAGAGATTTTGATACACGTGTACGTGATGAAATCAATTGTGGTAAAAAGAAGGGACCACGTATTTTAGCAGGTAATGAAGGTATTTCAGTACCTCATGGTCATATGGCAGGGAGTGTGGCTATTGCGGCAGAAACAATTGATGATGCACTTTTACAGGTAAGTAAAGCAAAGGAACAGAATGTCGATTTAATTAAATTAATGATTACAGGTGGTGTTTTAGATGCAAAGAAAAAGGGTGTTCCTGGGGAATTAAAGATGGCTCCTGAAATGGTTAAAGCGGTATGTGATAAAGCACATGAATTAGGCTTTAAGGTGGCTGCGCATGTAGAATCATCTGATGGTGTTAGAGTGGCTTTGGAGAATGGTGTAGATTCTATAGAGCATGGTGCTAAGCTAGATGATCATATGATTCAGTTATTTAAAGAGAATAATGCATTCCTATGTACAACATTATCACCTGCATTACCATATGCTTTATTTGATCGTTCTATTACGAATGCATCAGAAGTAGAACAATTCAATGGTAAAGTCGTATTTGATGGAATTATAGAGTGTGCGAAACAGGCATTAGAGAATGATATTCCTGTCGTATTAGGAAACGATGTAGGATGTCCTTGGATTACACAATATGACTTCTGGAGAGAATTACATTATTTCCATAAGTATGCAGGTGTAAGTAATGCATATGCGCTTTATTGTGCTACATTGCAGGCAGCTAGAATGGCTGGCATTGATGATGAGACTGGTTCTATTGAAGTGGGTAAGTCAGCTGATATGATTGTTACAAAGAACAATCCATTAGATGATTTACTGGCACTAAGACATATTGAAGCAGTTATTATGAGGGGTAATAGAATTGATCATCCTACTAATAAGATCAATGAACAGGTAAAAAATGAATTAGATAAGTTCTTATAATCCCTTCTGACGAAGGGGTTTTTGAGTATTTACACACAATATATATGAGTTCACTATTATTTATATCTATAACAAAAAACAATTATTAAATAATAATATACATGTGGTAGAAGAGAGATTTACCTTCTTGATATAATATAAGAGGAGGAAAGTAAAATGAATTCTAAGAAAAAGATAATTGCAGGTATTATTGTATGTTTGTTTATTGGTGTAATGGCTGTATTTGTATTCCCTAGTCCTAATGCATATTTATTAAAGGCTGATGTAAGTGGTGAAAAGAAGACAGCTTATTCTTTATATAAGTCTACTTCTGTTTCTTCTAAGATTAATAGTTTAGAATTTATTGATCAGTTACCAGAAGGTGTTAGTAAGTATGATGAAAGTAAAGCGCGTTATGGTTCACCTGATTACAGTGTTGTATTAAAAGGAAATACGTATCGTTTCTATAGACTTTCTAGAGATACAAATGTTCTTGTGACTAAGACAGAGAATAAAACAAGTAAATATGCTGTTATGGATAGAGATACATATCAGAAATTTGCATCTATTAGTAGTTATGCTGAATATGATTACTTAGATTATTGGAATTAAAAGAAAGAGGATTGACTCTGTAAGTACAGATTCAATCCTCTTTTTGTGCACTGTTTCATTTTCATAGAGTTAAGATAATATTTTATAAGTCAATCCCATACTTTTTACTAAACATTCCCCATGTTTCTTCTTCAGTATGACTTCTTCCTTCTTCGTAATCTTTTTCTGCTTCATTTAACTTATTTTCGATTGCTTCAGGAAGACTAACATTATTATTATCTGAATCAATATCTTTAATTGGTTTCATAACAATCAATTCTCCTTGCTCATAGTATAGCATTTATTCAAATGAATACAAACAACGATAAGAATCAAGGAAAGTGGAAAGATAGAAAAGAAGGTGATCTTATCTTTTTTGATTAGGAAATTGATAATGATTCGGATCATATGCGTTTTTTTGGAAGTTGAAATTCAAACTCAAATGAAAGCTTTAATGAAAGACCTAAGATGAAGAAAGTTAGAGTCATTGATTATGAAATCTAAAGAAATAGGATTGACTCTGTAATAGAATCAATCCTCTTTTTGTCTGTTGATAGAAGCTTTTGTATTAAATCCATCAGGATATCTTTTATGTAGTTTATCTAGGTTACCTTGTAAGATAGTATCTAAAGGAACATCTAATGCAGTAGCAGCTTCAGCAAGATACCAGGCTATATCGACTAATTCTTTAATAAGATGATCTTTGTCTAGATCATGTCCTTGCATCAACCACTTTTTAACGATATCTATTGCCTCTCCTGATTCACCACATAATCCCATTACACTAGTAATAAGTACATCTTTCTTACTCAGTTCGGGATTTAATGTTCTCATTGCTTATTTTTGATAATCATTAATATTCATAGTAATAAAGAAAAAGCCCTGAATAAATCAGGACTTTAAGTGTTGAATTAATTATTTGCTAGCTTCTTCAATAGCAACTGCAACTGCAACAGTAGCACCTACCATTGGGTTGTTACCCATACCGATTAAGCCCATCATTTCAACGTGAGCTGGTACTGATGAAGAACCTGCGAACTGAGCATCACTATGCATACGACCCATAGTATCAGTCATACCATATGAAGCTGGTCCTGCAGCCATGTTATCTGGATGTAATGTACGACCAGTTCCTCCTCCTGAAGCAACTGAGAAGTATTTCTTACCCTGTTCGATACATTCTTTCTTATATGTACCTGCAACTGGATGCTGGAAACGAGTTGGGTTAGTAGAGTTACCAGTGATTGATACATCTACACCTTCTTTATGCATGATAGCTACGCCTTCACGTACGTCATCTGCACCATAGCAGTTAACCTTAGCTCTATCACCATTTGAATAAGCAGTTCTAGATAATTCTTTAACCTCACCTGTGAAATAATCGAACTGAGTTTCAACATATGTGAAACCATTGATTCTTGAGATGATCTTAGCAGCATCTTTACCTAAACCATTTAAGATAACTCTTAATGGGTTCTTACGAACTTTATTAGCGTTTAATGCGATCTTGATTGCACCTTCAGCAGCTGCGAATGATTCATGACCAGCTAAGAAAGCGAAACACTGAGTTTCTTCATCAAGAAGTCTTGAACCTAAGTTACCATGACCTAAACCTACTTTACGGTCATCAGCAACTGATCCAGGGATACAGAATGACTGTAAACCAATACCGATTGTCTTAGCAGCATCAGCAGCCTTAACATCACCTTTCTTGATTGCGATTGCAGCACCTACAGTGTAAGCCCAGCAAGCATTTTCGAAGCAGATAGGCTGAGTAGATTTAACGATGTTATAAACATCAATTCCTTTATCATCACAGATCTTCTTAGCTTCTTCGATATCTTTGATACCATATTCGTTTAAAGTTTTATTGATCTGATTGATTCTTCTTTCATAACCTTCAAATGTAATAGCCATTGTTCTACCTCCTAATTATTCCTTTCTTGGATCGATGTACTTAGCAGCATCAGCAAAACGTCCATAAGAACCTGTTGCCTTCTTAACAGCTTCATTAGCATCTTCTCCAGCTTTGATCATGTCCATCATTCTTCCAAGATTTACGAATTCGTAACCGATGATCTGGTCATCATTATCTAAAGCAACTCTAGTAATGTAACCTTCAGTTAATTCGAGGTAACGAGGACCTTTCTTCTTAGTAGCATAAGATGTACCTACCATTGATCTTAAACCTTTACCTAAGTCTTCAAGACCAGCACCAACTACTAAACCACCTTCTGAGAAAGCAGACTGAGAACGTCCATAAACGATCTGTAAGAATAACTCTCTCATTGCTGTATTGATAGCATCACAAACTAAGTCAGTGTTTAATGC
>NZ_UQGV01000044.1 GCF_900540665.1 uncultured Catenibacterium sp. | reverse complement strand
CATCCTATACAGTAGAGGCGAAGTGGACACGCCTATAAGAATAAGGATTGCCTAGCAATAGGTGGAGACTTAAATATCAATCTTCTTAAACGGATGCGTAAGCATCCTAGAAGCCTTGACTTCAAATATGGAGTATTAAGTCGAGGTAGTTCACAGTTCACTTCAATGATCTCATAGCCATAGGCTGATAAACATTTTTTAGAGTAGTAGAGGAGTGGTTTATCACAATGATAACCAATTCCAGGAAATAGAACTGCTAGTTTTTTCATCAAATCAACTCGTGTGATTTGATTATAGCACTTATTCATATAATTTCATTGATTTAACGAGAGTTTTATGTTTTACATAATGTTCTTTATCCTCTATAATATAGTTGTATTTTAATGAAAGAAAGGATGAACATAAATGGCAGGAGTCGTTGTTGTTGGAAGCCAGTGGGGCGACGAAGGAAAAGGAAAGGTTACAGATTATCTTGCACAGCAGGCAGATCTAGTAGTGAGATATTCTGGAGGTAATAATGCAGGTCATACTATTAAATTTAATGGCCAAAAATTTGCCTTAAGACTTATTCCTAGCGGAATCTTTACAACTGGTGAAGTTGTATTAGGTAACGGAATGGTTATCAATCCTAAAGCTTTACTTGAAGAAATGAAGTATTTAAATGATGCAGGTATCAAGACTGATAAGATGCACATCTCAGATCGTGCACATGTCACTTTACCTTATCATATTGAAATTGACGAATTAGAAGAAGAAATGCGTGGTGCTGCAAGTATCGGTACAACTAAGAAAGGTATTGGACCTACTTATGTAGATAAATATGACCGTATCGGTATTCGTATTGGTGAATTCATTAATGAACCATTATTTAAGAAGAGACTTGAAGAAACATTAGCATTCAAGAAGAAACAGTATCCTGGATTACAGTGTACTGCAGAAGAAATCTTTGAAGAATATAAGGAATATGCTAAAGTAATCAAGCCTATGGTTTGTGATACAGGTATCTTCTTAGATGAAGCATTCCAGGCAAAGAAGAAGATCTTATTTGAAGGCGCTCAGGGTACTATGCTTGATATTGATTATGGTACTTATCCATATGTAACAAGCTCTAACCCAGGTGCAAATGGTGTACCATCTGGTGCAAGCATTGGTCCTCTTTACCTTACTGATGTAGTAGGTGTTATCAAGGCTTATACTACTCGTGTTGGTTCTGGTGCATTCCCTACTGAAATTGAAGGTGAATTAGGTGACTATATCAGAAATGCAGGTAACGAATTTGGTACAGTCACTAAGAGACCAAGAAGAATTGGATGGTTCGATGCAGTTGTTGTTAACCAGTCAAGAAGAATGGCTTCATTAACTGGATGTTCATTAATGTTATTAGATGTATTAAGCGGTTTAGATACTATCAAAATCTGTACAGCTTATATGCTAGATGGTAAAGAAATCCATGGTTTACCTTCTACTATTGAAGAATTAGAAAGAGTAGAACCAGTTTATATTGAATTACCAGGCTGGAAGGAAGATATTACTCAGGTAACTTCATTTGAAGAACTTCCTGTAAATGCTCAGAACTACATCAAGAAGATTGAAGAACTTATTCACTGCCCAGTGACTATGTTCTCAGTTGGACCTGATCGTACTCAGACAATCGTGCTTAAAGAAGTGTTTTAATAAATAAAGGAGAAGATATGAAAAGAGAATTAGTACTGGTTATTGATTTTGGTGGCCAATACAATCAGCTCGTAGCGCGTAGAGTTCGTGAAAGCAACGTATATTGTGAAATCTATTCATATAAAGTTGCAATGCAGAAAATCAAAGAACTCAACCCTAAGGGAATCATCTTAACAGGTGGTCCTAATAGCTGCTATGAGGAAGGCGCTGCTACATGTGAAAAAGAACTTTTTGAATGTGGTGTTCCTGTACTTGGCTTATGCTATGGTGCTCAGCTCATGCAGTATGTATTAGGCGGTAATGTAGAAGCTGCACCTACAAGAGAATATGGTAAGACAGAAATTGTTGTTGATACAACTTCACCATTATTCTCAAATGTTTCTGAAAAGACAGTATGCTGGATGAGTCATAATGACTACATTTCAGCTTTAGCTCCTGGTTTCAAATCTGTAGCACATTCTGATGAATGTCCAGTGGCAGCATGTGAAAACAGAGAAAAGAACCTTTATGGTATTCAGTTCCACCCAGAAGTATTACATACTGCAGAAGGTAAGAAGATGTTAAGAAACTTCGTAATCGATGTATGTGGATGCGCTGGTGACTGGAAGATGGATTCTTTCGTAGAAGAATCAATTAAAGCAATCAGAGAAAAAGTTGGCGATGGTAAAGTATTATGTGCTTTATCAGGAGGTGTTGACTCTTCTGTTGCAGCAGTCTTATTATCTAAGGCTATTGGAAATCAGTTAACTTGTGTATTTGTAGACCATGGCTTACTTCGTAAGAATGAAGGCGATGAAGTTGAAGCTGTTTTTGGTAAAGATGGCAGCTATGATTTAAACTTCATCAGAGTCAATGCACAGGAAAGATATTATTCTAAGCTTAAAGGTGTGACTGAACCTGAAAGCAAGAGAAAGATCATCGGTGAAGAATTCATCAGAGTCTTTGAAGAAGAAGCAAAAAAGATTGGTGCTGTTGATTTCTTAGTACAGGGTACTATTTATCCAGACGTTGTAGAAAGCGGTCTTGGAGGAGAATCTGCAGTCATCAAGTCTCACCATAACGTTGGTGGATTACCTGATTGTGTAGATTTCAAAGAAATCATTGAACCATTAAGAGACTTATTCAAGGATGAAGTAAGAAAAGTAGGTCTTGAACTTGGTATTCCTGAATATTTAGTATTCAGACAGCCATTCCCAGGACCAGGTCTTGGTATTAGAATCATTGGTGAAGTTACTGCAGAAAAGGTACGTATGGTACAGGATGCAGATGCGATTTATAGAGAAGAAATTGCGAATGCTGGATTAGATCTTTCTATCGGTCAGTATTTTGCAGCATTAACTAATATGCAGTCAGTAGGTGTTATGGGTGATGAAAGAACTTATGACTATGCTGTTGCATTAAGAGCCGTTAATACTATTGATTTCATGACTGCAGAAGCAGCTGAAATACCTTATGAAGTATTAAATAAGACTATGAATAGAATCATCAATGAAGTACGTGGTGTGAATAGAGTAATGTATGATATTACATCTAAGCCACCTGGAACTATTGAATTCGAATAGTATATATGTAGAATCCCACATCAATCCCCACGAATTTGTAATTTACATTTTCCATGGGAATTGACCTAAGAACTACTTAGAAAACAAAATAAGAAATAAAAAATGAGACCTTGCGTTGAAAAATGCAGGGTCTTTTTGCTTGGTAAAAAAACAAAAGAAAGTATCGAAAAGCCTTGTGTTTATGCGGTTTTCCGTTGATAAAAGTAAATTATCCTATACGAAACCTTTGAGATAATTATTGAAAAAAATACTGAAAAAAAGAAAGTAGAAATTGGTGTTAAATCAAAGAAGATGGCGGGGAGATGTTTACGAAAAATATGGGGAGAGCCGTACGAATAATCAATATAGTAAAAAATATTATCCACAAAATTGGTTACAGAAACAGGGTGTGTACGCTGAATCTGTAACCTTTTTTTTGCTTAAATAAAGGTAGTTTACAGAATTTTATAACGAAAATAGGGCAGTGTTGATAAGAGGTATGTAGTGGATAGTAATTACAAATATGGATAGTGATGGTTACTAAGGAACATATAGAATGTTAAAAAGGGTAATTTAAAATAACTAGGGATTTCCTGAATTTTAATTATCACGTGGTATGGATGAGCTGCCCCTAAAAAGTTCACAACCCCTGGCAGTTTTAATGCTTGAGTTAACCCCAAGTCTATTTAGTTACTCATCATAAGGCAGTCTGTAGTAATGGAATCATCTCTATTACACAGGCTGCTTTTTTATTCTAATTTTTGATTACTATAAAATATACAGTATTAATTAGTGTGAAACTAAATAATATGACATGATTATCTGATGTCACAAATTACTTATTATGTAACTTAAATGCACGCGCTTTACTCAAATATTATGTAATGATAAAATATAAGACAGAGGTATGACATAATCAAAGAGGAGGGAAATTATGAATAAAAGCCTATTTAAGAAATTTGGGGCTTCTTTTGTAGCACTTACACTTGCTTTTTCTTGTACTTCTGCAGTAAGTGCAACTGGGGATACTTCTGAATTTCAATCTAAGGTAACTTACAGCAATGGTAAGTATACTTTCGCAAAATTGTCTCATCCGGACAAAGCAGTATCTACACCTGATGGTATCGTTGATTACCTAGGTGGTGGAAATGTAGGTGTCACTGGAGAGAATGGTGCAACAGGACAGGGTGATCAGGGGCAGAGTTACGCTTGGTCTGCAGCATCTTATGGAGATTGGATGTATGTTGGTACTTGTTATGCAGCAATGGGTAACACATTAACATTAATGGATACTACTCTTGGTGATAAGTTCGATAAGGAAGTTATGACTGCTGCACTTAAAGCAATGTTCAATGGAACATTCTTTTATGGACATGAAAAAGAAGATGGTACTGCAGATGAAGATTCTGATGGTATTCTTGTAAAAGTGAACGTTAAGACTGGCGAAACTAAATTATTAATGTCTAAGTCTTTAAATGGTAAAGGACCACTTTTTAGAAACGCTATGCGTTATAAGGATAAACTTTATTTCTGTGGTTCTGTACGTAATAAAGGTGCAAAAGCCGGTTTACCTAGTATTTATTGCATCGACCCTAAGACAGATGATATTAAGTGTGTCTACACTGGTATCACTCCACAGGAACTTGGTGCTGCATACAAAGAAGGTATCAGTACTGGTATTCGTGGTATGACAGAATTCAATGGTGAATTCATTGCGAGCTGTGTTGGTGTTGATGGACCTTATATCTTAAAGTCTAAAGACCCATCAGCAGGTCAGTCTTCATTCAAGAAGATTGCAACTAAGAAGGATTTATTTAACTATCCTGCATATCATTATACAGATAGTATCTATGGTGGTTCTATCTGGGAAATGGCAGAATTCAATAACAAGCTTTATGTTGCTTTATGTACTGGTACACCGGAAAACAAACCTGATGAACATACAATGCAGTCATTTGCGATTGTATGTGGTGAAGAAAAAGCAGATGGTTCTTGGACATGGAGACCAGTTGTAGGTGATAAAGCAGATGGTGCTAAATATACATTTGGTATTGATCCAGAACGTACACGTGCTGGTGCTTGTAACATGCTAGTATATAATGATCATCTTTATATCGGTGAATATGAAGATATCGAAATCGCATTAGAAGATGTAGTATTTAAAAAGAACGTAGAATTCTTAGCTAAGAACTTAGAACAGTCTGTAAGCCTCTATCGTATGGATAAGGATGAAAACATGGAACTTGTTGTGGGTGATGCAACTAAGATGTTCCCTAATGGTGGCATTTCAGGACTTGGTTCTGGATTTGGACATCATGAAAACCAGTATATCTGGCAGTCTACTGTATTTGATGGCAAGATGTACTTTGGTACATTTGACAGCAGCAGCTTGTTACAGCCTATCGGACAGTTTACAAATGGTGACTTGTTAAATATGTCTAAAGAAGAATGGAAGTCACAGCTAAATTACCTTAAGGTTTTCATTGAATTAGTACTAAGCAAGAACACTGAATATCCAACTCAGCCAATCACAGTTGCAGAAACTGATGAAGAAGCAAAGGTTGATGAGGATGCTGAAGAAGAAACTGATTTAACTGCATCTGAAAAGGTACAGAAAGCAATTGAAACTGCATCTAAGAGATATAGCGGGGCACAGGCTGCATCTGCTGCATCTAATGACGATGTGGAAACTATAAAACTTTCTACTGAACAGTTCAATACTCTTGTAAAAGGTCTTGAAGATGGTTCAATTAAGGCTAATAGCTTAAATGACGAACTATCAACTGAATTATTCACAATTATTTTTGGTATGGATCCAATGGCTGATTCATTAAATAAAAAAGGTTCTCAGGAATTCGCAGATGAATATGCTGAAGTATATGAATACTATACACAGATTTCTTCTCAGCTTCCTGAAAAGTTAAAGAAATTATTTGAAACTTTCATGACAATCACTAAGAAAGAAAATTTGATTGCATTTGGTAAGGTATTAAATTATTTATCTAAAGCTCAGCGTGGTTTTGATATGTATACATCAGCTGATGGTGAATCATTCACAGCAGTTACTACAAATGGTTTTGGTGATCCATATAACCATGGTCTACGTGCTTTTGCGACAGGTGATGACTGGATGGCTATTGGTACAGCTAACCCATTCTATGGTACACAGTTATGGAAGATGACTTCTCCAACTAAGACAGTTGAACCAACAACACCAACTGAACCAGAAAAACCAAATCCATCTGATCCAGAAAAACCAAATATCACAGTAACCCCATCTGAATCAGATAAAACTGAAACTACAGTTACAAATAAAACTGATGATAAGAAGAATACAGCTAAAACTGGTGATTCAACTGATGTCGTTACATCATTAGTTGCTGCAATCGGTTCTCTTACATTACTAGTTGGTTGTGCATTTGTACTTCGTAATAAGAAAGCAAGAGCTTAATATTAACTTGAAACTATAAAAAATATTCTATTAGTATGAGTAAGAGCTTGTTAGTGTTATATTCCGTTTCTTTCGCAATAAGATCTTATTCAGAAAAAATTATATTTTACGGCAGTCTGTAGTAATGGGAATATCTCCATTTTACAGGCTGTTTTGTTTTGACTTTATTGTCAGAGAGTAGTATTATCCTGTCTTTGACAGTTATACGTATAAAAACCTTCAAAAACACTGATATATTCAATGCTTTTTGAAGGGCTTTTTGCTTTGAAAATGTGCTAAAATTTTCTTCTCTTAGTATTCTTTAATAATGTTAAAAAAACTTTTAAATTTCCATCGTTTATGTGGTGTGATTATTTGTTTTTAAAGTAAAAGTCAAATTCGTTGACAATAGAGGATTATATGTTATAATTAAATAGTAATCATTCCTAATAAGGAATTAAAAAGGAGAAAAGAATATGGCAAAATTTGTATGTAAAGTGTGTGGATATGTTTATGAAGGAGATGCAGCACCAGCTGAATGTCCAGTATGTCATGTAGGCGCTGATCAGTTTGAAGAAGTAAAAGGTGAAATGAAATTAGCTGCTGAACATGAATATGGTGTTTATGCTAAAACTGTAAAAAATAATCCTGATATCACTGATGAAGATAAAAAATATATCTTTGATCAGTTAAAAGCAAACTTTGAAGGTGAATGTTCAGAAGTTGGTATGTATTTATGTATGGCAAGAATTGCCCATAGAGAAGGTTATCCTGAAATTGGTTTATATTGGGAAAAAGCAGCTTATGAAGAAGCAGAACATGCTGCTAAATTTGCTGAAATGTTAGGTGAAGATTTAGAACCAAATATGAAAGCAACTACTAAAGATAATTTAGCTTGGCGTGTTGACTGCGAATTTGGTGCAACTGCTGGTAAAGTTGAACTTGCTACATGTGCTAAAAAGAATAACTTAGATGCAATTCATGATACAGTTCATGAAATGGCAAGAGATGAAGCAAGACATGGTAAAGCTTTAAAAGGTTTATTAGACAGATATTTTGGAAAATAATTGAATAAGTAAGATTTCAAAGGCATCAACTTAAGGATTTAAATATCTGCAAAGTTGATGTCTTTTCATAATAACGTAAATTATATCTGTCAAAGACACCTTCTTATAATACAAATAGGAAGGAGGGGTAGAAATGTTGATTAATATTAAGGATAAGCCTGTACAGGTGATATCTATTAAAGCAGAAACCTCAAATAATGAATGTTTATGCTGGGGTTATAATGTGGAAATCACATTAAAGCGTAGTTATGCTAAAGAACTCTACATTCATTTAAACCAGTACCTAAATAGTCATTATACTGTTTCTGATCGTAGTATGTTTGATTTTGTGACAGACAGGGCGGATGAAGTAGAACAAGTTGATTTTATTGAAGACACAATAAAAAGACATTTTCACAATGCCTATGTTTTCTTAATCTCTGGGCTATCATTTACATCCATTCTGGATAAAATAAAAACCGACTATTTGCCGGTTTCGTAACATTCTAAATCTTCAAATCTTAGCGTTATCATAGATTTAATCTTCTTTATATCCCTCTCTAGTAATTCGCAATCAGGAATTTCACCTTTGAATCTTCCAAAATGTTCATATTGATAGATCTAATATGTCAATTGTTCTTCGATTCGTTCTTCTAAGTCATGATGTTCTAATTCAAATAATCCACATGCAATAAAATACTCATACAATCTCAGATTATCCACATCTCCTAGTTCATAAAAAACATAGGAACTGCCGTAGGAAATAGGATTAACATCTGGTTTTTGTGCATTCATCCAGCTATATACATCTTCTTTTCTATCTAAATAGGTTATTACTTCTTTTTCCATCTATCCCTATATACCTCTCTTTCTTTATCGATTCCTTTATATCTTCTCTTCATTCTTGATTCTTTCGTAGAAACTACTGAAACTTTTACATTTGAATGTCTTAGCAAATTATTCTATTACTCTTTTACAACTTTCATAAAGTTGCATTTCAGCTAATATAAATAATTCACGCTCATCATTATCAATATTTTTTAAATTCGTAACTCAAACAATTTATATTCACTGTCTATTTCTCTATCATGAGTTCCTAATACTTGAGCCATTATTTACATCCATTATGGGTAAAATAAAACCAATAATTTGATTTTTTGTATTTTCTATTCAAAATAAATTCCTTTTTTATTTCTTGGATATTTTCTTCCATACCACCTCGGATACAGTTTTCTCATTGGTTTTCCTTTTTTTAAACAATAATCTATCATATCCTCATCTGTGGGAAACTTACTGATCAATTACAAACAGAAGTAACAGATCGTACAGATTTAATTTTTCGTATATTTGAACAGCGTGCACAGACAAAAGAAGCAAAATTACAGGTAGAAATAGCCAGAGACCAATATTTATTACCAAGACTTGCAGGAATGCAGGAACACATGTCACACCAGCAAGGTGGTTCTGGGTTTAGAGGATCTGGTGAAAAACAGATTGAGTTAGATCGTCGTATTATCTCTAGAAAGTTGTCCCGTTCTAGAAAAGAACTGGCACAGATTGTAAAACAAAGACAAACACAAAGAGAAAGACGTAAACGTAATAATGTCCCTGTGATTGCCTTGGTCGGTTATACAAATAGTGGAAAGTCCACTTTGCTTAATACTTTATGTCAGAACAAAGAGAAAAAAGTATTTGAGAAGGATATGTTATTTGCGACATTACAGACTTCTACTAGAAATATAAAGATTAAGAATCATACATGCTTGCTTACTGATACAGTTGGTTTTATTGAACGTTTACCACACAATCTGATTCAGGCATTCCGTTCCACTTTAGAAGAAGTGAAAGAAGCAGATCTATTACTCCATGTTGTTGATTCAAGTTTTGAAGATTATCAATTACAGGTTGATACAACCAATAAGGTATTAGAAGAATTAGGTGTTGAAAATACACCTATGATCTATGTGTACAACAAGGTTGATTTAAATAAGTATGGTTATGTACATCCTGTAGCTCCCTATGTTTTTATATCTGCGAAGGAAAAGATTGGTTTAGACTTGTTAGAAGATGAAATCAGTCATATCCTCTTTAAGGATTATGAAACCTTCCTATTAGGTATTCCTTATAATCAAGGAGAGGATTTTAAATATCTCTATGAGAATACCTATGTGGAACAGGTTGACTATCGTGATGATTATATCTATTTACAGATAGAAGCCAAAAGACAGGATATTAAAGATTATCTTAAGTACATTCTTTCAAATTAATGAAACAGAGTTTCATTAATTAATCATTTTTTGTATATTTTATGAAACGTTATAATAATCAACCTTGAAACAGTTTACATATATAAGGCGTGATTGATAGAATGTATTCATAAGATAAAGGAGACACATAAAATGGAAAGAAAAATGCCAAAAGATTTTTACTGGGGTGGTTCAGTATCATCATTCCAGACTGAAGGACACAGAAATGAAGGTGGGAAAGGTGTATGTATCTATGACGTAAGACCTATGAATCCTGAATTTTCTGACTGGAACGATGCTATTGATGAATACACTCGTTATGATGAAGATATCGCTTTAATGAAAGGTATGGGATTCAACTTCTATCGTTTCTCTATCTGCTGGAGCCGTATCATTCCTAATGGTACATTAGATGAACCAGTAAATGAAGAAGGTGTAAAGTTCTACAGTGATTTAATTGATAAGCTACTTGCTGCAGGCATTGAACCAATGATTACTTTAGTACATTTCGATATGCCATATCATCTAGTAAAGAACTACAATGGTTTTGCTTCTAGATATGTTGTAGACTGCTTTGAAAGATATGCAAAGGTTTGTATTGAAAGATTTGGTGACAGAGTTAAGCATTGGATGTCATTCAACGAACAGAACCTTCATTCAATGATGTTAAGAGTTTCAAATGCGGAAGAAATTCCTGAAGGTGTAAGCTTACCTAAACATTTATATCAGGTTAACCACAATGTTATGATGGCTCATTGTAAGGCAGTACGTGCTTTAAGAGAAATGCAGCCAGATGCTAAGTTCTGTGGTATGGGTGCAGTGACTAATGTATATGCATATGACAACAGCCCAGAAAATAACTTATTTGCTACACAGGCTTATAACTTATTAAATGGTTATCTTGCTGATACATTTGCACAGGGTAAATATCCTGATTACTGGAATGCTTACTTAGAAAATCGTGGATGGATGCCTACATTTGAAGAAGGCGATGAAGAACTATTAAAATATACTGTAGACTATATCGCATTCTCTTATTATCGTTCTGATACAGTTAAGACTGGTGTATTTGATTATGAAAGACCAGCTTGTGACTGTGTGAATGAACAGAAAATCCAGAATCCTCATTGTGAAGCCAATGAATGGCATTGGGAAATCGATCCAGTTGGATTCAGATGGACTTTAAATGATTTACATCATAGAACAGGTTTACCAGTATTCGTACTTGAAAACGGTATTGGATGGCGTGAAGATATGACTCAGGAAGAAGTAGACAAGATGCTTGCTGAAGGTCGTACAATCGAAGATGATTATCGTATCAACTATCATAGAGACCATATCCGTGAAATGGAAAACGCAATGTTTGAAGATGGTGTAGACTGCTTAGGTTACATTACTTGGGGACCAATCGATATCCTAGCAAGTATGTGTAATATGGATAAACGTTATGGATTCGTTTATGTCAATAGAACAAATAAAGATTTAAGAGATATGAAACGTATTCCAAAGAAATCTTATAATTATATCAAGAAAGTATTCGAATCTAACGGTGCTGATTTAGACTAATATTTGCTTTGACCATGCTTGATGCATGGTCTTTTTTTATGTGAATTAATAAACGTTAAGTGAATAAATTAACTTAATGTAAAGGCTTTCATTTTTTCTCATATCGTCCTACAATAGTATTAAAGGAGAGTTGCGATATGATTACTTTTAGAGGTGGCGTTCATCCGAATGATGGAAAAGAATATACGAAAGATAAACAAATAGAAAAATTAGAAGCCAGCCAGGAGGTTGTTTTTTTAATGAAACAACACATTGGTGCACCAAGTATCCCTGTAGTAAAGGTTAAAGATGAAGTACATGTAGGTACATTGATTGCTCAGGCTGGTGGTTATGTATCAGCTAATATAATATCTTCTGTTTCTGGTATTGTGAAACGTATTGAAAAGAGACAGGATGCATCAGGACATTATCAAGATGCTGTGGTTGTAGAGAATGATGGAAACTATATATCTGATTATATAGAACATGAAAATAATATTGATTTATTGACTTTTGAAGAAAAGATAGAAAAAGTAAAAAATGCAGGTGTTGTTGGTTTAGGTGGGGCAGGGTTCCCTACACATGTGAAGCTTAATGTAAAAGAACCAGAAAAAATAGAATATGTCATTGTGAATGGAGCTGAATGTGAACCTTATCTTACATCTGATTATCGTTTGATGCTTGAAAAATCAAAGGAACTTGTAGACGGTTTAAAAATCATGCTGACTCTTTATCCTCATGCAGTGGGCTATATTGGAATCGAAGATAATAAGAAAGAAGCGATTCATACATTAGAAAAGCTATGTGTACATGAAGAAAGAATAAGCGTGAAGGTATTGAAGACAAAATATCCACAAGGTGGAGAAAGAATGTTGATTGAGGCACTTACAGGAAGAAGACTCAATTCTAAGATGCTTCCTCTTGATGTGGGTTGTATTGTAGATAATGTGGCTACAGTTCTTGCGGTAAGAGAGGCAATTAAATACGATCGTCCATTAATTTCTTCAGTGATGACTTTGACAGGAGATGGTGTGAATGCACCATGCAATATAGAAGTTCCTGTAGGTACTGATTTCCAGTATATTATAGAAACACGTGGTGGTTTAAAGGAGAATGTAGAGAAAATCATCAGTGGGGGACCTATGATGGGTGTTTCACTTATTTCTCTTTATATTCCGGTAGTAAAGACAAGCAGTTCTATTCTTGCCTTCACTCATGATGAAGTAGTAGTCAATAGTCCAACAGCTTGTATTAGATGTGGGCGCTGTATTGATGCTTGTCCAAGCCATCTCATTCCTCAAAAACTTTATCAGGCTTCTTTGAAGAATGATACCAACACATTCGTACAGTTAAATGGTATGGAATGTATAGAATGCGGATGCTGCAGTTATGTCTGTCCAGCAAAAAGAAATATGACACAGGCTATTAGAAAATGTAAATCTACTGTGGCATCACTTAAAAGAAAGTAGGGAAATGTTATGAATAAATTATTACATACATCTTCATCACCTCATGTACGTGCTAAGACAGATACCGCACGTATTATGATTGATGTCATTATCGCATTAATGCCTACAACACTGTATGGAATTTATCAGTTTAAGTTGAATGCAGCGCTTATTGTAGTGATATCAGTATTGACCTGTGTACTATCAGAGTATTTATTTGAATATTTTATGAAGAAGCCTATCACAATCAAGGACTGTTCAGCTATTGTGACAGGACTCATTCTTGCTTTAAATCTTCCTTCTACTGTTCCTTTATGGATACCTTTAATTGGTGGTGTATTTGCGATTATTATCGTAAAACAGCTTTATGGTGGATTAGGACAAAACTTTATGAATCCAGCTTTAGCTGCACGCTGTTTTCTATTAATATCTTTTACAGGACGTATGACAAATTTCGTCTTTGATGGTGTAACGACTGCGACACCACTTGCGATTCTTGAAACAAGATCACATTATGACTTATACCGTTTATTTATCGGTACAACAGCAGGAACAATTGGTGAAACATCAACCCTAATGATTTTAATAGGTGGGTGTTATATGTTAGTAAAGAGAGTCATTAAACCAACTATACCAGTGGCTTATCTTCTTTCTTTCTCAATATTTACTCTTGTTTTTTCGCCATTCCGTTTTGATTTCTATTATTTGGCCTGTCAATTATGTGGTGGTGGATTAATGCTTGGCTGTTTCTTTATGGCAACTGACTATGTGACAACACCTATTAATTTTGAAGGACAGATTATCTTTGGCGTTTTAATAGGTATACTCACTGGTTTATTTAGATTCTTTGGGACAACTACAGAAGGTGTTTCTTATGCGATTATTCTAGGAAATCTTGTTGTACCGCTTATTGAGAAATATACACTTCTCTATAAAACAAAAAAGGCGGTGGTATCATGAATATAAAGAGAATCATCAAAGATACATGCATCTTATTTATCATTACTATTGTATCGGGATGTCTCCTTGGTTTTGTTTATAATTCTACAAAAGATAAAATAGCCGCAAAACAAGAAGAAACAAAGCTTCTTGCATATAAGCAGGTTATGAGTGAAGCAGATGATTTTAAGGCAGATTACAGTAAACTCATTCGACAAAGTCCAAAACTTCTTACAAAGGATTATGGAAAGAATGGTATTGAAATCAACAATGCTTTAGGGGCTTATAAAGATAATAAATTACAAGGCTATGTAATTCAGGTGACTGATAAAGATGGCTTTGGCGGTGAAATAGAACTCATCATTGGCATTGACTTAAATAAACAGATTAAAGGTGTAGAAATCTTATCTATCAGTGAAACAGTAGGGCTTGGTATGAATGCGAAGAATGAATCATTTAGATCACAGTACCTGAATAAGAAGGTGGATTCGTTTATTATTACTAAAACAGGTAAAGAGAAGGATAATGAAGTGGATTCTCTTTCTAGTGCCACTATCACATCTAAAGCTGTCACAAATGGTGTCAATGGTGCCCTTGATTTCTATGATCTGTTGAAAGGAGAGGGACAACATGAATAAATATATTAAACCAGTTTATAATGGCATTATTAAAGAAAATCCTACATTTGTCTTAATGTTAGGTATGTGTCCAACTCTTGCCGTCACAACTTCAGCTATGAGTGGGATGGGGATGGGACTTACTACAATGGCTGTACTTATTATGAGTAACTTTGTGATTTCTGCATTACGTAAGATCATTCCTGAACGTGTTAGAATTCCAGCTTATATAGTCATCGTGGCAACTCTTGTGACTGTTGTACAGCTCCTATTACAGGCAAATCTTCCATCTTTATATGATACATTAGGTATTTATATTCCTCTTATTGTAGTTAACTGTATTATTCTAGGTCGTGCAGAAGCATTTGCCTCTAAGAATAATCCTATTCTTTCTATATTAGATGGTATAGGTATGGGGTTAGGATTTACACTTGCATTAACTTGTATAGGATTAGTGAGAGAACTATTGGGTGCTGGTACTGTTTTTGGCCATACTGTCATGCCAAAAGCCTATGAACCGATTTCTATCTTTATTATGGCACCGGGTGCATTCTTTGTTTTAAGCATGTTGACAGCTATACAGAATAAATTAAAAATGCCGAGTGCTACAAATGGAGAACGTTCATCACTAGAATGTGGCGGAGACTGTATGCATTGTCAGGGTATTACTTGTTTTGAAGAATATAAGAAGGAGGCACAAAAATAATGAAAACTTTACTTTTAACGTTAATCAGTGTCTCTTTAGTCAATAATGTTGTTTTATCACAGTTTTTAGGTTTATGTCCATTTTTAGGTGTTTCTAAGAAAATAGAAACTGCTGCAGGTATGGGTGGTGCTGTCATATTTGTTATTACGATAGCCTCAGCTGTTACTTCACTTCTTTATCGATTATTAGTGAAATTCCATGTGGAATATCTAGAAACAATTGCCTTTATTCTTATTATTGCTGCACTTGTACAATTGGTAGAACTCTTCTTGAAAAAATATTCACAAGGCTTATATCAGTCTCTAGGTGTTTATTTACCTCTTATTACAACAAATTGTGCCGTCCTAGGTGTGGCTTTAACGAATGTACAGAATCATTATGATTTCATCACAAGTGTTGTTGCTGGTTTTGGAACAGCTGTTGGTTTTACTATTTCTATTATTATTCTTGCAGGAATTAGAGAAAGAATAGAAGACAATGATATTCCTCATAGTTTTAAAGGTTCTCCTATTGTGTTGATTACTGCAGGTTTGATGGCTATTGCCTTTATTGGCTTTTCAGGCTTGATCTAGGAAGGAGAATGACTATGAAATCCATTATAATTGCGACTCTCCTTGTGGGCTTTATAGGATTATTTATCGGAATAGTTCTAGGTGTTGCGAGTGAGAAGTTCAAGGTTGTTGTAGATGAAAAAGAACAGAAAATAAGATCTGTTCTACCAGGAAATAACTGTGGTGCCTGTGGGTATCCAGGATGTGATGGTCTAGCACATGCCATTTCAGTAGGAGAAGCACCAAGCAATCAATGTCCTGTAGGAGGCAATGAAGTTGGTACCAAGATTGCCACTATTTTAGGGCAGGAAGCACAGGTCAGTACACGCTACATAGCCTTTGTAAAATGTAAGGGAACATGTGATAAGGTCACACCTGTTTCTCAGTACTCAGGTATTAAGGATTGTTTAAGTGCGGCACTAGTACCAGGCAAAGGTGGTAAGATGTGTAATGCAGGCTGCATTGGCTTAGGAAGTTGTGTACAGGCATGTGAGTTTGATGCGATACATATCGTTGATGGCGTAGCTGTTGTAGATAAGGAAAAATGTAAAGGATGTCAGAAATGTATGGAAGCATGTCCTAATCATCTGATAGAAATGGTACCTTATGATGCAATACATCGTGTACAATGTAATTCTCATGATAAGGGACCTGTAGTTACTAAAAGCTGCCAGTCAGGCTGTATTGGTTGTCGTTTATGTACAAAGGTATGTCTAAATGGAGCGATTACCGTTGATGATTTCTTAGCACATATAGATTATTCTAAATGTACAAATTGTGGGGCATGTGTAGAAAAATGTCCTAGAAAAATTATTGAATAAAAAAATCCCTTTATTGGGATTTTTTAAGAGTGGTTGAAGTTTTTTGTATAAGTGATTTGATTATTTGTATCAATAAAACATGCTTCGACATCGTCTACTGACTCAATGAGGGCTTTGCCTTTTTCTAGTCCAAGAGAGAAACAGACAGTACTTAATGCATCACCCTGCATTGAAGAAGGAGATACAATAGTAACAGAAGCGAGTCCATTATCATAACTATAACCCGTATGAGGATTTAGAATATGATGATAAATATGATGGTTAATTTTCATCTGTCGCTGATAAATGCCACTTGTTACAATTGATTTATCTTCTATCTTAGTGCTTATAATAGATTCATCTGTTTTTTGAGGATTGGTGATTCCGATATGATATCCTTCTGTCATCTTATCTCCGACACATAGGATATTACCTCCAAGATTAATTAATGCATTATTGACTTTATGCTGGATTAAATAATCCTTGAGTTTATCTGCAATATAACCTTTCGCAATTGCACCTAAATCTATCATTGTATCAGGATTCTTATAGAGTATACTTTTGTTTTCACAAATAATATTTTGATAGTTGACTGTTTTAAGACTTTCTTTTAAGAGAGATTCATCAGGTAAAGACGCTTGATCACTTTTGAAGTCCCATAAAGAACTGACAGCACCAATCGTAATATCAAAAGCACCTTTTGATAATTCACTATAATAAAGTCCCTGTTTAATGACAGAGGAGAGTTCATTAGAAATAGTTTGATATTGGGTCTTATTCTTATTATGATTAATTTGATAGAGTTCACTATTTGTGTTTGTTGTAGAGAAAAGTAGTTCATATTTCTTACATAAATCAAAGCAGTTATTTAGAATCTTTTTTGAAGATGAATCATATAAAGTAATAGAGACAATTGTATCTAAACAGAACTCTTTCTGAGTAATGGGTTCATTATTAGGCTTACAGCCACTAAGTAAAGAAAAACATAGGATAAGTGAAAGTATTCTTCTCATAAAGCACCTCCTTATTCTATTATACAAGGAGAAAATAATGAAAAACAGAAAATATGATATTTATGTATTGACTATTTTATTGATTATAGCTACTGCTGGTTTTCTTCTTCGTCCCCAGTCAAAAAGTAATATGATTAAAATTACTTTAAACAAAGAAGTTTATGGCTATTATGATCTCAATAAAAATCAAACAATACATATTAATAAAGAGAATACATTAAAAATAGAAAATCATAAAATAAGAATGATTTCAGCCACCTGTCCAGATCATTTATGTATCAAGCAGGGGGCAATTAATAAAAAGGGGCAGAGTATCATCTGTCTTCCTCATAAACTCATTGTAGAGGTGGTGTCAGGAAATGAAAAACAGCAGGATGATCAAGCATACTAAAGTCAGACAATTATGCTTTCTTGCAATATTTTGTACTATATCCATCATATTGAACTATATAGAAATGTTGTTTCCTATTTATTTAGGAATCCCTGGCGCAAAACTTGGCTTAGCTAATATTGTATCTTTTACAATTCTTTTATGCTTTGGATTTAAATATGCAGTCGGTGTTTCACTTCTTCGTATCTTTATCATAGGAATCACATTCACAAATCCTTATATGATGCTTTATAGCCTGGCAGGAGGACTTCTTTCTATTAGTATTATGGCATTTATGGTAAAGACACATCTCTTCTCAAACATCGTTGTCTCTATAGTAGGAGGCGTATCTCATAATATAGGGCAGTTACTTGTTGCCTTTGTCTTCTTTTCCACCTCTGCCTTTATCTATTATCTTCCATATCTGACATTACTTGGTATTGTATCAGGCATGGTGGTAGGAATAATTGCACAAATCATATATCGCAAAATAAAAAGTTATGTTGTTGGGTGAAATATGGAAGTTGAATGTTCCCATATTTTTTTGTATATGTTATTATAAGGCAGTATGTTTAAAGAAGGGTGAAAAGTGTGAAAAAAAAATCAATCAAAACGTATAAAAAAAGACGAACTTAAAAACAAGTTTGAATAAT
>NZ_UQGV01000043.1 GCF_900540665.1 uncultured Catenibacterium sp. | reverse complement strand
TAATTACCTGTGGTCGGACTATCTCCGACTGAATCAGTGCCATGCCCGGCACACTAGAAAAAAGAAGTTGTCATGTGACAACTCCTTATTCTTCAGTCGTTTCTTCTTCCGATTCTTTATCTACAACTGTAATACTTGAAACAGAAGCACCTTCACCTACTTTAATAAGTCTTACACCCTGTGTAGCTCTTCCAGCACTCTTTACCTGTTCCATAGGTAATCTGATAATAATACCTTCATTCGTAATGATCATTAAGTCTTCATTACCTTCTACAGCTTTAATGCTGACTAATTCACCATTCTTCTCAGTAATATTAACAGTCTTAACACCTTTACCACCACGTTTAGATAAACGATATTCTTCTAGTGGTGACATCTTACCATAACCCTTTTCAGTAATGATCAAGATATTTTGTCCTTCAGTATTTGTAGTCACACCAATAATATGACTATCATCTACATTCATACCCTTAACACCACTTGCCGAACGTCCCATTGGTCTCACATCATTTTCATCAAAACGAATAGCCTTACCATTCGCAGCTGCAAGAAGAATTTCACTCTTACCATTAGTCAATTTAACATCAACCAATTCATCACCCTCACGTAATGTGAGTGCAAGCTTACCAGATTGTCTGATGTTTTCGAATTCAGGTAATCCAGTTCTCTTTACTAAACCATCTTTAGTCACAAAGAATAAGAAATGTGATTCATCTACTTCAGAAGGTGTAATAGAGATCATAGTCTTCACCTGTTCATCCTTATCCATATTCAATAAGTTGATAATAGGAAGACCCTTTGCCTGTCTACCAAATTCAGGAATATTATATCCCTTCATTCGATATACCTTACCAAAGTTAGTAAAGATCAATAAATCATCATGAGTAGACATATTCATCAATGAATCTACAACATCATCATTATTTGTACTCATACCCTTGATACCTTTACCACCTCTATTTTGCGCTTTATAAGTATCAATAGGCATACGTTTTACATAACCATTATTAGTTAAAGAAATAACGACATCTTCTTCAGGAATTAAATCTTCATCTTCAATATCAAATGAACCCTGAATGATTTCAGTTCTTCTCTTATCACCATACTTTGCTTTGATTTCGAGAAGTTCCTGATCAATAATCGCAATAATTCTTTCTTTATTCGCAAGAATATCCTTTAAATCTGCGATTGTTTCTAATAATGCATTTAATTCATTCTCAATCTTTTCTCTTTCTAATCCAGCAAGTCTCTGTAACTGCATTTCACGGATAGCCTTTGCCTGTCTTTCAGACATATCAAATTCATCCATTAATCTCTGCTGAATGATTTCTGTTGTACGAGAACTTCTAATTAAATTAATAATCGCATCAATCTGATCAATAGCACGCTTTAAACCATCTAAGATATGCGCACGATCTTCTGCCTTTTTTAAATCAAATAATGTTCTTCTACGAATAACATCTTCCTGATGTTCTAAGTAAACATTAATCATTTCTTTTAAAGACAATGTCTTAGGTTCTCCATTGACTAAGGCAATATTATTGACACCAAAAGTAGTCTGTAATGCAGTTAACTTATATAACTGATTTAAAATAACTTCTGGCTGTACATCTCTTCTTAACTCAATAACGATACGAATACCTTCACGGTCAGATTCATCTCTTAATTCTGTAATACCATCGATATTCTTCTCTTTTACATGAGCTGCAATCTTTTCAATTAAACGTGCCTTATTGACCATATATGGTAATTCAGTTACGATAATTGCTTTCTTATTATTTCCGATATCTTCAATATCAGTCTTCGCTCTCATGACAATAAGGCCATTCCCAGTCTCATACGCTTTCTTAATAGCCCCACGACCTAAAATATAGGCTCCTGTAGGGAAATCAGGACCAGGGATATAATTATCCATTAACTCTGTAATTGTAATATCAGGGTTCTTAGAAACAGCGAGAATCGCATCAATCACTTCACCTAAGTTATGTGAAGGAATATTTGTTGCCATACCTACCGCAATACCAGTAGACCCATTAATCAATAAATTTGGAATACGAGAAGGAAGCACATTAGGTTCCTTTTCTTCACCATCATAGTTAGGGACAAAATCAACAGTATCCTTGTTGATATCTCTTACCATTTCCATCGCAATCTTAGACATTCTTGATTCTGTATAACGCATTGCGGCAGCGCCATCACCATCAATAGAACCAAAGTTACCATGTCCATCTACTAACATATATCTATATGAGAAATCCTGTGCCATACGTACAAGGGCTTCATAAATAGAACTATCACCATGTGGGTGATATTTCCCCATTACTTCCCCAACAATACGGGCAGACTTCTTATAAGGCTTATCACTATAACAGCCTAATTCATTCATACCATGAATAATACGTCTCTGTACTGGCTTTAAACCATCTTTCGCATCAGGAAGAGCTCTAGCCACAATAACACTCATCGCATATTCCATGAATGATTTCTTCATTTCACCTGTTAACTGTATATCTTTAATACCTCTTTGTTCCATGACTGTCTCCTTCCTTAAATATCAAGATTTTCTACATACTTCGCATTTTCTCTAATGAAATCTCTTCTAGGTTCAACACGTTCACCCATCAACATATCAAATAGCTGATCAGCCTGCATTGCATCATCTAACTGAATTCTATTTAATACACGATTTTCAGGATTCATAGTTGTTTCCCATAACTGTTCTGGATTCATTTCACCTAGCCCTTTATAACGCTGAATTGTATATTTCGCATTAGGACCAAGTTCTTCTTTTAGTTTATCTAACTCATAATCACTATATAAATAATGATCATCCTTACCATGTCTTAGTAAATAAAGAGGTGGCTGAGCGGCATAAACATAACCATTCTCAATCAATGGCTTTAAATAACGATATAAGAAAGTAAGCATCAAGATTCTAATATGACCACCATCGACATCGGCATCGGTCATGATGACAATCTTATGATAACGTAGTTTATTGATATCAAACTCATCACCAATACCAGTACCAAATGCGGTAATCATAGATCTAATTTCCGCATTACCAAGAATTCTTTCTAAACGTGCTTTTTCAACATTCAAGATCTTACCTCTTAAAGGAAGAATAGCCTGAATCTTTCTATCTCTACCAGATTTCGCACTACCTCCGGCAGAGTCCCCTTCGACGATGAATATTTCACATTCACTTGGATCCTTAGAAGAACAGTCTGCAAGCTTACCAGGAAGATTAGAAACATCTAGTGCTGTCTTTCTTCTAGTCATTTCTCTTGCACGCTTCGCTGCCATTCTTGCCTTAGAAGCCAATGTGACTTTATCCATGATAATCTTCGCAGTATCAGGATTTTCTAATAAGAACTTATCTAATGCATTCGCAAGAATAGTAGATACAATCTTTCTTACTTCCGCATTACCTAATTTAGTCTTTGTCTGTCCTTCATACTGAGGATCAGGATGCTTAACTGATACAATCGCAGTTAAACCTTCACGACAGTCATCACCACTTAAAGACTCATCTTTATCCTTTAAGAAGTTATGACTTTTTGCATAGTTATTAATAACACGTGTTAAAGCTAAGCGGAAACCTTCTTCATGTGTTCCACCTTCATGTGTATTAATATTATTACAGAATGAATAGATATTTGGCTGATAACCATCATTGTACTGCATAGCTATTTCCACGGAAATATCATTCATTGTATCTTCACAATCAATAATACGATCATGTAATGGTGTCTTATTCTTATTCAAGAAAGCGACATACTCTCTTAAACCACCTTCATAATGATATTCATCTACTTTTGCAGGATCTAATCTTTCATCCTCCAATACAAGCTTTAAGCCTTTATTTAAGAACGCAAGCTCTCTTAATCTCTGACTCAGTGTTCCATAGTCATATATAGTTGTTTCAGTAAAGATTTCAGGATCTGCCTTAAATACTACAGTTGTTCCTGTTTCTTCCTGTTCACAATCTCCTACAACCT
The DNA here is from genome assembly GCF_900540665.1 of uncultured Catenibacterium sp. Lineage (GTDB taxonomy): Bacteria > Bacillota_I > Bacilli_A > Erysipelotrichales > Coprobacillaceae > Catenibacterium. Next base: position 14,634 of record NZ_UQGV01000043.1, on the reverse strand, counting down.
TTAAAGAACCAACAGGTGTTCCACCATTTTCAAAACGTTGATAGTAAATATGTCCTTCACGGTGAACGTAAACTTCTAGCCATTCACTCAAGGCATTTACAACAGAGGCACCTACACCATGTAGACCACCAGAGACCTTATAGCCTCCTCCTCCGAATTTACCACCGGCATGTAATACAGTAAAAATAGTTTCAATTGTATTCTTACCTGTCTTCGCATTCATACCAGTAGGCATACCACGACCATTATCAATGACCTTTACAACATCACCTGGTAATAATACAACTCTAATCTTATTACAGAAGCCTGCGAGTGCTTCATCGATAGAGTTATCCACTATTTCCCATACAAGATGATGTAAACCTCTTGCAGACGTTGTCCCGATATACATACCAGGTCTCTTTCTAACGGCTTCTAGCCCTTCTAAGACTTGAATATCGGATTCATCATAATGTTCTACTTTTTCTTCCATTTACTTATCCTCCTTCAACGTTCCTTTCTCTATTCTTAAAACCAAAGCATCATCTAGTGAATGATGATAGCCTAAATCAAAATGCGTTGTTGTAATAAATGTCTGTACCTTATGATCAATCAGATTCAAAAGCTTCATCTTTCTCTCTTCATCTAATTCACTCAATACATCATCTAACAACAAGACAGGATACTCACCTATCTGCATCTTCACAATCTCTACTAATGCAATCTTTATTGATAAGATAATAGAACGCTGTTGTCCCTGGGATGCAAACATACCCGCATCATTCTCATCTAAAAAGATTTTTAAATCATCTTTATGAACACCATCTACGGTCGTTCCTTGGAATATATCTCGCTTATAATTCTTTTTATATTTATCAAGAATACCCTCTTTTGAAATATCCTTGAACTGCGTATGATATCTCAAAACAAGCTTTTCTTTACCAGAAATATAGGCATACATCTTTCCACTGATCTCATTCAATAACTCTATGAACTTCATACGTCTTTGAATCAGATCTTCTTCTAATTCTGCCATCTCTTCACTCAGTACCTCTAGATACATATCAGGTTTCTTATGTCCATCATGAAGCATCTTTAAGTACTTATTTCTTTCCTTCATCAATTTATTATATTTATTCAAGTTAAACATATAAATTGGTGAAATCTTAGAAATCTCAGTATCTATCAAAGTTCGCCTCATTTTAGGAGACCCTTTAATCAATTGCAGATCCTGAGGAGTAAATAAGATCACATTAAAATAACCCAGATAATCACTTGTCTTACTCACAGCCTTATCATTAATAAAAGCCTTCTTGCCATCTTTAGACACAACAACCTTTAAATCATAAGGACGTGTGCCATTCATAACATGACCTGACACACGTGTATAAGACTGATCAAACATGATCATTTCATCAAGCATACGGGACTTAAAGCTTCTTGTTGTCGACAAGAGATAAATTGCTTCAAGTATATTCGTTTTACCCTGTGCATTATCCCCAATGATAATATTAACCAGTGGATGAAAATGAAAGGTCTGCTTTTCATAATTACGAAATTGAATCAGATTAAGCGTTTTGATTTCCATGGATTACATACTGGCGACGATCTACTTCAAAAACATCACCATCTCTTAATTTTTTACCACGTCTACGGTCTACTTCTCCATTTACAAGAACATGACCTTCCTGAATCATAATCTTTGCTTCAATGCCACTCTGTGCTTCACCACATAATTTCATAGCCTGACCTAAAGTAATATATTCAGTATGTATTAAGACTTCTTTCATTTCATCACACATCCTTTGCGCTAATTTTGCTTTCTACATTATACCACAAAAACATAAAAAAAAGAAGTTTATAGCCCCTTTTTTCAAGGGAGAGATAAACTTCATTTTCTTAGTAATTTCAATTACAGACGAAATTTTAACCAAATAAGAGAATAGACCCTTTAATTTTCCTAGTAAGTTCTCACTGGAAGAACAACCTGAATGTTATCACTCTCATCTAAACCTGTAATCTGGAATGGTCTCATCTTTTCAGTAAAGCGTAACTGAATTGTCTCAGTTCCAATAGAACGGATTGCATCAGCTAAATACTTTGCACTAAATGAGATAGTCATTGGTTCACCCTTATAGAAGGCTTTTGTTAAGTTTTCTTCTACTGAACCGATTTCTTGTGAATAAGAAGAAAGAATGTTTTCATCAGGAGACATTGTTAGTTTTACAATATTACTTTGTTCATCAGAAAGTAAAGAAGCACGGCTGATTGCACCAAGTAATGCTGAACTATTGATAGACATAGTATAAGATCCCTGGTCTTCTACTAAACGTGATGTATTAGGATAAGTACCATCAATTAAACGAGTTAATACAAGATACTGACCAATCACAAATAATACTTTACGATCTGATACATAAAGATCAATCATTTCATCTTTTTCAATAATGTGAATAATCTGATTTAAAGATTTCTTAGGAATAACGATGTTAAACTGAATATCATCATCAATTGGCTGACTCACCTGAGCTAAACGATAACTGTCAGTCGCAATACATACTAATTTATGCTGGTCTACTTTGAAATTCACACCAGTAAGTACTGGTCTAGTTTCTTGTTCACTTGTCGCAAATAAAGTCTTTTCAATAATCTTTTTGAAATCATAAGACTTCATAGAGAAGTGCTTACCATTCTTATTTAAATCAATGCGTGGGAAATCAAAAGACTTAGAACCATTTAAATCAAATAAAGAACTTTCAGAAGTAATACGTGTTAAAGTACCATCGACAACCTGAATATGAACTGTCTCCCCATCAATCTTACGAATAATTTCTAAGATATACTTAGAAGATAAAACAACTGATCCAGTCTGGTTAATAATAATACCTTCATTAATTGTAGTCTGAATACTGATATCACTATCAGATGCTGTCAATACTAAACCATCTTCTAATAAGTCAAACTTAATACCTGTTAAGATAGGTAAAGGACTCTTTAAAGAAACAGCTCTAGAAACCTTAGTAAGTGCATCTAATAAGACAAGTCTATTAATATTAAAATCCATTTTTTTCTCCTTTATTTATTTTATTAATTAAAGAATAATTATAATAATACTGTGCATAATGTGCATAAGTTGCGTTTTTATTGAGTATTTCAAAAAAATTCTCATTTTTGACGGTGCACAAGTTGTGCATACGTGTGCTTAACTTAAGCGTTCCATTAAATCATTGATCGCTGTTTTATAGTTAGGATCCTGTTTCATCTTCTTCTTAACTTTAGAACAAGCTTTCATGATTGTAGAATGATCTCTTCCCCCAAATTCCTGTCCAATCTGGATATAAGAAATATCAGGAACGAGCTCTCTGACAAGATACATCGCAATATGTCTTGCCGTAATAATATTGTTTGTACGTGATTTACTTGTTAATTGTGTGACTGATAGATTGTAGTAAGAAGCAACAGTTTCCTTAATGGTATCAGGAGTCGCTTCTTTTTTAGTCACAGTTGTTGTGTTATCTGGATTATCAAATGCTTCTAATGCGAAATCCAAGCTGATATGATCAAGATTCTGTCCACATACTACTTTATAGAATAGAAGTGTTGTAATAGCACCTTCTAAGTCTCTGACATCCTTATTAAAATGAGATGCAATAAAGTCTAGTACTTCTTCATCAATAGGATAATCAATCATACGTGATTCAATCTTTTTCTTTAAGATTGCCTTGGCTGTTTCAAATTCAGGATTATCAATAGTGACTGTTAAACCCTGTCTAAAACGAGAAACAAGGCGGTTTTCCATTCCTTTTAACTCAACAGGAGGTTTATCACTTGTAATAACAATCTGTTTTCCTGAATGTTGTAAAGTATTGAAGATATTGAAGAACATCTCCATACTTCCTTCTTTATTCGCAATAAACTGAATATCATCAATCAATAATACATCAACACTACGATAACGACGATTAAATTTCGCAATCGTATTATTACCAATTGCTTCTACGTAATCATTCACAAATGCTTCTGCATTTGTATAAAGAATACGTTTACCTGGAAATTTCTTTTTCACATAGTTTCCAATCGCATTCAACAAATGTGTCTTTCCAAGTCCGGAATTACTATGAAGGAATAAAGGATTATATGTACCAGGTTTTAATGCAACTGCCAAAGCAGCATTTTGAGCAATTCTATTACAATTACCCACAACGAAGTTATCAAAAGTGAGTTCAGCACTTAAATGATCATCAAAATCATCAATTTCTTCTTTCACTTCCACTACTGGGGCTTTTGCCTTATTCATATTCTCATATTCCTGGGTAGTCATAACCTTTATAGTGGCTTTAATACCAGATACTTCATAGAAGAACTCTTCAAGCTGTTCACTTGCATCTTCTATAAAGGTCTTATTAAAAACCGATTCTATAGTAATGATTAATTCATTGTTTTGCAGTTCTTTAGCCTCTGTCTGGGTGAATATTGAGTCAAATACGATCTTATCGTCACTGTTTTCTCCATAGCGATTGAGGGTTTCTGTCCAGAACTGCTTTAAGTTGTCCATATATTCACCTTCCTTTGCACCCCTCATTATAAAAGAAAATGGGAATAAAGACTAGTGAATATTGACTATTCACAGTAATGATGTGCACAAAAAATGGTGAATAAGTACTTATTCATAGGTTATTCAGAGTCTTTTTCACGAGATATTCACATTTTTATTGTGTTCTTAACACTATTTTTTGAATTCTTCACACTTATTCACAAAAATTGAGAATATCTAAAAAATATATTTGCACCATGTTTTATGTGCATATATGTGAAGTATTTCCTCTATTCACGTCTTATTCAGATTATTGTGCACATAAAAAATTATGTTATATAGAAGAAAAATGCTTGTTATACACAATATGTGAATGAATGAATTCCAATGGGGAATGAAGTGTGGAAAATAGGTGTGAAGAAGCAAAAACTGTTGAATATAAGCCAAAATTTCTTATAAATAATATTGACTTGAAAAAGTATTTCCCATATAATGACACTGCATATGTTATGTAGTATAAAAAAAGTAGCTACATATTGGAGGTGTAAAAAGAATGAAAAGAACATATCAGCCAAATAAAAGAAAAAGAGCTAAGACTCATGGCTTCAGAGCTAGAATGGCAACTGTAGGTGGACGTAAAGTTATCGCTAGACGTCGTAAAAAAGGAAGAAAAGTATTATCTGCCTAAAAAAAATCCACTTTAATGTGGTTTTTTTTCTAAAAGAAATATGAAAAAAGAATTACGTGTAAAGAAAAGTACTGAATTTGAAACCATTATAAAGAAAAAAAAAAGCGTAGCGAATAGAGAGTTTGTTTTATATTGGAACCCTAATGATCTAGAGCATATGCGTATTGGTTTATCAGTCGGTAAGAAAATAGGGAATGCCGTTGCCAGAAACAAGACTAAGAGACAAGTAAGAATGATGGTTCATGAATTGTTCACAAAAGAAGACCATAATGACTACATTCTGATTGTTAGAAAACCCTATTCTCAGAATGATTTTGAACAGAACAAGAAATCTCTTCAAAGTCTATATTTAAAAATGAAAAAAAGAATGGAGAAGTAAAAATGGTATTAGATCCTCGTACAAAGAAGTACTTAAAGATCTTTGCGGTGATTGCTTTAGTGTTCATTTTCACAGGGTGTACAAGTAATGTTGACAAGAACGGTCAGTTATTAGCAAGCCGTGCTATCACTGAATCAACACCATGGACATTAAAGGCAGGAATCTTTGATTTCTTACTAACAATTCCTATCGCAAAGGGAATCCTATTAATCACTTCATGGACAGGTAATGTCTTATGGGGTGTCATCTTAATGACTATTCTTATCAACTTGATTATCTTACCAGTTATGATCAAGTCTACTATTTCTACACAGAAGATGCAGATGCTTCAGCCAGAAATGGAAAGAATCCAGAACAAATATCGTGGCAAGAATGATCAGACTAGTCAGATGCGTATGCAGAATGAAATTATGGGCTTATACAAGAAACATAATGTTTCTATGTTTGGCACATTATGGACTTTCTTAACATTACCTATCATGTTCGCAATGTATGGTGCTGTTCAGAGAATCCAGATCTTGTATACATCACAGGCATTTGGTATGAACTTAGGTTTAACACCTTTATCACAGATTACTAGTGGTAAATGGATTTATATTGCCGTTATCTTAGTTATGGCTTTATCTCAGTTCTTCGCTATCGAAATCAACAACTTAATGTTGAAGAGAAATAAGAAGTATAAACCTTCTGCTCAGCAGAACCAGATGAAGACTATGAATATCGTAATGACATTAATGATCATCTACTTTGGTTTAATCATGCCAACAGCTATGTCATTCTATTGGATTACTACAAACTTAATTACTGTAATTAGAACAGTATTTATTCAGATTCAGTATATTGAAAAGCAAGAAAACAAGAAAGATACTAATGTAATTAGGTAATCATTATGAATACTTATGAAGCTAAAACAGAAGAAGAAGCATTAAATCGTGCTTGTCAGGACTTAGGTATTACACCAGAAGAATTCCATTATGAAGTTGTTGAAGTTCATAAGGGATTATTCAGTAAGAAAGTTGTTATTGCTGGATGGTGTGAATCTATGGTTGAAGAATATGTAGGTCAGTTCGTAGAAAGAACATTAAGTTCTTTAGGTTTCGAAACACAGACTACTGTCTTCAAACAGGATGATCGTATCTACTGTAATGTAGAAACAAGTAATAATTCAGTTGTGATTGGTAAGAATGGTGTTATTTTAAGAGCATTAAACTTCATTACTAAGAGTGCTGTAAATACTCAGTTCAAACAGCGTATTGAAATCTCTGTAGATATCAATGGTTATAAAGAACAGAGATACCAGAAGGTTGCTGCAATGGCAAAACGTTTTGGTAAGAAAGTACAACATTCTAAGATTAATATGAAGTTAGATCCTCTACCAGCTGATGAAAGAAAAGTGATTCATCAGGTAATTGCAGAAATGCCACATCTTGCAACACAGTCACACGGTGAAGGTAAAAACCGTTACTTAGAAATTTATTATGTTGATTAAAGAAGGCTCTGCCTTCTTTTTTTTTCATACTTTTGATAGAATGGATAGGAAGGGAGATGCTCATGAAAAAATTGAATTTATTAGAAGGACGTATTGTTCCTCTGCTTATAAAATTAACTCTACCTATTATTGGTACATCATTTCTAGAAATGGCCTATGCACTGATTGATATGCTTTGGATTGGTAAGCTTGGTGCTTCCTCTATTGCGGCAGTTGGTGTGGCAGGTATGTTTAGCTGGTTATCACAAGGACTCGCAATGATTGCGACACAGGGTGGACAAGTTAAAACAGGACATTCATTAGGAGCAGGTAATCAAGAAGCAGCTACAGATTATGCTTCATCTGCGATTCAGTTAGGGATTATATTCGCACTATTGTTCTCTTTCTGTACTGTTGTATTCTCAGGCTTTTTTATTGGTTTATTCGGTTTATCATCACAAGGTACTATTAATCAGGCTATTAACTATTTACGTATTACATGTGGTTTGATTATCTTTAACTTCTTAAATATTATTATGACAGGTGTCTTGAATGCCTCTGGTGATAGTCAGACTCCATTCCAGTGTAATAGTGTTGGTTTGTTGTTGAATATTGTCTTAGATCCATTCTTTATCTTTGTATGTGATCTAGGTGTTGTAGGTGCAGCACTTGCCACAGTATTAGCCCAGGCTTCTGTATTCCTACTATTTATGAGACATAACTTTAAGAAGAATACACTACTTAAACATATTTCATTGAAGAAGGTTTATTCAAAGTCTTATTATAAGAATATACTAAAAATTGGTTTTCCATTAGGACTACAGAGTATGTTATTTTCTGTATGTTCAATGGTAGTGGCTGCTTTTGTAGCTGAGTTTGGAGATGCAGCTGTTGCAGCACAGAAGGTAGGTACACAGGTAGAAAATATTTCCTGGTGTATGGCAACTGGATTCCAGACATCTATTAATGCATTCATTAGTCAGAACTATGGGGCTGGAAAGTATGATCGTGTAGAAAAGGGATATCATACAATGTTGGTATTTTCTATTGTATGGGGTATTGTATGTACAAGCTTGATGGTCTTCTTCCCTCATGTGATTTATGGATTCTTTACTGATGATTTAATGGTGACTCAAATTGGAGAAAACTATCTACGTATAGTAGGTCTATCTGAAACATTTATGATTCTAGAATTAATGATTTCTGGTGCCTTTAGTGGATTAGGAGATACAATCCCCCCTTCTGCTACCAGTATCATATTCACATTAGGACGTATTCCGGCTATTTTATTAATCTTAAATACATTCCATTTAAATGGTATCTGGTGGGTTATTTCTTTCTCAGGTATTATTAAAGGAGTAGTTAATTTAATTTGGTTCTATAAGTATAAGAAAAGAACACTTAGGGAGGTATGATTATGAATGATGATATTATTTGTGCTATTGCGACATCTCGATTAGAAGCCGCTATTTCTATTATTCGTATATCAGGTAAAGGGTGTATTGATTTTGTTCAGAGCTTCTTTACAGGTAATCTAAATAAGAAGTCTCAAACTATTTCTTATGGCTATATTGTAGATGGTGAAGAGAAAGTAGATGAAGTACTTATTTCTATTTATCGTGGACAACATACATTTACTGGTGAAGAAATGGTAGAAATCAACTGTCATGGTGGTGTCTTTATTACGAATAAAGTTCTTTCTTTATGTTTAAAGAAAGGCGCTAGAATGGCCGAGCATGGAGAATTCTCTAAGCGTGCATTTTTAAATGGACGTATTGATTTATCACAGGCAGAAGCAATCAGTGATTTAATAACAGCTAATAATGATCAGGCAGCTAAACTAGCATTAAAAGGAATACAGGGAAATATCACAAACTTCATTAAAGACTTAAAAGAAGACTTGATTAGGATTATTACTCAGATCGAAGTAAACATTGATTATCCAGAATATGAAGATATAGAAGAACTAACAGCTGAAAAGCTGTTACCTGGTTCTGTATCTTTAAGAAAGAAGATGGATGATATTCTTGATCGTTCTAAGAACATGCATTTAATAAAGGATGGTATTTCTACTGTCATTGTAGGTAAACCTAATGTAGGTAAGTCTAGTTTATTGAATGCATTATTAGAAGAAGATAAAGCCATCGTAACTGATATTGCAGGAACGACTAGAGATGTAGTAGAAGGTTCTATTCGTTTAAATGATATTGTATTAAATATGATTGATACAGCAGGTATTAGAGAAACAGAAGATAAGATTGAACATATGGGTGTTAAGAAGTCTTTATCTTTAATTGATCAGGCTGATTTAGTGTTAGTTGTATTAGATGGTTCTAGACCAATAGAGGCAGAAGATAAGGAACTATTAGAACGTACTGAAGGATTAAATAGAATTGTATTAATCAATAAGTCTGATAAGGGCTGTGTGATTGATACAGAAGGTATTCATATTAGTGCTAAAGAGAATCATATAGATGAGCTCATTCAACATATTAAAGATGAGTTTGACTTTAGCGCTATTACTAATTCTCAGGCACAGGTACTTGCAAATCAAAGACAGGTACAGTTATTAGAAAAAGCTTCACAGTCATTAAATATTGCAATTCAAGCAATGGAGGATGGTATTCCTACAGACTTGATTGTAACTGATTTATATGATAGCTGGGAGAACTTAAAAGAGATATTAGGTGAACAGGCTAAAGAAGATTTATTGGATGAATTGTTTAAGAGATTTTGTATAGGGAAGTAAAAAGATCCTCTAGGTATGACCTAGAGGATTTTTCTATTTGGAAAATAAAAGGAAGGATTTCTCCCTTCCATACTTTAACGCCCTACTCTTGTGGCGGTAGGAGCCGTACTGATAAGGTATTTCTACCTTCAAACAAATCATATAAAATTATGAATTTTTCAAGAATTCAGTTATTTTTATTAAAGGTTTATTAAAGCAGATGAATGGAATGAGTATAATTAGATTGTCTCATAGGTCTATGGTAAGTACAAATGAAGTAAGTTTTTCTTTTAACGTTTAACCTTCCAATAACCCTTTTTCCTTGAACCAACTCTTTCTAAAAGTCCTTTTTTCTTTAATATAACAATATTTCTTGTAATTGTTCTATTACTAATACCTGACAATATTACTGTTAATTGTTTAATTGTAATGTCTGGTTTATTTTTCATTATTTCTAGTATTTTTATTTCTTCCATATTTATTTCTATCTCATCTTTCACATCACTTTGATGATTTATTATGTTATCAGTACCATCTTGAGTATTTATTTTGTGATTGGTGCCATCTTGATCATTTATTATGTCACCAGCACCTTTTTGAATATTTATTGTGTCATTTATTATGTCACTAGCACCATTTTGAACATTTAATGTGTCATTTATTATGTCATCAGCGCCTTTTTGAACATTTATTGTGTCATCGGTCCTATTTTGGTCATATTTAAACTGTCTTCCTATTTATCACTATAATTAAGATTTGGCATAATAACAGCATATTGATACCTATCAGACCTAAAATATGGTTTCTTGTCTTCTTTATAATTAATTTGAAATGCATAGTTATCTATTATTTTCGCAAAAGCACTAATACTCTTACACCAGCTTTTTGGTTTTCTCAACTCAACCTTTAATTTCTTGTCATATTCTGTTGTTTCACCTACTAGATCATTTATTCTCATTCAAAGTACCTTCCTTAATTTTCTATTCACTAATATATACTCAAGATATTAAGAATTTTCTTTAAATAAACTAAAGATAAACGCAAAGTTTAAGAAAATGTTGTTACTAGATCATCAAATTTAGACATCAGATTTCTTAGCTTATTTCTTAGTTTACAAGCATGTAGGTTATGCTTTATTTTAGTAAAGATAGAGATGTAATGTTAAGCTAAATTGAATTTTTAAATCAACTTGCATATTAAAATACTAGATGCTATAATTTGATTGCAGATTGGAATACAATTAACATCAAAACGAAAAGGTAAGGAATGGTGCTCCTTACCTTTTCTAGTTCTTTAGAGTGTACTTAGCACTAGGCTGGTTATCGTTTGAATCTTTTGTCCAACCATTTGTATATGTAATAAACTAAAACACCTGCCACGACAGATACTACTAAATTGGAAAGCAACTAACATCACCTCCTTTCAAGGGAGGACGATAACAAAGTAATTATGTCAAATATTGTCGATAATAAATATGAAATGAAAAGTTAAATTTAAAATACCTTTCATAGCGTGAGAAAGAAGATTTAAATAAAAAACAGGAGATAGCTTTCGCTATCTCCTAGACCCATATCAATAGTAGATGGGTCCCTTTTTGTTATCTTAATGCTGTACCGAAATGTAATGCAATATAAGCCAATTCATCTTCATTAAATGATTTATGATAATGTTCTTTTACAACATCATTTAAAATCATTGCACATTTATATTCTGCTTCATTTTCAGTTTTGATCTTATCAGCTAATACGTTATCGTTAAGCTGTTCATCATTCTTTAAACGCTGAATAGCAGGATAGAAATGCATTGATAATCCCTGATAGAAATCATCATTCTTCTTTAAGTTTAATCCTAAACGGTTATTGATTTCCTGTACGGCTTCTAAAGTAATGCTTTCAGTTTCCTGATCAATAATATCACATTCACTGAAGAAGTCTAAATCCAATAATGTCATGTTAGATAAATACATCGCACAATAACAAATATCATCTTCAGAAATTCTTACATCATATTTCTTAGATAAATCATAGACGATTAACTGTGAAATCTGATAAGTGTTGGCTTGTTTTAATTGTTCAATCTGAGATGAACTCATTTCGATATAAGATCCAGATAATTCTCTTGTAATTGATAAAGCAAGATGAATAGACAAGTTTTCAATAACTGTATCAGAGATATCCATCTTCGCTTCAGTCACATACTTTTTGATTGTCGCAAAGATTTCTGCTTTGCGTAATTTAAATTTTTCTTCTAATTCTATGACCATTTTTTTCTACTACCTCTTTGTGCCCTTATCATATAGGAAAGAAAGCGGTTTGTCTATGCTTATTTTTAGATTTGTACGCCAAAAGAGGTTAATTTTCATGAATTTATGAATCCGTTTACAAGTTTTGTACAAAAAGATATATTAACTGTAAAACTATTTTCTCAGCTTGAGATAAACAGTATCATATTCACATTGTGTACCAAGTCTAAAAGGGAATCCCCATGAACCATAACCACCAGATACAAGAAGATAATGGTTCTTATAATGGGATAAACCATATGAATTCTGATAGTAATAATGAAGGATAATATTACCTGGGAAAATCTGTCCATTATGTGTATGACCAGATAATTGAAGATCAGTGAAATATGTATGCTGATTAAATCTTTCAGGATTATGGTCTAATGTAATAGTAGGTAAAGAAGTATTCATACCTTTAATGACTTGATTGATATCATAGTGATCTCGAGATGTCTTATCTGTAAAGCCGACAATATTAAAAGAATTGTCTACAGTTTCATAGGTGTTCTTTAGAAAGTGTATGTTGTATTTTTCAAAAACAGTAAAGTCTGTATGTTTACCATAATATTCATGATTACCAGATATCCAGTATGTGCCATAAGTACTCTTCATATTCTTGAATTCTTGTAAAGAACGATTCATTAATTCATCCGGTGTATTTTCATCAAATACATCTCCTGCAAAACATACAAGATCATAATGTTTCTCATTCACTGTTTTTACAAGTTTTCTCACTTGTCTCATATAAGTACCAGAACTAAGATGTAGATCACTGACTAGACAGATCTTTAGTTGTGATACTGAAGATGTCTTAGGAACAGTGACATGATAGACTACTTCTTTCTTATTATAATGAGAATAGAAACCAGAGATTGTAAGAGTAATCGCAATCATAGTTGCTACGATATTACCAAAACGATAAGGTCTTCGTCTTACAAATTTAAAGGAGAAACGATACAGATAAACACATATAAAAAGAATATAAATATACATAGTGAGAAATTGACACACTAGTATGAACATGGTAAAGATATGATTATATGGTTTAAAGTTAAATTTAAGTAATATACCGATTGTAGAAAGAATAGCCATGATAACTACGAATGTCTTAAAGATCAGGTGTTCATGTTTTAATAGCCATATAAAATACAATGTTGGTATAAGAATGAATATGATATATAATGCGATGTTTAGGATTTTAACCATTATGAAAAACCTCCTACATATATTGTATATCTTTTTTTGAGGAATAGTTATGAATATTTACTCTTTCGCTTTTGATGAAATATTTGATATAGATTTGACAGGTAAGTTTGTAGTCACTGGTTTATTTACTTCGATGAGAAGAAGTGATGTAGTTCACTATATCTATAGTCATGGAGGTACTGTATTAAGTGCTCCTACACGTGGTACCGATTATTTGATTGTTGGTGGAGAAAAAAGTAAAACATGGAAGTATGGTCAGTATGGTACAAAGATTAGAAAAGGTTTAGACTTAAGAGAGAAGGATGAAAAGATTTTGATTATCTCAGAAGAAGACTTTGTGAGATGTATAGGAGGATAAGAAGATGTCTATTGATGTATGTATTAAACAGAAGGGTTTATTTAAAAAGACAATACCATTAGATGTCATAGTCGGTGATGAATTAGCTTTTGGAATCAATGATGGTATGAGAATGGTGGGCGATGATCAGGAAGGTAATATGATCTTCTATAATCCAAATTCTATTGGGAGAGGTTTTCATATTTCATGGGATGAAGATGAAAAGAATGAATTAAACTTACGTTTACTCAATCCTACTACTACAGATGAAATGCGTTCTTTCTTTAACTGTCTAAGAAGAATTACTCGTTACTGGAAATGCAGTGTTACTATTGATGGTATAGAAGAAGATATAGATGAGTACTTATCACAGGAAGATGATCTTCTTGCCTTCAATCATCGTATTATTAAAGAAGTATCAGAAAAGATTGTGAATGGTGAAACAGATTCTCTTACTTTAATGAGCACGATGTGGCCACTTGTTATAGGTAAAGAAGAAGCAGAACAGTTTGTTTTAAATCCTCATCTTTTTTCTGAATGGATGCATGAACTTCAAAGTCATGACTATTATTATGCAAAACCACAATTCTTTAAGACAAATCAGGGTATTAAAGGCATCTATGCATTAACTGAAGACTGCCCTACTTTACTCCCTAATAAACCATGGGTACCTGTAGGGTATCAGAATCCTGAAACAGGTGAGAAGTTAGAATGTGATTATTATGAAATAGCTCTTTATTCTACAACAGAAGACAGATCATTGTGTACAATTCCTTTTGAACGTATATTTACATTAGGACCAGATTACATCAACTATTATGATGGTAACACTGTACTCGTAAATAATCTTCCATTGGAAGTAATGAAAAGACTGTGATTAAAACACAGTCTGGATTAAAAACATATAAGTCATTGTACCAAGAAGAATAGAAAGTATAGTACTATGTTTACATTTATCTAAAAACAGGCAGATGTGAATGGTGCATTAAATATCATGCGTAAAAGTAGCGTTGTGGATGTAAACATCCTAT
>NZ_UQGV01000042.1 GCF_900540665.1 uncultured Catenibacterium sp. | reverse complement strand
AGAAAATGTCATGCCCCTGTTGACATGACATATAAGCGACTGCCTGTCGCACAAATAGCGTATCACCTATTTTTGGTGATACGCCTTTTTACTTAAATATCTTTCTATAATAGCCTCTTTGCTTGAAGTAAATCACTGTATTCTCAAAATCCTTATTAATATAGAAAGTGAGTACATAATCTGCATCATTAATGACTTCAATACTATAATTGTAGTTATTAATTGCGTCTGAAATAGTATCCATTGAAAGAGTTTCATAATCCTTTCTTAAGGCATATTTCAAAGCTCTAAAGTCATCTTCTTTTAAATAGACTGTATCGTCTGTTGTATCATCTGTATAGTTCATAACAGATACTTCAACCCAATGCATATTTCTAAAGATCTGGTTCATATAAGAGACATTTGTATAAAGAGATTTCATATCATCCTTCACATATTTATCGAAGCAGTCCTGTGAGATGTTGTAGGAACGTGTGAGTGTTTTACCATCTACGAGATGATAAGTAATGCTGAAATAATGAGAAGAATCATTAGAGTCATGTGGTGCTTTTAAGATATCTTTATGTATATTATGAATAATATCAATAGAATCAGAATCATTAAGTTTAACATCCTGATTACCTGAATAATCAGAACTGAATGTCACATAAGATACATTACCTGTTTTTGGAATCTTATTTTCTTCATCTGTGATATCAAAAACAAAGAAGACACACATTAATGAGAAGACCACAAGATAGATGATAAACTTCTTAAAGTTCTTCTTATTTAAGACATAAAGTGTCATGTCCGCAATCATTCTTGAAATATAGTACCCTACAAATGAAACAATAATACCTATAATCACAAAGGTGATACGCATTGTATGAATAGATGTTTCATTGGATATAAATAAGAATGTCACAAATGAAGAGAGTACAAGAGTCCCTATAATGGCAACTATATCTTTTAAACGATCAAAAACAACAGAAGAACCAATGTATTCTAACTTAACACGTTTATAAATGAAGTAGGCAATAAAAATCAAACTGATGCCTATCGCAATATAAATAGTCAAATAAGCAAGAGTATGTAATGTAAGCCAATTTTCTAGATTTAATACATAATTAAAGGCAGTGGAATAGTTCTCAAAAGCGACAGAAGGTTCTTCTACACCATAAGTAAAGACTGATTTAAGAATAGTAAAAAACTGTGAACTAAGCCAAGGTAAACTATTAAAAAATACTCCTAATATACAATGTGTATAGAGATTACCCGTGATAACACCACAGAATTGTGTAATGCCATACGTAAAGAATATGAGTGCACTTTGAATCAAAAACCAGCTCAGACAATGGTTGATTGAAAGTTCTCTATAATATAAAGGAATTGTTTTTCCATAGAATATGAGTGTTCCTGTTGTAAGAATAAGAGGTACAAACATTAAAATCATCCCTGCAACAAAAGATGTCCAATAGAGTTCTGATCTTTTAATAGGCATAGAATGAATAATTGTAGAGGCTGTACGGTTATGATAGAAATAGAGTAAAGCCACACTTGTAAGTACCGCAATAGTAGAAATAATCAAGTTTCCTGTAAAATAAGATCCCTTGAGATAGACTGCATAGTATTTATACCCCTCTGAACTTGCACCCTGGTAGATAGGATAAAGGTATAATAAAACATAGGATACCATCATCCCAAAGCCAATAATCCAGAAACGTTTCATAAGGTTTTTAAAGAAGGTTTTATTAAAATATGAGTTTTTGGATATCATCATCTTCTCCTCCTACTTCATACATAAAAAGTTCTTCCAGACTTAAAGGAAGTATATCAAAGATAAGAGGAGATTGATTTCCTATAACCTTTCTAATATGAGAAAGAGAGTCTTCAATAATTAATATTTTTACTGAACCTCTTTCCTCCTGATAAGCAATATTTAAATCATCTAAATTAACTTCTTTATCTCCAAAAGAAACCTGTATTTTATGAATATGCGTTTGAATATATTCTAAATCAAACTCTCTCATAATCTTACCCTTATACAATATACCTACATGATCCACTATTCCTTCTAATTCTTTTAAATTATGAGAAGAAATAAGAACTGTTAGATTTCTTTGAGCAACATCATCAATAATATATTTCCAGACTAATTTTCTTGCGACTGGATCTAATCCATCTATAGGTTCATCTAAAATAAGATAATCAGGCATTGTAGACATAATGAGACAGAATGATGCCTGTTTTCTCATTCCTTTAGAAAATGTCTGTATCTTCTTTGTAGGATTTAATTTAAATGTTTTGTAGAGTTCTTCAAATCTTTCCTGGTTCCATGATGGATAGAGGTCTTTATAGACTTTCGCATTTCTTTCTAAGCTTGTTTCTATGAAATACATCGCATCAGATATATAGCCTATCTTTCTTTTTAATTCTATATTTTCATAAACAGGCTGTGATTCTATAAAGATCTTTCCTGCATCCTGTTTTAAGACTCCTACTAAATGTCTAATGAGGGTTGTTTTACCTGCTCCATTAGGACCTATTAAACCATAAATAGACCCTTCTTCTACCTGCATATCTAGATGATCAAGGACAACTTCACCATCAATAACTTTATATAAATCTTTTACTTTAATCATGAGGTCCCCCTTTCATATTTTCTAGAATCTTATTATGTATTTCATTCTGAGTCAAACCCATGTAGATTAATTCTTTATACCCTTCTACAATCATATGAATCGTATCATCGACTTTCTGCTCATCTATCTTTACATGTTTTCTCGATGATACAAAAGTACCTTTATTCGCAATTGTATAGATATAGCCTTGCTGGTCCAATGTCTGAAATGCTTTTTGAACTGTATGAGGGTTAATAGTAAGTAATTGAGACAATTCTCTTACAGTGGGTAATTGAGTATTTTCTTTTAATACACCTGTTATAATCTGTTCTTTAATATTATCTACAATCTGTTCATAGATAGATTTATGACTTTGATAGTTTAACTGAAACATCACTTGACCTCCTTATGAAATGTAGAAATGATACCAAGAGTATAGGGATCTTTTAAACTAGGAACAGCCTTTAACCACTTCTTCTTAAGAAAGTCATTTATGACCTTCATCACATCTTCTAAATCACTTTCTTCTCCCTCACATCTCAAATTAAGACCACAACTTGCACATCCACCAATAGAATGAACAGAATAATCATAACCTTCTTTCTTCAATAAATGATTCAAATCTAGAATCATATTAAAATCTACTGTACCTATCATAGTATCACCTAATTCTCTACATGATATACATAACTTACATAAGGCTTCTTACCTTCCTGCATATCTCTATAAAGTTCTTTCTTATGTTCAATATAGTTTAAAGATTCCTGTATTTCTGATAATCTTCTTTCTAGATCTTCTTTTGTCACATTAAGCATATCTACACGCTCAGGAATAGAAACAGGACCTTGCATACAATAATCAAGATATTGACGCATATCTTTCAAACTCATACCACATTTCTTTAAACATTGTAAGCCTTTGATCCATTCAATATTATTCTCATCAAAGACACGATAGTTATTCTTATCTCTCTTTACGTTAGGGATTAACCCTTCTTTACAATAATATTTTAACGTTTCATAGCTCCATCCAACAATCTGACAAACTTCTTTCATTGTATACATAAAAAATACTCCTTTTTTTACTTGCTCGGTAGTAACTACCATGTTTTATAATTTTATTGTACAAATATAAAGGAGGAATTACAATGAAAACACTTTATTTAATGCGTCATGGACAGACTTTATTTAATTTGCAGCATAAGATTCAGGGATGGTGTGATGCACCTCTTACAGAAATTGGAATTAAGCAGGCAGAAGTAGCTGGAAAATGGTTTGATGACAATCATATTCAGATTGATGATGCTTATTGCAGCACAAGTGAAAGAGCGAGTGACACACTTGAAATAGTTACACATCATAATATGCCTTATACACGTTTAAAGGGGTTAAAAGAAATGAATTTTGGTGTCTTTGAAGGAAAAGATGAATGTCTTAATCCACCATTTCCTTATCTAGATTACTTTAAAACTTATGGCGGAGAATCACAGGATGAAGTACAGAAAAGAGTTGTAAAGACAATTACAGAAATCATGGAAAATACAAAAGGTGATAATGTCCTTGTTGTATCTCATGGAGCTGCATGTGCCAACTTTATTAAAAACTTTGAAGAATATAATGTAGCTCACTATAAGAAAGGTATTAAAAACTGTGCTATCTTTGTATGCACATATGAAGATGGAATCTTCTCTTGTAAAGAAATCATCAATCATGATTTTAGTAGTTTCATGTAAAAGTTCCTTTTTGGGACTTTTTTTAGTATGATAAATAAGACAGGAGGATGAAGAATATGATAAAAGCAATTTTCTTTGATATTGATGGAACATTACTTTCACATACTACGTATAGTGTTCCAGAATCTACTAAAGAAGCATTAAGACTATTAAAAGAAAAAGGTATACTTACATTTATTGCGACAGGAAGACATTTAAGTGAGATGAGGGATCTTCCTATACAGGATTTAGAGTTTGATGCCTGTATCACTTTAAATGGACAGTATTGTTTCAATAAAGAAGGAATGATTTATGGACTTCCTATTGAACAAACAGACATCAACAACATCATCAATTATGTGGATACAAATCATATGCCCTGCATATTTGTAGAAGATGAACTCATGTATATCAACTTTAATAATGAAGTTGTAGAAAAAGTACAGAAAGCTATTTCTACACCACTACCAGAAATAGGAGATATTCATAGAGGTTATACACATCCTATTTATCAGGTTATTCCTTATGATACAAATGATGAGAGATTAAAAGAAATTAAGGAGCTTATGCCTCATTGTAAGGAAACACAATGGAATCCCCAGGCAGTAGATATTATTCCTGCGAGTGGTGGTAAACAGAATGGTATTCATGAAGTATTAAAGTATTATTCTATTGATCAAAGTGAAACAATGTCTTTTGGTGATGGCAAAAATGATATTGATATGTTTGAATATACAAAGATTTCTGTTGCCATGGGTAATGCAGGGGATGACGTTAAAAAAGCGGCAGACTATGTCACAGATGATATCGATGAAGATGGTTTATATAATGCGTTAAAACATTTTGAAATAATTTAAAAGCAGGCACCGCCTGCTTTTTCTAGTCCTTAACCAAATCAATTATTTCTTTCGCAACACCATGATTATCATTACTATCAATCACTTTTTCTGCTATCTGTTTCAATGCATTCACACCATTACTCATAGCACGTGTATGCTTATAGTCTTTAAAAAGACTCAGATCGTTATGACCATCACCAAATACATAAACATCATCAGAAGTATGAAGTATTTCTATCACTCTTTTTACCATAAGTGCTTTATTCGCATTCATTGATGTAACTTCAATATTCCACCAGGATGATGAAGTGACATTAATTCCTTCTATTTGATCAAGCCAGTGTTTGATTTGATTAATTTTCTGTTCATCATGCACAAATACAAATATCTTTCTTATTTCTTTATAATCTTGAAGATGTTGTTCTGAAAGTTGTGTTGTAGTATCACAAAATACAGTATCAGTAGAATAATCCCCTTCTTCCGTATTAATTTCAAAATCTATATGACGTTCTAATAAGCCATTCATAATAGTATGTGCAATCTTTAAATCGATATTTTCTTTATAAAGAATATCACCCTGACTATTTCGACATTCCGCACCATTCAATAGTACATAATAATCTACATCTACTCCCTTCAACAAAGGAGAAGCTGTCTTGTAACTACGTCCTGTCGCAATAATTCTATAGATAGGTGATGTATTCAATACTTCTTTAGTGAAGGGATCTACTACTCCATAACTATTAAGTAATGTGCCATCTAAATCACTGACAATTATTTTCATATTATTCTCCAAAAAAGTCAGTTCAAAGAACTGACTAAAGTGATAGCTCCATAATAATATCATCAGGCGTAATTGAACCTGTTTTCACCTGAGCAATATCAGTATAGCTGTTATAGTTAGTAACAATCGTAATAACTGTTTTCTGGCACTGATGTCTTTCTACTCCATCTAAGTCCATTACAGTGAGAAGATCACCCTTTTTGACTTTCTGTCCCATTGTGACTTTTGTATCAAATACTTTTTCATCGGTAATTTTTACTGTATCAATACCTAAATGTAGAAGAATTTCTGCACCTTCATTTGTGATGATTCCAATTGCATGTTCTGATTCACTGATAAAGCTGATTGTACCATCTGCAGGAGCATAGATCTTACCATCAGCTGGTTCAATAGCTGCACATGGTCCCATAATACCTTCTGCAAACATAGGATCCTTGATTGCACTCATTTCAATCGCATCTCCTAATGCAATCGCAAATAAAGATTCACTAGAAACTTCTTTTTCTTCTTTTGGTTCTACGACTTCTTCTTTTTCTGTCTTAGGAACACAGAATAACCATGTAATAGAGAAAGCCACCGCAAATGCGACTAAGTTAACAAGAATATAGAATGGTAACTGATTATTAAGATATAGTAATGTACCAGGAATACCTGTAATACCCATACCTGTTGCTTTAAGATGGAAGATAGAAGCAAGGAATCCACCAACACCTCCACCAATCATTGCAGCGATAAATGGTTTTACTAAACGAAGGTTTACACCAAATACTGCAGGTTCAGTAATACCTAATGCAGCAGATAAAGCAGATGGATAAGCAACCTGTTTCATTTTCTGATCATGAACTTTAATTGCGATAGCTAATACAGCACCTGCCTGCGCAATGTTTCCACAAGTACCAATTGGGTTTAAATAGTTCCAGCCATCATTAGCTAACATACTGATTTCTAAGAAGTTTAAGATATGATGAATACCAAAGATACCAAGTAACTGTCCAAAGCTTCCGTATAATAAACCACCAAGACCTAGAGGTAACTGCAATAATTTTTCAACTACAAATAATACACCTGTTTCAACTGTATGAAGAACTGGACCAATCGCAAATAATGCGACTGTCATACCAATAAGTAATGTAAGGAATGGAGTAAGAATAAGATCTAATGCATCTGGAATACGTTTTCTTAACCATTTCTCCATATTGGCACCAAGAATACCTGTCACAAAGGCAGGTAATACAGAACCCTGATAACCAGATACCTTTAAGAAATTGAAGAACATCAATGGTTTTGCAGCACCAGAGCCAACATCATATGCACTTGGAAGACTAGGACTTACAAGCATTAAACCTAATACAATCCCAATTACAGGACTGCCACCAAAGTTTTTAAATGTTGACCAGCATACAAGTGCAGGAAGGAATGCGAATGCGGTATCCGTTAATACCTGTGTAAATGTAAGTAAGTTTGCAGGAACACTCTTAGTTGTTAAACCAAAAAGATGCAAGATAGCTTCTTGAGTCAATAAGCCTCTTAGACCCATGAATAAACCTGTTGCGACAAGTACAGGAATAATTGGCACAAAGACATCAGAGAATGTTCTTATAGCTCTTTGGAATTTATTTCCGTATACTATTTTTTCATCGTTGTTATTACCTTCTTCTCCAGTCACCTTGATTACTTCATCATAGATACGATTTACTAAACCTGTCCCTAGAATAATCTGATACTGTCCTGAATTGAAGAATGATCCTTTTACCTTATCTAAAGATTCAATTGCTTTCACATTGATTTTATCTTTGTTTTTTACTACTAAACGCAATCTTGTTGCGCAATGTCTTACTGAACTAATGTTTTCTTTTGAACCAGTTAATTCAATAATCTTTAATGCAAGTTCTTTATCGTTCATTTTTCTAACCTTTCCTTTTTAATTTGTTAAGCGCTTTACTGATTATATTTATACCTCGTAAAGCGCATTAATTGAATGGAATAACATAATATAAATATGGCTTTTTCTAACCATTTATACTTTTTTTAGTATAAATGTGTAAGTTTTAAAATCACCATGTTCTAAAGGTACACATAAGCCCATATGCTGCAGCTCATCTCCACCATAGATTTCTTGTGTATGACATTCTAAATAATCAGAATCTTCATCTAAGTATGTTAACTTAAAGTACTTCTGAGCAGTTAGAGGATTATAAAAACGAGTCATTATGACAACATAAACAGTCTTTCTATCAAGACTGACTACTTCCCAGCCTAAATGATTTTCATCACATTCAATGGCATGTAATTCACCGTTGAGTGTTTCTTTTCTTATTGTTTTATATTCCTGAATCTGCTTCTTAATATCATCTAATTCATCATCTGTACACTTTGTAAGAGCAAGTTCATAACCTAAGTTAAATAGTTTTGCGATATCATAACGTGTCTCTAAGGATGTAATACGTCCTGTCTGGTGATTAGGAACAGCACTGATATGTGCACCTATCACTGATTGTGGATAAAGCAGACTAAAACTATCTTGAATCACACTGCGATCAAGTGCATCCGTATTATCACTGGCCCAGTTCTGCTGCATATAACATAAGATACCTGGATCAAAACGTGCACCTCCACTTGAACATCCTTCAAAAAGAACATCTGGATAACGAGACGTAATCACATCAAGCACATGATAAAGACCAAGCATATATCTATGAGCCACTTCTGTACTATACTTAGAGATATGAGAACATACATCACTCATCGGTCTATTCATATCCCATTTGATATAATCAATAAGTCCTGTAGAAAGATAAGAATCAAGCATATGAATTAAATAATTCTGGACATCTTCTCTAGATAAATCAAGAAGATATTCATGACGACCTAAAGTAGGTTCATATCCATCTACTGATAATGCATAATCTGGATGCTGTATATATAAATCACTGTTTTTACTAATTGCTTCTGGTTCAAACCATAAGCCAAACTTCAAACCATATGATTTAACAAGTTCAGCCGCTTTTTGTATACCACCTGGAAGTTTACTTGTATTACATTTCCAGTCTCCCATAGAATTACGACTATTATTTTCTTTTCTAAACCAGCCATCATCTAACACAAATAATTCAATACCTAGTTCACTCGCACATTTGGCTTGTTCTTCAATCTTTTCTAAAGACACATCATAATACATAGCTTCCCAGGTATTTAATAATACAGGAGGTAATTCCTGTGATTGTGGTAATAAGTGATGACGATAGAGCTCATGAAAATTCATTCTCATTCCTTCTAAACCTGTACTACTATAATTCACGACAACTTCAGGTGTATAGAATTCTTCTCCTTTATGTAAGTGCCAATTATTCATAGAAGGATGTAAACCCATCTGCATACGAACTTTTCCAAATGAATCCTTTTGTATCTTGCAACAATAATTTCCACTATAAATAAAATGCATTGCATATATATCAGAACCTGATATTAATGCCGCAAATGGATGCATTTGTGGACTACTGCTGCCTCTTGTACTTTCTATTTGAAATATACCTGTATTAAGTGCAGATAACTGAATATTGCCTTCTTTTGCATGTAAGCCATACATTGTCATCACTTGATAATCCTGTGATGGAAGTTCTAAAGAAACAGATTGTGTATTATAAAGAATAAGATCTTCTTTACAGCTTCTAAAAGAAGCTGAAAATGAAAGAACGCCTAAATCCTCAAAAATAGTGATATATTGACTAACTTCTAAGCCAATATGCTTATCTTCATAGACTACTTCTAGTGTCTCACTTCTGCCATGACTTTTAAGTGAGGGTAATCCTGAAAGAGTCTTCTTTTCATCTAGTACATGTACTTCCTTCAACAATAATTCACAATAACGTTGATGGTGTGCTTCTACTTCAATGGCAGGTATACGATAATCTCCATGACCTAATTGTGGATAGAGAAAAGGAAGATCATCAAAAGATGCATTTTCGATACTGACATCATGTTCAGTATTGTAGACGCGTTTGTAGTAAGTCATTGGACTTTTATGATAATGACGAAGTGGTTTCCCGATATATCTTTGTAAAATGTACTTTTGATCTAATACTTCTAATATATAACTAATATGTGTATTTCTAAGATGAATTATACTATTATTTATTGTAATCATTTTAAATCTCCAATCTGTATACGTTGATATTTTGTGATTCTTTACTACTTGCAAGAAGTAAGTCTTCAGCCTGTGGATCAAGACGTGCAGAATAAACAAACTCTCCGTTATTCGCAAATATTTCTACACTTGATGTATCCAGCCATATTTCCATATGATTGATTTTTATAGGCCATGATTTCTTTTGATATATCTGTTCTGCCCAATCATAGCGTTCAATACTTATGCCTTCATCAAAGTGAATGCTTAATTCCTTATTGATTGAAAAAGATATATGTTCCAAGGGACTGATTTCTATCATCGCCTGTCTTTGTATTTTCATATGATTCGTATAAGGAATTTCATGGCATAATTCATACATCTCCCTTACAGGTGACTGTATCAATTTTCCTTTTTTTACAGATAATTCACGAGGCATTGTTAAACAATGAATATGTCCATCCTTAGCGAATTCTACTTCTTGCGCATCACTAAAACGTGACATCCAGGCAAGCATAATACGTCTTCCTTGAGCATCCACAAATGTTTGTGGTGCATAAAAATCATACCCTTCATCCATATGCAGTCCTTTATCTAAATCACTCAATTTATCTATTAAATAAACAGCGTGTGCATCAAGACATTCATCCGTATCATTATTTCTTGACTGCAATCCATAAATTAATACTTCATGAGCATCAAGTGTAAATAAGTCAGGACATTCTATCATTTCATACTGTTTAGACATTCCAATGATTTTATTAAACTTAAAAGAGGTTCCATCTATTGATGTATATTGACTAATATCTCCTTTTCCAGTCTTCTTATTCTGTCCTCCAATAATCATTTTCCAGACATCCTCCTTAGTCACTTTAGGATCTCTAAAATGACCTGTATAATCATCAGGAAGAGAGAGTACAGAACCATATTTCTTAAAATGAACACCATCCTTTGATTGTGCAAGACATTGTTCAGGATATCTTACGCCTTCTCTCTTCACATTTCCCGTATAATAAAGAGATAATGTCTCACCATCACTGACTGCACTTCCTGAATACGTCCCATCCTTGTCATAAGCTTCAGACGCTTGTAATGCGATAACAGGCTCACTCCAATGAATAAGGTCTTGAGAGGTTGTTTTCCCCCATACTTTATAAGAGTGGTCTGTCGTATTAGGATTCCATTGGAAAAAGACATAATACTTTCCTTTAAAATAGGAAAGCCCATTTGGGTCATTGATTAACCCTTTTTCTGTTTCTATATGATATGCTTGTTTTCTATTTTTCATACATAACCCTCACTTTATTTACATTAAACAACGTCAAGAATATAATAAGAATAGAAATACATAACGAATATATGGAAAAAACTAACTTAGGGGATCATATGAAAGAATATAAAGAACGTATTCACAGTAAAACCTATAAAGCCAATACGGATTTGTCTTTATACAGTGCTGGAATAGAACAATGTAAAAGTGAATATACCTATGGACCTATTGTAAGATCTTATTATGTGATGCATTTTGTCTTCTCTGGAAAAGGACAACTGACTATTAATGAACATTCCTTTGATGTCAAGGCAGGAGATATTTTCCTCATCCCTGCCAATAAGGTGGCTACCTATCAAGCAGATAAAAACCATCCATGGAAATATGGATGGGTCAATTTCTTAGGTATTAATGCGGAACAATATTTTTATTCCCTTACAAAAGATACACATGATCAATACATTATTCATAATGTTGATGTGAATCAATATTATAAACAGATTGAACGTCTATTAGATTTATCCTTTAATACAGATGCTGAATATTTTGAATCAAATAGTATACTTCTTCATATTTTCGCAATGTTGTATGAAGAGTTAAATATCCATTTCAATAATAATGTGAAGTATTCACTTGCCGAAGAAATTCGTCTTTATTTGGATTTGAATTATCAATATAACCTTAAAATGAGTGAGATTGCGGATAAGTTTGGTATTCATGCAAATTATATGACACGATTATTTCATCAGAAATTTGATATTTCACCGAAACAATATCTGCTTTCAATTAAATTAAAAAAGGCTACAGGCTTGTTACAGAGTACAAATCTCCCTGTATCTACAATTGCAGCCAGTGTGGGCTTTATTGATGCTCTGGCCTTTTCTAAAAAGTTTAGTAAGACTTATCATTGTTCACCCACACAATATCGTAAACAAACAAATGAAAAGAAGAATTGAGTTATTTCAATTCTTCTTTTTTATTATTTCATTTGAATAAGTTCGTATTCTCTTGTACCTAAACCAATCTTTTCCGCATGTTCTAATGTTTCTTTCCATCTGACATTAGGATTAGAGTCTAGGAAGTTATCATGATGGTGATGCCAATGTGGATCCGCAAGGTTATCAGATAACTGACTATTAGGCATAGGTGTTGCATGTAAGCATGCATCTACACAGGCTTGATCTAAGGCAACAGGATCAAATGACGCGAAGATACCTACATCTGGTAAGATAGGTGCATCGTTTTCACCATGACAGTCACAGTTAGGTGAGATATCTCTTACAAGACTAATATGGAATGTTGGTCTTCCATCACATACTGCCTGCGAATACTCTGCCATCTTTCTACCAAGTATTTCATTGGCATCCCAGTTCTGATTTTCAATGGCATCAAATGCACAAGCCCCAATACATCTGCCACATCCCTTACATATATCCTGATTGATCACTGCTTTACCGGTTTCATAAGTGATGGCATCACTGCCACATTCTTTAGCACAGCGGCGACATCCTCTACATAAATCAACATGTACAATTGGTTTACCTGAATTATGTTGCTGCATCTTACCAGCACGGCTTCCACAGCCCATACCAATATTCTTAATCGCACCACCAAAGCCTGTAGACTCATGCCCTTTAAAATGAGTTAAACTGATAAAGATATCCGCATCCATGACTGCACGACCAATATAAGCTTCTTTACAATATTCACCATTTCTTACAGGTACTGTAATATCATCAGTACCTCTTAAACCATCTCCAATAATGATCTGACACCCTGTAGTGATTGTATTAAAACCATTGATATTCGCACAATCTAAATGTTCTAAAGCGTTCTTTCTAGAACCAGGATATAAAGTATTACAATCTGTTAAGAAAGGCTTTCCTCCACATTCCTTAACGACATCTGCGACTGCTTTCGCATAATTAGGACGTAAATAAGATAGGTTACCTAATTCACCAAAATGCATCTTGATAGCTACAAACTTACCATCCATATCAATATCAGTGATTCCTGCTTTCTTGATTAAACGCTGTAACTTTTCAGTTAAACTTACACCAACATGCGTACGAAAGTCTGTAAAATATACTTTTGATTTCTCCATAAACATATCCTCCATAATACTATTTTAACCCTAAAGTAAGGTTCATAGTCAACTAAAAAAAAAGAGTAGACAAGCTACTCTTCTGTTAAACAATCTGAATCAATTATCTGGAAATTAGCACGATGAATATAAAGTGCTTTACCATCAATCATGAGTTTAGTCATCTTAGGAAGGTTTTCAGGAATTTCCCAATATACATCATCACCCTGATAGGCCTTAATAGGCTGACCTAATTGAGATTTAACGACTACGACTCTTCTTTTACCAAACAAGTTCTTATACTTATTTAAGTAATTTGCGATAGCTGTATTGGCTGTGATTCCGTCTGCAGTACTATTGATATGCTTCTTAGTAAAATCTACTTCTGCATCTAATCCCTTCTGTTCAAAGATACATGTATTTCCACAGCTTTCTATTTCATTCCCATCAATTGTAATAGTAATGACTGAAGAAAGACTATATGTTTCTTTTACACTGCCATCAGAATTATATGATGATTCTTTTACTTTATTACCAGTAATTTTAATCTTCTGACCTTTTGTTTCAAAGACCTTGTTTCCATAATTATCGTATGTATCTATTGTATAGCCATTCCCAATTAAACTACCTTTAATGTCATTGAGCTTAGATTTGAAATAAGAACATCCACATAATGATAAACATACTAAAGTAACTGTGAAAATCTTCATGATTCTTTTCATTTTATTCACCTACATTCTTTATAATATTTACATCTTTCATTTCAATATAACGAATATGAATTGTTTCACCTGTCTTTAAGAAAGCAAGTGTGTTTTCATTTTCTGATGTAATGACTGCTTTGTATTTATTACCTTCTGTATCCACGATAAATAGCTTCGATTTACCATCTACATTAAGAATCTGTACATTTGCGATTGTGATATCCTTCTTCTTAGTTTTGGCATCAGATTCCTCTGTAATTGTCTGAGAAGAAAGGAAACTTTTCTTCAATAATTCAAGATTCTTGACTGAATCTGCAGAATAAACAGAGACCTTCTGATAATCTTTCGCATCAACCATCGCATACTGTTTAATCAGTCCCCCACTGTCTTTAAGTGAAATCAAATAAACTGGATGACCACCTACATTGACTAATAATGGGAATGTAGCATCATAGCCATAGTTCTTCACTTCACCTTCTGCAGATTTCATTGCGGCTTTTTCGTTTGCGCCAGAACAAGAGAAACGTAATGTCTTATGAGTACGTAAGTTAGATAATACAAAACCTAAGTTAGATGAATCTTTATTTGCGGAAGTAATACCACTATAAATCCAGATATCGCCATCTTTTTCTAAATAGTTATACCCTTCTGAAGTCACAGTTACATTCTTCTGCCCTAAAACAGAGTTAAAGAATCCATCCTGTAAACTTCCGTTTTCATCTATTTCAGTCATAATGAGTTCTTCTGGATAAATACGATCCACCCATTTTGGTACTTCATCTTTATCATATTTCTTAGATTTACCAGTAATAGGATCAAAAAGAACTGCACCTGTGACCTTCTTCTTATTACCTACACCAAAATATGTATATGTTGTACATACATACCAAGGATGACCTTTTTCGTCTACTTCAAATGAAGGAGAACCAAAGATGGATGTAGGATAAGATAATTGTAGTTTACGATTTAAATTATGATTAAGAATGGCAGAAGGTACATATTTCATACCATTTAAACCTAAATCCTTTAACTTAACGATTTCTGCCTTACCATTAGTAGAATTCACTGTAATATAAGCAGGAATACCATTCTTACTATTAGTAAGATATTTAAAGAAACTTGCATATTCAAGTGGAGTAACACGATAAACACTATTCTTATAAGAAATCTGTGTATAATCATCACTTACTTCAAACTGAGAGACATATTCTGGAATCTCACCCATGACCTTGTCTCCAAGCTTTACAGTACTCTTACGGTCAATAATAGGTGTCTTAGAGAAGTCTACTTCATGTAATGTCTTATTATTAAACTTTACATTTTCTACTTCTATACGATTTGCATAACGTGATGCGTGGAAAATCTTACTTGTGAATAAATCAGTTACTAAAACACCTGCCACAATCAATGCTACTGCAGCACCTAAATAACCTACCTTTTCAGGTTTAAATTTCTTACCAAGTAATGTGCTATAAGAAGTAGAAGCACCATAAATACATAATGCGACAATAATAAATATCCAGAATTCTATCGCATGAATATTTAATGCTGGTGTATAAAAATAATAAATTAGTAATACAAGAATAATAGACACCAACATAGACTTAAATTCTATTTTTTTCATATATATTTTTCCCCCTTGGAAATATCATTCACTTAATGTTGTGATTCTACAAGTCATCTTTTTATTAAGTGAAAGTACTGGTGTGTCTTTAAAATAAACTCTATCTGTAAAGACAAGTTCTCCACCATTTATAAATACTTCTACACTACTAGAATCAATCAATAGCTTCATAGACTGATATTCTTTAATAGTCCCTACACGTTCTGTCTGATTCATTACAGTTACTTTATGATTATTTACTGTAAGTGTATAGAGATTACTTAGATCGAGAGATAAACCATCACAAATATCTAAATCTATTTCTACTTGTCTAGAAGGAAGCAGATAATCTGTGACTTCTACTTTTTTAGACTCACATCTTAATAATGCAAGTTCTTCTACTGGCATCATATAGAGATGATTATCATGAATAGTAAGTTCTCTAGGGAAGGTCATAGCCCCTGACCACCCTTCTTCTTTTTCAGGGAATTCACTATGCCACATATCCATCCAAGCCATGAGTATACGTCTACCATCTGGTGTAAGCATTGTAGTTGCCGCATAGAAATCATGCCCATGATCTAATTCAATAAATGAATCATTAATCTTATAGCCTGTCTGATGATAGTTTCTGTATTTTTCACCATCTTCTTTAATACCTTGTGGTGACATAAGTAATACATTCACTCCATTGAGTCTAAATAAATCAGGACATTCCCACATCTTACCTTCATGATCAATTGTAGAAGCATGCCCATATTCACCTAAATAGTCCCAATTGATTAAATCATCTGATTGATATATGAGTACATGTCCTCTTCCATCTTCCTTCTGACCACCAATAATCATCTTAAAATGATCATCTTCTCGCCATACTTAAGGATCACGGAAATGATATGTATTATCTGCAGGTGGTTCACTAATCACTGGATTATTTTCATATTTATAAAAATGAATACCATCTTCACTCCAGGCAATATTCACATTCTGATGGAATGTGATATGTTTAGGATCATCATATATATTACCTGTATAAATTAGATATAAACGATTGTTGTATTCTACTGCACTTCCTGAAAAACAACCATGAAGATCTTCTTTATCTCCTGGAGTTAAGGCAATAGGTAAGTTTTCCCAGTGAACCAAATCCTTACTTCTTACATGGCCCCAATGCATAGGTCCCCATATAGGTTCATCTGGGTAGTATTGATAGAATAAGTGATAATATCCCTGGAAATAAGAAAAACCATTTGGATCATTGATCCAGCCATGTTCAGGACATACATGGTATTTTAAACGGTAGCTCATACTACTCTCCTTTGTGCTGATTAAGATGTAATGTGAATGTATTAATATCTCCTCTATAACGGGCAATAGAATATTCTATTAGATTCTTTTGTGTATCATAACCAATAGAGCGGAAATAGAATAGTGGGTCTCCTTCATCTATATCTAACATATCCGCAATAGTATCATCTGCAAGAGCTATTTCTAATGTACGATCAATTGTATCAATACTATGTCCCTGTTTTTCAAAAACATCATAGAGTCTAATATGCGTAAAGTCAGTATCGAGTAAACCAGGAAATAAAGAAACAGGAATATAGGTTGTAATAAAGACATTGGGATTATAATCTGTATAACGTAAACGAACAAGCTTATAAACTAAATCTTTTTCATGAATCTGTAAAGATTTCGCAATCTCTTTAGATGCTTCTTCCATTTTAAATGTAATCACCTGTGTTTTAGATACAACACCATGTCTTTTCATCTGTGTATCAAAGCTTGATATTGATTGAGTAAAATCTTGAATTACTTTAGGTGCACATACAATCGTACCACGTTTCTTTTTCTTTTCTAAATAACCTGCATCTACTAAGATTTGCACAGCTTTTCTAATCGTTGGACGACTCACATTGTATAAATCAGAAAGTTCATGTTCTGTAGGAATAATAGTTCCTTCTGAATATTCACCCGATGTAATTTTATCTAATAAGTCTTTCTTTACATCTAAATATAAAGCGCTCATAAGAGTCCCTCCTCCCTATATATATACTATTTTATCACATAAAAAACACAAGTGATATATTTACATTATGTTGACATAATAAAATTATAATGTTAGTATATATGTAAAGGAGAGATGATTATGAAAGAATATACTATTGATGAATTAGCACAGATGATTGATCATACTAATCTTCATACTGATGCTTCTAGTAAAGATATGGAAAAACTATGTAATGAGGCTAAGGATTATCATTTTAAAATGGTTGCAATCAATCAAGTACAGTCTCATTTATGTGCAAAACTACTAAAGGGTACTGACATTCATGTAGGAGCTGCCATCTCATTTCCTTTAGGACAAACTACTATTGCCTCTAAGGTATTTGATACAAATAATGCGATTGAAGAAGGCGCTACAGAGATTGATTATGTGATTAATCAAACAGAAGTTAAGAATAAGAACTGGGATTATATTAAAGATGAAATGACACAGATTGTAGATGCATGTCATGCCCACAATATTCCTTGTAAAGTCATCTTTGAAAACTGTTATTTGGATGACAAAGAAAAGATCAAGTTATGTGAAATTGCGAAAAAGGTTAAACCTGATTTTATTAAAACATCGACTGGTTTTGGAACAGGTGGTGCAACATTTGAAGATGTCGCATTAATGAAGAAACATGTGGGTGATGAAGTAGAAGTAAAAGCTGCAGGTGGTATTAGAGATGCAGATACTTTTATTAAGATGATTCAAAATGGAGCAACACGTATTGGTACGAGTGCAGGAGTCTCTATTATTGAAGAATTAAAGAAAAAAGCTGTAGATGGTATTATTAAGATTTAAAAAGGTCATAAGACCTTTTTTTCGTAGTGTGCCGGGCATGGCACTAATTCAGTCGGAGATAAACCG
This sequence comes from uncultured Catenibacterium sp., assembly GCF_900540665.1. Lineage (GTDB taxonomy): Bacteria > Bacillota_I > Bacilli_A > Erysipelotrichales > Coprobacillaceae > Catenibacterium. Next base: position 13 of record NZ_UQGV01000042.1, on the reverse strand, counting down.
ACCACAGGTATTT
>NZ_UQGV01000041.1 GCF_900540665.1 uncultured Catenibacterium sp. | reverse complement strand
GCGCAGAAATAATGATTAATTACAATATTAACATTGTTTCTTGTCTACTCTATTACTATAATTAGTCCTCAAAGAGGGGTGAATAAGTATGTTAGATTTACAGGTAGAAATATTTATTTTAGTAGGAATAGGCTATCTTATTTCTAAGCTAGGATTATTTAATAAACAGACTCGTAAACAGGTTACTGATTTAGTATTAAACATTGTATTACCTGTGGCTACTGCTAAGAGTTTCTTAATTAAACTCACACCAAGTATTATGAAGACAACTCTTGTGGTATTTTTAGTATCTATTGGTATACAGGGTCTTTATTTTATTATTAATAAGACAGCTTATAATAATCAGGAAGAAACAAAGAAAATCAACTTACAGTATGCGACTATGGTATCTAATGCAGGGTTTATGGGTATGCCATTTGCGCAGGGGTTATATGGTGATATGGGATTACTTTATGCCTGTATTTATTTGATTCCACAAAGAGTATTTATGTGGAGTTATGGTTTATCACGTTATACAAAAGCTGATTTTAAGACAATGGTGAAGAAAGTTGCATTACATCCATGTCTTATTGGGATTTATTTTGGTATAGTATTTATGATCATGTATTCATTAGGGTATACATTACCTTCTTTTGTGACTACGACTATGAGTTCTATAGGAGGATGTAATACTGCATTAAGTATGATTGTGATAGGAAGTATATTGAGTGATGTAGAACCTAGAGAGATATTGGATAAGGAATGTATTTATTATTCTTTTATTCGTTTGATTATGATTCCAGTAATTACTTATCTATGTTTGAGATGGACATCACTTGATCATATTGGTATTGGTGTATCAGTAGTATTGGCTGCGATGCCTGCACCAAGTACATGTGCAATGCTGGCAAATAAGTATGATAAGAACCCAGAATTCGCTTCTAAGCTTATTTTTGTATCTACTGCATTTTCTTTAGTCACATTGCCACTTATTTCATTCATGATTACTTTGTGAGCCAATCCGACATAATTTTAATTAAGTCGGATTTTTTTTAGATGCTTACGCATCCGTTTAAGAAGATTGATATTTAAGTCTCCACCTATTTCTAGGCAATCCTTATTCTTATAGGCGTGTCCACTTCGCCTCTACTGTATAGGATGTTTACATCCACAACGCTACTTTTACGCATGATATTTAATGCACCATTTACATCTGCATTCAGAACTTGTCCACTGGCTGTTCTATACTGTCCACGATGTATTCTCTTTCCACTGAAATGGTATTCTTCAGTATCATCACTCTTATAGACTGGTATGACATCCTTATCCCAGAAGCTGGCCTTTGATGTATAGGATTCCTCCTGCATTACAAGTATGATGCCATTCAGTTCACAGAGATATTCAAGCTTGTCTCTCAGCAATCCAAATGGAATATTGACGAAGGTCTGATTGTTTCTTCTGCCTATATTGGAATCCTTCTGAAATGTTTCATTATAACCCACAACAAGAGTTCCAATCTCATGATCGATACAGTGATCAATCACATTGCGTGCAGTCTTGTTCATGTAGTCATTTATTTTATTGTTGCGCCTGCGTGCTATTGCTTTCTGTCTGTTGGTTGGCTTCTTTCCAAAATGTTGCTTATCCTTGATGGACTGTAATCTTGCATTTTCCTTATTGAACCACTGGTTAATGGACTTCAGTCTTCTTCCATCAATGATGAATGTTTCACCTTTACTTGATACTGCAGTGACAAGATTATTGATACCAAGATCTAATGCCAGTGCATTTGTTTTATTGAGATTCCTTTGAATGCATTCAGCTTCATAGATATACTGAATTTCAAAGGACCTGGCATCTGCCTTTGGTATGATACGTATTTCCTTCACTTCAACCTTTATAGTATCGGCTTGTAGTTCGCTGCACTTGGCGGTAATCACCTGTGGTCGGACTATCTCTGACTGAATTAGTGCCATACTTGCACACAAAAAAAGGCAGATATGCATAGATGAGCATATTTGCCTATAAAATCTTCTTTATTCAACAAACTCTATTTCTGTGACAGAAGAATATAATCTAGAAATACTTGTTTCAAGCACAGCAATAACTCGACCTGTAAAAATCATAGAAATCACGGTTCCTAGTCCAATACCCAAAATGCCACCTGTAAAGACAAAGCCTATAATAAGTGAAATGATAATAGAAATACCATCAAAGAGATTCTTACCAAAACCAAATCCTTTATGACACTTTTCTCCAATAACACTTGCTAAGCCATCTGCAGGATTAGGTACTATTTTCATACCTACAGTGAGTGATGCCCCAATACCCGTAATTACAATCGCAAGAATAAGCATAGCTATACGAGCTGGAAAGCTAGAAGCGACGGGAATAACTCCATCGAATAGCTGAATAAAGAGGCTTGTGACAAGACTGGTTGGAATCTGTAAGAATTGAAAATAATCAAACTTCTTACCGAGTAAAATCCATTGAATAATGACAAGTAAAACATAATAGATAAAAGTCATTACACCAATAGGAATATGCGTGAGATAGGCGATATTATAGGCTACAGAGATGATGGGTGACACACCTAATTGTGTCTTTGTGTTGAGATCAATACCACAGCCTAAAATCAATAATCCAAGAAGATAAATTCCAATTCTTTTGTAATTCAGTTCCTTCACTATTTAACTCCCTTTGAAAAACTATGCATGCTTGTCATCTGCTTCTGTAATTCTAGATCATCTCTTTTGATCCATTCAGCTACTGCATCATCCTTAGATGTATGAACGGATAAAACATGCACAGTATCGTGATTTTTTTCATTCTCAATATAATACTTATGGAAAATATTTTCTACAAATTTTTTAATATCTTCTTCTGATTGATAATGAAGATCACGATAATCAAAGGTAGAGTATTCTCTTTTTGTTTGTATACGATAATGTTTGACTTCTGATACAATCCAATAAATTCCTCTATTTTGAATCTTCTTTGAGATATGACTGATTTCAATAGATATAGGGTCCTGTTTTTCCTTACATTCTAAAACAGATTCATCTAGAGTACGATATAAAACATAAGTGTTCTCATAATCACCTTTAGACGTTTTAAAGCCATCACGAATCATTCCTAAACTCTTAAAGCCTACTGTATCTAAAACTGTCTTTAATGTTTTAGTGACTGTATTTAGTTGCATAATTGCATAGCCAGCTTTAAATGCCTGTTCCAAAGAGTCCTTAATCAGACTATCTAGTTCTTTCTTATAGTCAGCTTTAATTGCATATGAACAGGTTGCAATATGCTTACAATGTCCTGTTCCTAAAGATTTAATCAAATAAGCACCTACTAATAGATGATCATCAAGCATCACACCACAATATGATGCTGATTCAATAAAATCATCAAGAACAGGCGTGTCTTCTTCAAGATAAAGTCCTGTTTCAATCACTTCATTAAAAAGAGTAACAACTTCTTTTATATCTTCTTTCTGGCATTTCCTTTTAATGATGTTCATTTGATCCACCTCCTATTAATATATAAATCAATGAAGCCATCATTAGTTCCTTTTTACAGAACGTATAATACGACTTCATATCCATTGCTTCCTTGTATTTCATTTGATGTAGAAAGAATCCCACAATTGATTCTCTGTTAAGATGATTTTGTAAGAAAGATAGATTCACCTTTGTCAGACTTAATTCTTGAGGGAAATAATCCTTCTCCATATATTTCTCAAATGCATGACGAATCATATTTTTGTATTCTTCAAACGCATAAACCTTTAAATCATCAAAGCCCATTAATTCTCCAATAAAATCTAAAGTAATATATGTATAGTCTTTGAGATTTAAGATCATTTGATGATTGGCTTCTAATAATAAAGATGTCAGTTCTGAAGAATTACTATTAAAGAATCCTCTCATTTCTTTTTCCATCATTAATAATTGTTTATAGTAATCATGAAATACTGTCTGATTTGAAGGAAGAAAAGTATACTGATTACCTTCATAATTTCCAAATAGCTTATAAGCCATTAAGTAGCCCAAACGCTTATTTCTTTCTAGTGCATCCTTATTAAAGTCCATAAAACCACCTAAATCAACTGGTGGACATGAATAAAGAATAGAAGGACGATTGATATATTGTGGATGGACTGGAATAAGATGCATATCCACTACGACTATTTCATCGGCACCCATATCTAAGGCAAGATCAATAGGCAGGTTATCGCTAAATCCCCCATCAATATATTTATTACCATTTATTTCTGTCATTGGAAAGACAGGAAAGCAGGCACTACTTGCAAGTAAATAATCAAGCATATGTCCTCTTTCCATTTCAGATTTTGTCTTATAACACGCTTTCATGCTTGGAAACTGCACTGTACATATACCAAAATCAATAGGTGAAGATAATAAGCGTTCTTCATCCATTAATCCACGACAATGTTCGACAAAAGGTGTATTGTCTGCCCCTTTGTTTTTGAAATAGTATCTTAAAAAAGATTGTGCCAGTGATGTCTGCTGGGCAATGGATTCTTTAAGTTCAGACAAGTTACTTCCCTCTTCCTTATTAAATAAAGAAGTTGTCATAAAGTCATCTTTTAAATCAGTCAAATCTGGGGCATTATTAAAGACATGATCCATATCTAATATATTCCATGTATACTCTAATCCTTCATAGTCTCCCATAGCGACTAACGCACCATTAAGAGCACCAATAGAAGTTCCTGTCACAATATCAAAATGTTGGTTTAATTCTTTTGCAGCAAGTAAGAAACCTGCTTCATAAGCACCTTTTGATCCTCCGCCACTTAATACAAGAGCTCTTTTCATAGAGTTTCATCTCGATTCGTATCATGAATGATTTTCTTCATGAATTTCATTTCCTTATTTAATTCTGTAAAGCGAGACATCTTCCATTCCCAGTTAGGAGATCCAATTGTACCTGGAGTATTAAAACGTGATGTTTCTGGTTCTCCTAGAAGATCCCATACAGGAATAATGACAGACTCAGCAGGAAGATCCATACAATAATGAATCATTTGACGATGTTTCTTACGTTCTTTATAACCTTCAAGAAGTAAATCTACTTCCTTTGCTGTATCTTCATCAAGATTACTATACCATCCCATTAATGTATCATTATCATGTGTACCGCTATATACAACAACCTTATCAAAATCAAATTCATCCTTGTAATGGAACTGGAAAATATACATACCCTTGAAATTATAATGATCTCTTAGTTCATACACTTCATCTCTTAATAATCCTAAATCTTCAGCAAGAATATGTGTATCTGGATATTCTTCAAATAATTTGTCAAATAGTGCATAGCCTGGTGCTTCGACCCATTCCCCTACTACTGCAGTAGGTTCTGATGCTGGAATCTTCCAATAAGTATCAAATCCACGGAAATGATCAATACGTACTTCATCATAAAGCTTATTTGCACTATGAATTCTATCAATCCAGAACTTGAAATTTGTCTTTTCTAGATGATCCCAGTCATAAATAGGGTTACCCCATCTCTGTCCAAATTCACTAAAATAATCAGGTGGTACACCTGCTACAAATGAAGGTGTGCCATCTTCCTCTAATAAGAAGTCTTCCTGATCTAACCAGCAATCAGCACTATCTAATCCTACATAAATAGGCATATCCCCTATAATCATAATACCCTGATCATTCGCATATTTCTTTAATGCATACCACTGTTTAAAGAAATAGTACTGTAAGAACTCCTGATAATTGATTTCTTTCTCAAAAGGTAATAATTCAAAAGATTGATGTTTAGGGAACTCCTTATATTCCTCATGCCACTCTGTCCATGGCTTTCCCTCGTTTGTTAATTTAAAGGTACGAAATAATGCATAACCCTCAACCCATTTATTGTCTTCCACAAACTGCTTAAAATCATCATTAAATTCAAATCTTTTATAAGCGAGTCTTAATAAATTTTCTTTATGTGCACGTACAGCTTCATATTCCACTGTTTCAGCCTGTTTATTAAATGTTTTTAGTTCTCCTTTTTCAAGTAATTCATCTTTAACTAAGTCTTCTAAATCAATATAAAGTTCATCACCCGCATAAGATGAATAAGGCTGATAAGGTGAATTACCATATGCTAAAGGATTAAGTGGTAAGATCTGCCAGATCTTTATATCTGATTTCTTTAGTTGATTCACAAATGTATATGCGTTCTTTCCAAAATCTCCTACACCATAAGATGATGGTAGTGCAGAGATAGGACATAGTATTCCTGCTTTCATATTAATAACCTAACTCCTGTCTCATAATAATTACATGAATTCTATCCTTGTTTCCCTGGCGTGCAAGTTTGACATAAGATGCACAGATTCTTTGATCTGCCATACAGTTCACACACTTACCAGCAACAGCACAGCCTGTTTGACGGTGTAATCTGATTGCATTCGCTGGTGCTGACACGTTCTTTATATGATCAATGGCTTCTTCTTCTGATTCAAAGATCTTATTGACACCTGCAACGACATAAACATCCTTAGGTCCATAAATCATTGCGGCCACTCTATTACCATTGCCATCAATATTATATAAACAGCCATCTGTTGTCATTGCATTGGTACTCGTTAAATAAATATCCGCATTAAATGCTTCATGATGTATTGCGTTGATTTCTTCTTTAGTTAATCCTTTAGCATAACGATCAAGGAACTTGACATCACTTGCACGCACTAAATCTAATACATGCATTTCATCAAGTGACATAGAGCCACCTACTGCCACTACCTTTTGGTCCTTGAAAATTGTCTTAAAATAATCATGAAGTTCTTCTTCAGTATTAAATACTTCACAAGACATGTTATTTCTTTCTAATGATTTCTTTAATCTTTCAATTTTCAAATCATACATACCCAATAAATTCTTATCCATAAAAAACACCTCTCTGTCCCCTATTATAACATATGAAAGTGGTTTATAATAAATAAAAAAGGAGGTTTCATCATGAGTAAGAAACTACTAGTTGTTGTAGATTATCAGAATGATTTTGTGGATGGTGCACTTGGATTTGAAAAAGCAACCAAAATTGCCCCTTATATCATTTCATTAGTAAAGAAATATGAAGAAGAAGGTGAAGATGTCTGGTTTACTAAAGATACACACTTTAATAACTATCTAGAAACACAGGAAGGTAAGAATTTACCTGTTCCTCACTGTATCTCGCAGACTAAAGGACATGAACTTTATGGAGAATTGCAGTCTTTAAGTAGAAATCATACAGTGATTGAAAAAAATACTTTCCCATCTTTAATGCTTGCGAACTTATTAAAGGATACAGCTTATGAAGAAGTAAGAGTAGTAGGAGTAGTGACTGATATTTGTGTTATTTCTAATTGTATTATGATTAAGAGTGCGCTTCCTGAAGCTTTAATTGAAGTAGATACAAAAGGATGTGCTTCTTTTGATGAAAACCTAGAAAAAGCAGCCTTGACATTATTAGAAAAGAGTTTACAGGTTAAAGTGATTTAGTGTTATTTTTCTGTTTTCCATAAATTATATAAATTGTTTTGTATTATTTCCTCATTTTGTATTGCATCTAGTAAATGATAGTACTATAATGAGAACAATTCTAAAGGGGGATTTTAATAATGGAAATCAAAGTAGAAAGAGCAAAGACTCTTAAAGAAAAGCCAGATCAGTCAAATCTTGGCTTCGGTAAATATTTTACAGATCATATGTTTGTATATGATTGGGATTCTGAAAAAGGATGGCATGATGCACGTATTGTACCATATGCTCCAATTCAGATGGATCCAGCTACAATGGTCCTTCACTATGCACAGGAAACTTTTGAAGGATTAAAGGCTTATCGTGATCCTGAAGGAAATGTTCAGTTATTCCGTCCAGAAATGAATGCAAAACGTATGAGAAACTCAAACAAACGTTTATGTATGGCTGAATTACCAGAAAAAGACTTCGTAGAAGCAGTAGAAACTCTTGTTAAGTATGAACAGGATTGGATTCCTACTGCACCTGAAACTTCTCTATATATTCGTCCATTCATGTTTGCGACTGAACCAGGTGTTGGTGTTCATCCAGCCAATAAATATAAATTTGTTATTATCTTAACACCAGTTGGAAACTATTATCCTGAAGGTGTTGCACCAGTTAAGATCTGGATTGAAGATGAATTTGTAAGAGCTGTTAAGGGTGGTACTGGTTTCACTAAATGTGGTGGTAACTATGCTGGTTCACTTGCTGCTCAGGTTAAAGCAGAAGAACATGGTTATACTCAGGTATTATGGCTAGATGGTCAGGAAAGAAAGTATGTTGAAGAAGTTGGTTCTATGAACATCATGTTCTTAATCAACGATACAGTAGTCACTGCACCTCTTGAAGGTTCAGTACTTCCAGGTGTTACAAGAGATTCTATGCTTACAATTCTTCGTGACTGGGGCTATAAAGTAGAAGAACGTCATCTAAGTGTTGATGAATTAATGGAAGCAGGACGTACTGGTGCTTTAAAAGAAGCTTGGGGTACAGGTACTGCAGCAGTTATTTCTCCAGTAGGTGAATTATGTTATAAGGGTGAAGAAGTTCTTATCAACGACTTCAAGACTGGTGAATTAACTCAGAAATTATATGATACTTTAACAGGTATCCAATGGGGTAAACTTCCAGATAAGTTCAACTGGATTCATAAAGTAAAATAATCAAAAAGCGCTTCGGCGCTTTTTTTGTGCTTATAATTAAGTAGTCTAGAATGAAAGTATAGGAAACTCTTTTTCGAGATTGACAGGAGAATGCACGATTAGAATCCATCAAGGAAAAACAGAACTATCTCAATAAGCTGACCAAAAGACAATAACACATAAGCGCAACAATAGAATCAAAGACTACAGCACGCATTGTGATTAATTACTATCTTGATAATGATATAGCAATACTTGTTATGTGCTATAACGAAACATTTCAAAAGGATTCCTATATAAGTAAAAGCAAGCATCAGAGTTTTGTTGATATCCCCTATGAGATGCTTCAAGATAAGCTTGAATATCTCTGTAAATAAAATGGCATCCTGCTTGTAATGTAGGAAGAATCGTACACCTTAAAGGCAAGTTTTTGGGATAAGAGTAAAGAATACCATTTCAATGGAAAGAGAATACATCGTGGACAGTATAGAACTGCTGATGAGAATGTACTAAATGCAGATGTAAATGGTTGCGGATACAAGTATCCTATACGATAGAGGCGTAGTAGACACGCAATAAGAATAAGGATTGACTCACATTAGGTGAAAACTTAAATACTAAGAAACTAAAAACTCCGACTTAATTTTAAAATTAAGCCGGAGTGGTTTATTTGCTGTGTTTTCCAATAATAAATACAGCAGCTCCAATAATTATGATTAAAGAACCACATATTGTCAATAAATAGGAAACAACCATATATTTCTCCTTAAGAGGACAACATCCTTATAAAGATAGTAACATTTATTGGTTCAAAAGTGTAGTGTTTTTATTGAAAACAAAAGAAAAAATGCGATTTTAGTCGCACTTTCCCTATCTATCTTCGATATTTTTATATTCTTTAAGTTCTCCCACAAATTTAGTGGCAGGGCTAACAATTCGTCCACTATAAAGCTTAGATTCAATATTATGAGCGACCCACCCTACTGTTCTTCCAATTACAAAGAGTAATGTATAAAGATCTTCAGGAATACCAAGCATATCATATACTAAACCACTATAGAAATCGACATTTGTACAAACATGAATTCCTTTTCTTTTATAGATTTCCTCAATCGCAATAGCTGAGAATTTTCTATAAAATTCATATTCATCATGTCTGAATTTTTCATATGATAGTTCTTCACATTGTTTTGCTAAGATTTCACTACGTGGATCACTTAGTGTATAAACGGCATGTCCAATACCATAAATAAGTCCTGTATGATCATTAAAGTCCCCATCTAAGATGTCCTGGACTATCTGTCTAATACGAAGTTCTGAAGCTTGTATACCAATTTCGTTAATAACAAGTTCCATCTGCTTCTTAACAGCTAAATTTGCCCCACCATGCTTTGGACCTTTTAGAGAACCAATAGCACCAGAAATAGCTGAATAAATATCTGTACCAGTAGAAGATATAACAACATTTGTGAATGTAGAGTTATTACCTCCACCATGATCAGCATGTAAAATAAGTGCAGTATTAAGAACTTCTGCTTCCTTGTTTGAGAATGTACCATCTCTTCTTAATAAATATAAAATCTGTTCAGCAATAGAATAATCATAATTCTGATGATGAATAATCATAGATCCCTTATCAAAATGATGTACCTTTGATTGATATGTATAGCTAACAATAACAGGAATCTTCGCAATCAAATCAATTCCCTTATATAATGTTTCTAATACGCCTACATTATCTGGATCATCATCATAGCTATAAAGCATCAATACTTCTCTTTGTAGCTTGTTCATCAGATTCTTCTCTGGATACCCTAAAATATTCAATTCCAGGTATCTTTCAGGCAAGGTGTAATGATCACTGATCATCTTCTTAAAGTGCTCCAATTCCTCTCTATTTGGTAAATAGCCAAATAGAATTAAGAAGCATACCTCTTCATATAGGAAACGGCGTCCTTTTCCATTTTCCACAATGTCTTTCACATTGATACCACGATAATACAATGTACCATAGTCATCAACTTTTTCACCATCAACCTTCTTGTACCCCACTACATCTGATATATTTGTAAGACCAACTAATACACCAGTACCATCTTCATTACGTAAGCCTTTCTTTACAGAATACTTCTTATAAAGTTCGCCAGGAATAGCTGTCTTATCTAAAGATTTTTTAAAACAATCTTTTATATTCTGATCCATATCATCAACTCCTTTTTGAAGGTTGAATCTATTCTATCACATTATTTATAGATTGTATACAAGTATTCTTATTAATATCTGAACTTTATTTAGCTGTTTTATAATTATCTATACTTATATTTGTCTTATATATAAAAAAAGAAGGATTACTCCTTCTTAATCAATCCACCCAAAATGACGGCATACATATTCTATACCATCATCTGTAGAATCTTTTGTGACAAAGTCTGCTTTTTTCTTTAATTCTTCTACACCATTGCCCATCGCAATAGATGTCCATTCCTTCTTAAACATCACAAGATCATTCTCACCATCACCAAAGACAACAACATCTTTAATATCAGCCTTTAAATACTCCATCATCTTGATGATGCCCTTTTCTTTTGCATCATGCTGATAAGTGAGATAAGGCGATACAAAGCGAATATGACCTACTGTATCTCTTAATGTAAGTTCTTCTTCTTTATCTTCTGGAATCGCAATATAAATCTTATAAATGTCCTTTAAGTCGTCATAGTTTAATGACTTATCAAGAATATAACGAGTTGGTTCTTGTCTTTCTCCAACTTGTTCAATGAAACGTTCATCCTTCATGACAACATCAATACTATCATTAACAGCAACTAATATTCCAAAGCCTTTTTCATCTGCTTCATGAATTAGTGCAAGAGCCTTTTCTCTGTCTAATGGACTATTAGTGACTAACTCATCATTATAAATTAAAGCAGCTCCTCCATTAGATACAAGATTATGAATACCAAGCATCTTAGCTGTTTCTTTTGTCTTATAATAAGCACGACCTGTCGCAATCGCTACAAAATGCCCTTTATCCTGTAATTTCTTGATTGTTTCTAATGCACTAGGTACAGGAATACCTGTTTGAATATCTGTCAAAGTGCCATCAATATCAAAGAAAAAATATTTTTTATCCATGCTTCTCCCTCTTCCAATGTCTATATTCAGTTATGTTATCTAATGCTTTTGTGATAAGTGCAACTAAAAAATAAGCAACAACACATTCAAAAGCTACTACTATAATAACACGTAAGTCTGTAATAGGATACATATAAAAATAGGTTGGAATTGCATAAAGACAACCAATAGTAAGCAGAATATTTAAACCTATATTAAACTTTCTTAAAAAATTGAGTGGTTTAGAAACCTTAAATAATACAATAAAGCTAATAAATATAGTCACTAAGAAACTATATGTAGAGAAGTATTTCGCATTTAAGAAGAACATCCACTTCAACAAGAAATTGAATAATACAAGCACTACAACACTTAAAGCACATGGAAGTGCTGTATGAATAACATGAGTGAGGAATCCCTTAGAATTCATTGTAGTATCATGTTCAAGAGTAATAATGAATGATGGTAATCCTATTGCCATACCACTTACTAGAGATAACTGGAAAGGCGTAAATGGATAAGTGAGGCAGAAGAATCCAAAAATCAGGCTAAGAATTGTAGAATAAATAGTCTTAGTTAGATATAATGAGCTGACCTTTTCAATATTTGCGATAATGACACGACCTTCGTTTACAATTTCCTTCATTGAACTGAAGTTAGAGTCTAATAATACAATATGTGCTGCCTGCTTAGCTGCATCTGCTCCATTGGCCATCGCAATGCCACAATCTGCATCCTTAATCGCAAGTACGTCATTGACACCATCACCCACCATACCTACTACATGGCCATTTTCCTGGAAAGCTTTGATAATCAATTGTTTCTGTTCTGGTTTAACACGACCAAAGACACATGTCTCTCCTAATACCTGTTTCATTTCTTCTACAGTATCAGGAAGAGTGGAAGCATCCATGTAATGATTTGCCCCATCAAGCCCTGCAAGGGTACATACACGAGAAACTGTAAGAGGGTTATCTCCTGAAAGAACCTTGATAGAAACGCCCTGAGATTTAAAATAATCGAATGTATCATGGGCATCTTCTTTGATAATATCACTGATCGTAATTAAACAGACTGGTGTTAAAGAATGATAGTGACCTTCTTCTAAATAATCTGCTTCACCTAGCAGTAAAACACGCAAACCAAATTCTGAATAACCGCTTACCTGATCTAATATTTCCTTATTATTTGTTAGAAATTCAGGAGCACCTAATACAAAAGAATGATCATTATCAAAAGTAATTGCTCGATATTTACGTTCTGAAGAAAATGGCACTTCCACCTTCTTATGGTACTTATCATTTTTAGTGAAGTAATTCATCAAAGCCTTCTGTGTAGGATTGATATCATCTACCAGAAATGCAAATGAACCCATAATATCATTAATCATTTCACGAGTATATTGATTACTAATAGGTACGATATGCTTCACTTTAAGTTCACCCGTTGTAATAGTACCTGTCTTATCAAGACATAATACATCTACTCTACTTAATGCTTCAATAGATTCCATCTGCTGAACAAGTGCTTTCTTCTTTGCAAGACGACCAACACCTAATACAAAAGATAAAGAAGTAAGAAGGACTAGTCCTTCAGGGATCATACCAATAACGCCCCCTACCGTTTTAACTAATGCTGTATTAAAATCGTTAGGCATCGCCTTATATTGTGATCTAAATAGCAATATTCCCACAGGCACAATAATAATACTCATAACCTTGATAATCTTCTCAATAGAATCTCTCATCTCGCTAGATGCAAGATTCTTATGTTTAGCTTGGTTTACTAGCTTTGTAGAATAGTTTGCATTTCCTACACGGATTACTTTAGCATAACCACTTCCTGCCACAACAAAGGTTCCTGCATAGATTTCATCATTTTCCTTCTTTTTAACTGGTACTGATTCCCCAGTCAAAAGAGATTCATTGATTTCTAATGCATGATTTTCTATAACCTGGCAGTCTGTACCAATCTGATTACCCGCCTGTAAGAAAATAATATCATCCATAACTAGTTCTTCTACAGGAACATCAATCAAAGTACCATCACGTAATGTTTTTACTTTCTCTACAGTCACAACACTTAATTGATCAATTGTCTTCTTGACCTTAAATTCCTGAATAATACCAAGAATAGTATTCGCTATCATGACACCAATAAATGTAAGATTCTGTAATTGTCCTGAAATCAGAATTAAAACAGCAAGAAATATATTTAAAAAGTTGAAATATGTAAGCGTATGCTGCTTCACAATTTCTTTTTTAGTTTTAGAAATAGATTGACCTGTATAGTTTACCTGCCCTTGCTGTATTCTTTCTTCTACCTCATTTCGTGTGAGGCCTCTTATTTCATTCATATCCACCACTCCTTAATCTATTGGTCTATATTAACAGACAAAAGTGTATTATTTGTGTACTTTCACCTTAATTTTTTCTTAAATAACAGATATAATAAACATATCTTTCAATGAAAGGGGTTATATTTATTATGAAACATTTGTATATGATGTTAAAATTGGCTTGTTTCCTAGACTTTTTGCCCCTTGTTACTGATTTGTTACTAGTTTAGTACCTACACAGTGGCGCATCATATATTTTATAACGCTCCTTTTTAGTATTAAAAACATCGAAATTAAAATGCAAAAACTATCATTGTTTACTGATATTTTTTATATAATATTCTTATAAAAGTATCAATATATATTGACATTTGTATAATTTTATGATTTACTATAATAAAGAAAGGAGGTAAGGAAAGTGGAAAAGAAGTTAAAAAATGCTTCGAATATTGGACCTATTCGAAGCGCTAGTGATTAAAATCATTTCCTTGATTGGGTGGATTTTGATTCTAATCAAACTATTTAACTAAGTAGGTTGAGAGGCTTGTCCTCTCCTCCTATCACTATTATAAAACCACTTTTCAAAGAAAACAATGGAAAAATTAATTTTAAAAGCTATCGAATTGATTGGACTTATTGCAGTATTGGTATTCTTGATTTCAAAATTATTCTAAGGAGGATCAAATCATGTCAACTGAAGCACAGAAGAAAGCAAGTGCAAATTATGCTAAGAAGATGACAAAATGCGTTAATCTTGCATTAAACAAAAAAACTGATGCAGATATTATAGAAAAGCTTGATAGTGTTGATTCTAAAATGGGATACATTAAGAAGCTTATCAGAGAAGATATCGAAAACGCCAAAAAGGACCAGAGTCAATAGCCCTGGTCTTTTCTCTTGATTAACTCCTAGTCCCTTTCTATTTTGCTTCTGTAACTGCCTCAGTTTCTTCTATGGTATAGCCTTGTTCTTCAAACCACTGTGCCACCCATTCATCATAAACATCAGCCTCACCATAAGCAAATTGAATACCTGCAGCACTGATACCACAGTAATTTTTAGCAGAAATCAATAAGGTAAAATTATGAGAGGTTCATGTAAATTATAACAAACCAAAATTTTTATTTTTTCTTATGTTAGAGAGTCGGCAGCAGTCGGTTTTCTTGTCATATTATGCTATACTGATTATGTTAGTGTGTGAAATACTTGAAATGAGCCTACTCATGATAATGAGATAACAGACGGCTTTCTTGTTGCTGATTTGTTACTAGTTTAAGGTTTCAGAGTGTTTCAAACCCCTAAAAAACCGCATAAATACAGGAGGAAAATTATTATGAAACATTTGTATATGATGCGCCATGGACAGACTTTATTTAATGTGCGAAGAAGAATTCAGGGATCATGTGATTCTCCATTAACTGAACTCGGTATTAAGCAGGCAGAAGCTGCAAGAGAGTTAATCAAGGATGTTCCTTTTGATCATTATTATTCTAGTACAGCCGAAAGAGCCTCTGACACGCTAGAAATAGTAACAGAGGGTAAAGTACCTTATACAAGAGTAAAAGGTCTTAAAGAAAGAGGTTTTGGACTTTTTGAAGGAGAAAGTGAAGATTTAAATCCTCATTTTGACAATTTTAACTATGATGACTTATTTCCACATTACGGTGGTGAAACAACAGAAGATGTAAGACAAAGACTTGTAAAGACATTAACTGAAATCATGAATAAAGAAGACCATGAAGTAGTTCTTGCAGTTAGTCATGCAGGTGCTTCCCTGGGATTCTTTAGTGCTTTTAATGATCCACAGATCATTTTTAATTCTGGAGGATTTACTAATTGCTGTATTCTTCATTATACATATGACAACAATGAGTTTAAATTTGTAGAAATATTAAGACCAGAGGTAAAGTAGATATATATGAAAGAAAAAGTATTATTTTTTGATATTGATGGTACACTTGTAGATAACGCTTATGGGGTGGACGAAGTACCTGAGGGTGTAAAAAGAGAACTTAAAAGAATTCAAAATGAAGGTCATAAGCTTTTTATCTGCAGCGGTCGTCCTAAAGCCATGATTAACCAGCAGTTTCTTGATTTGGGTTTTAATGGTTATGTTCTATATCACGGCGGTTATATAGAGATTGATGGTGAATCTATCTTTGAAGAGAGAATGGATACAGAACTTGCGACTCAGACAGTTGATATGCTTGAAGAACTTCATTGTGATTATATGATCGAAACAGCACATCATATATACATTGATAAGCGTTATATGGAACTCTATACGTTCTTTAAAGATCTTGGCATGGAAGAGATGTTCTCTATGGATTTTGACCGTGATGATGTCTTAAAACGTGCTATTAAGATAGAAGCCAATGTCACAAATAAAGATAAACAGAAGGTCAGTGACTATTTAGACGGTAAGTTTGGTACTACTATCAGTTTCGATCAGCATGGCAGTGATAATTCTTTTGAATTCTTTTCTCCTACAATGAGTAAAGCAGTAGGAATTAAAAGGGTTATAGAGCATTATGGTTTAGATATTAAAGATACCTATGCATTTGGTGATGGGCTCAATGATATTGAAATGATTCAGCTATGTCAGGTAGGTGTAGCTATGGGAAATGCAGTAGATGAATTAAAGGCACAAGCCGATATTATCTGTAAGCCTATCGATAAAAATGGATTAGAAGATATTCTTAAGACATTATTCCCACAATAAGCAGTTTATCTTTAATACACTCTTAAGGATGTGAATGTTATGAAAAAAGACAACGATAAATTTGAATATTATCTACCTATCGGAATAGGTGTAGGTCTTATATTTGGTGTCTGTTTTGATAATATAGGAATAGGTATCTGTTTAGGTGTCGGCGTAGCTGGTATCCTCTCTTTGTTTCCGGCAAAAAAATAATCCTCCTTGCGGAGGATTTTTTCATTATTCGATTGTAATCACACGATGATCAAGACGTGGTGCAGCTTTTGGAAGAACTCCATCCGCAAATCCTATAATAACATTGCCGATTCCTTCATAGTCTTCCTCAATGCCCCATTCTTTAAGAAGTCTCTGACCTTCTTCACTTTCAAATACTTCTTTCGCACGATGAATCCAGCAAGAACCAAGTCCTAAGCCATGTGCTTCGTTCAACATATTGCCAATCGCAAGTGATCCATCATATATATATGTAGGATATTCTTTCTTTGATAAAACGACAATAACGACAGGCGCACCATAGAAAGGATCTTTATCACTTCCCATAACATCAGCATTAAGTTTTGATAAATGATCTCTCTTTTCTTTATTTTTTACAACGACAAACTTAACGCCTTGTCTTCCCATTCCTGTAGGTGCATATAAACCTGCTTCTACAATACGTTCAATATCTTCATCACGAGGCATTTCAAGTGTATATTTTCTAATACTTCTTCTCGTTTTTAATACATCTAACATATTTAAACCTCCTTCTTATTTACATTCTCAACAGTAATAATCATCACGATTGTACCTACTGCACTTAAAACCAGCCCTAAGAATAACGTTTCATACACTCCCATATTATCTAATAAGATACCACCTAGGAAGCTTGCAAGTACACCTGATACAGTCATACTTGTAGTTACTAGTGCCTGTCCTTTAACGGCATCTTTTGCATCAAATAATTTATCTACATAGTAAACTGATGCTGGAATAAATAATGCATAAGCTAACATCTGAGTTGCCTGAGCTAAATAGATCATAATCATATTTGTCGCAAAATAAGTGAGTGTATGTTTAAGTGTAAAGAATATTGCGGAAATGATGATTGTATTTTTGATATTGATTTTATTTTTATACTTTTCAAATAAAGCCATTGTAGGCAATTCTAACATTGCAGCTAAGAATACAGCATTTCCCATATCTCCTGTATTACCACCAACATTTTCAATTACAGTGATAAAGAAGTTATTAATGATAGTATGATCAAAATATACGAGTACAAATCCAGCCAAGAAAATCATGAATTTAAGATGCTTCTTAATAAAAGCACCCGTATTTTCTTTTTCTACTATTTTCTCTTCAATCACTTCATCAATTTCCTCTTCTGGCATCTTAAATGAGCGAATAAGAGGTAAAATACCTAAAAATATAACAATATAAGCAAGTGGCATTAAAGTTGGACTTACAGCCTTTACAACGTTTCCTAATACAAGTGACGCAAGTGCATAAGCGACTGATCCAATACCACGTGCTACACCAAACTTAACATCAATACCCTGCTTCTGGAATGCGAAAGCAAGTGAGTTAACTAAAGGCATTGTTGTATAAAGAATTGTAGAAACTGCAATAAATAAGAATGCAGCCAGGAATGTTACCTTGCTTGCAAGCATAAGTAGTACGGATAAGATACTGCAAAGACCAAACATGATCATTAAGACCTTTTTCATTGATACGTTTGATTGATCTACAAATCCTCCAAGTATTGGCTGTGCGATACTTGTAAGAATATTGGCGATTGCAAGTACAATCCCAATTAAAGATGAACTCATGCCAATTGATCCTAGATATACGGCAGCATAGCCCATCACAGTACAGAAGCCTACAAAGTAGATTCCCTGTAACATCGAGTATTTGATATTAATACTTTTTGTTTGTTCCATTATGATGTCTCCCTTACATATGATAAATCTATTATAACAGAGTAAAAAACGATACCGTAAACTCTTACATATTATGAAAATAAAAAACTCAGGATTTCTCCTGAGTAACATTCAATGGCGCAGGTTGAGGGATTCGAACCCCCGCAGGACGTTAATCCTCTGTCGGTT
>NZ_UQGV01000040.1 GCF_900540665.1 uncultured Catenibacterium sp. | reverse complement strand
AAACGTAGGTATGTACCGAAGGCTATTTCGGGAATTTACGACTATGAAGTGTACATGAACTTGTGAGTAGATATGATTTCGGTCAATCGAAAGCATACACAATAAAATAGTAAGTAATGTTCGTGAGAACTTATATTATCTCGATGTGAAGATATTAAATCACATTTTGAGTGGCAGGTTAGATGTATGAGTCATTTAGTTATTGTCGAATCACCATCTAAATCTAAAACAATTAGTAAATATCTAAGCGATGATTTTGTTGTAAAATCATCAAAAGGACATATCAGAGACCTGGCTATCTCTGGAAAAGGCGGCTTAGGTGTAGATATAGAAAATGAGTTTGCCCCTCATTATGTTATTAGTAAAGATAAGAAAGATGTTGTAAAAGAATTAAAAGCCTGTGCCAAAAAAGCAGATGATGTTTATCTCGCAACCGATCCGGACCGTGAAGGAGAAGCCATCTCATGGCATTTAGCAGAAGTGTTAGGATTAGATCCTGAGACTACAAAAAGAGTAGAATTCCATGAAGTCACAAAGAATGCTGTTACAAAAGCGATTGAAAATCCTCGCAAGATTGATATGGATCTTGTTCATTCTCAGGAAACAAGACGTGTCTTAGATAGAATTATCGGGTTTAAGCTTTCTAAACTTCTACAGAAGAAGATTAAATCTAAGTCTGCAGGACGTGTACAGTCAGTTGCATTAAGATTAATCTGTGAGAGAGAAGCAGAAATTGATGCATTCATCCCAGAAGAATTCTGGAAGATTGATGCTGATTTTGAAAAGGATAATATTCCATTCAATGCAGAACTCACTAAGTATAAAACTAAGAAATTAGAAATCCATAATGGTGAAGAAGCACAAGCCATTTATGATGCATTGACACCTACATTTACTGTAGAGAAGATAAAGAAAACGACAAAGAAGAGAAATTCATATGCACCATTTATTACTTCAACACTGCAGCAGGAAGCTTCTTCTAAATTAAATTTTAAAGCAAGACGTACGATGTCTATTGCTCAGAAGTTGTATGAAGGGATTGATATTGGAACTGAGACTGTCGGTTTAATTACTTATATGAGAACAGACTCTATTCGTTTATCACCTGAATTTACTGCAGCTGCAATGGATTATATTGAAAAGACATATGGTAAAGAATATGTAGGAAGTGTTAAAGTTTCTAAGAAGACTGAAAATGTGCAGGATGCTCATGAAGCCATTCGTCCTACAAGTATTGATCGTACACCAGAAAGTATTAAACAATACCTTACACAGGAACAGTATAAGCTGTATTCATTAATCTATGCACGTGCACTTGCTTCATTAATGGCACCAAGCCAGTCTGCAAGTACATCTTTAGTATTAGATAACAATGATTATAAGTTTAATGCATCAGGCTCTATCTTAAAATTTGATGGATGGTTAAAGGTTTATGGTGAATATGATAAGAGTAAGAACGAATTACTACCAGATATGGATGAAAATGAATTGATTGATGCGAAGAAGATCAATAAAGAACAACATTTCACTACACCACCAGCACGTTATACAGAAGCAAAGCTTATCAAGGCGATGGAAGAATTAGGTATTGGTCGTCCTTCTACTTATGCCACTATTATTGATACAATTCAGACTAGAGAATATGTCATTTTAGAAAAGAAGACATTTAAACCTACAGATTCAGGACTTTTGACTAATAAGAAGCTTCTTGAATATTTTGATTCAATCATCAATGTAGACTATACTGCAAAGATGGAAAATGAACTTGATGAAATTGCGAAAGGGCAGGATACTTATGTTCATGCCTTAACTGAATTTGAACAGGCTTTTGAACCACTATTAGAAAAAGCATATGACGGTATGGAAAAGATTGAACCTAAAAAGACAGGGGAAAAATGTCCTGAATGTGGTGGAGATCTTGTCATTAGAAAAGGCCGCTTTGGTGAATTTGTTGCCTGCTCTAATTATCCAGAATGTAAATATGTCAAGGCTGATGAAAATAAGATCAATGAAGAAACAGGTGAGACATGTCCTCAATGTGGTTCTCCTATGATCTATAAAATGGGTCGTTTTGGACGTTTTGAAGCATGTTCTAATTACCCTAAGTGTAAATATATCAAGCCTCAGAAACTTGAAGAGACAGGTGAAACATGTCCTAACTGTGGCAGTCCAGTTGTATGGAAGAAGGGCCGTTTTGGCCCATTTAAAGCCTGCTCTAATTATCCGAAGTGTAAAACAATTATTAAAGAAAAGAAAAAGAAAGAAGAATAATGAACTGCCCATGCAGTTCATTTTCTTTCATTGGAGGAAAATATGATCAAGGAAGTAAATGTTGTTGGTGGTGGACTTGCTGGTGTTGAAGCCACTTACCAGCTTATTAAAGAAGGTATTCCTGTACATCTTTATGAAATGAGACCGGTTAAGAAGACAGATGTACATAAAACAAGTGATTTTGCAGAATTGGTATGTTCTAATTCATTACGTGCAGATGGCTTAAAGAATGCAGTAGGTGTATTAAAACAAGAAATGACAATGAATGACAGCTTGATTATCAAGATGGCGAGAGACCATGCAGTTCCTGCAGGAGGTTCTTTGGCAGTCGATCGTGAAGGTTTTTCTCGTGCGGTGACAGAGTTTATTGAAAATCATCCTCTTGTCACTGTTCATCGAGAAGAAGTGACTCGTATTCCAGATGGACCTACTATTATTGCATCTGGACCTTTGACGAGTGATGCACTTGCAAAAGAAATTATGGATTTAATGGGTAATCAGGATTATTTCTATTTCTATGATGCGGCAGCTCCGATTGTCACAAAAGAATCTATTGATTTCAATAAAGCCTTTTATAAATCACGTTATGATAAGGGTGATGGAGAATATATCAACTGCCCAATGACGAAAGAAGAATTTAATGCTTTCTATGATGCACTTATCAATGCAGAAGTTGTAAAGCCTCATGATTTTGAAGAAAAGTTCTTTGAAGGCTGCATGCCTTTTGAAGAAATCGCAAGAAGAGGAAAGCAGACACTTCTTTTTGGCCCAATGAAGCCGGTAGGACTCGAAAAAGATGGTCAGCGTTTTGAAGCAGTTGTTCAGTTAAGACAAGATAATGCAGTGGGTTCTCTTTATAATATTGTAGGATTCCAGACACATCTTAAATGGGGTGAACAGGACCGTATTATTCATATGATTCCAGGACTAGAAAATGCTTCTATTGTTCGTTATGGTATCATGCATCGTAACTGTTACTTCAATTCACCTACTTATTTAAATCCTACATATCAGTTCAAGAATCGTGAAGATTTATTCTTTGCAGGTCAGATGACAGGTGTAGAAGGATATGTAGAATCTGCACAGAGTGGTATTGTGGCTGGTAAGAATATGGTGAGATATTTAAAGGGAGAAGAACTTCTTACTTATCCTAGAGAAACAGTCATGGGTTCTTTGGCTTATTATATTACACATGCGTCCCCAAGTGATTTCCAGCCGATGAAGGCTAACTTTGGTATTCTTCCTGATTTAGAAGGTAAAGTGAAGAAAAAAGAAAAGAAAGAAAAATATGCACAACGTGCATTAGAAAAGATGGAAGAATTCATCAATGGATGAAAAGAAAGCTTTTCTTCACTATCTTAAATATCAAAAGAACTACTCTGTACTTACTTTACAATCCTATGAAAGAGAATTAACTGATTTTCTCTTATTTATAGGTAAAGAAAGTATTTCTTTACAGGAAGTAGACTATTATGTAATCCAGAATTATCTGATTCATCTGAATGAGAAACATTTGTCTCATACAACAATCAATCATTATTTGAGTTCTCTTAGATCATTCTTTAAATATTTATGTCAACAGAATATTGTGGTCTCTAATCCTTTCTCACAGGTGCATTCTTTAAAAACAGGTTCTAGAAATCCTGATTTCCTTTATGTTGATGAAATGATGGGCTATCTAGACTCAATTGATACGCATACATCTCTAGGAGTAAGAAATAAGGCGCTTTTAGAACTTATGTATGCATCAGGCCTTCGAGTCAGTGAAGTAGTATCATTGCGCTTATCACAGATTGATTTTAATAGACAGATGATAAGAGTGCTTGGTAAAGGAAGTAAAGAAAGAGAAGTACCATTTCATGATTATGCAAAGAAATGGTTATTGCAATATATCAATGATGATCGTATCAGCATTATGAATGAATATCATGAATCACATGATTATGTATTTGTGAATAGAAGAGGAAAGAAACTGACAAATAGAGGGATAGAGAATGTTGTTGACCGCACAATGTATCTCTATGATCCTTTACGTAAGATTCATCCTCATACAATTCGTCATTCCTTTGCAACTCATTTACTAGATGCAGGCATGGATATCCGTATTGTACAGGAATTATTAGGACATTCCTCTTTATCAACAACTCAGATTTACACTCATGTATCACAAGAACACCTAAGAGAAGTGTATAATCGTACCTGTCCTAGACAAGAATTCAAGAAAATTGAAAAAAATATTGACGATAAGGGTAAGAAATGATATTATAATCTGCGTTGTAGACCTCTGACTACAACCGCACATAAGAGGTATTAAATGCAAGTGCTGCCTTGGTTGGCGAGTCTAAGAGAAAAAATATGAAGGAGGTACACTGATGTACGCAATTATTGAAACTGGTGGAAAACAGTTAAAGGTTGAAGCCGGAGATACTATTTTTGTAGAAAAGTTAGATGTTGAAGAAGGCACTGAATACACTTTCGAAAAGGTTCTTTTAGTTGGTGATAACGGTGTTAAAGTTGGTCATCCTTATGTAGAAGGTGCTAAGGTTACTGCAACTGTTGAAAAACAGGGTAAGGAAAAGAAAGTCACTGTATTCAAATATAAGCCTAAAAAGCATTATCATAAGAAACAGGGTCATAGACAGCCTTATACTAAGTTAACAATCAAAGAAATTAACGCTTAATGACTCACGTAGATGTCGTGTATCATGCAGGTCAGATTCAATCTATCAAGGTTGAAGGACATGCTGGACAAAATGAATATGGTAAAGATCTTGCATGTGCTGGAATCAGTACTGCAGTAGTAGGTATTTACAATATGCTTGAAGCCAAAGGCTTCATGAAAGATGGCAATCTTGCCAATGTAGAGAGTGGTTACTCTTATTTCGAGATATTCAATAATCGTGAAGATTATCAGATTATTCTAGAAACTTTATTAAAAATTCTAGAAACTGTTGAATACTCATATGAACAATATGTTAAAATTAACACTAGGGAGGTATAATACTATGTTAAAGTTAGATTTACAGTTATTCGCTTCTAAAAAGGGTGTAGGTTCTACTAAGAACGGTCGTGACTCTGAATCAAAGCGTTTAGGTGCTAAGCTTTCTGATGGACAGACTTGCACAGCTGGTTCAATTATTTATAGACAGAGAGGTACAAAGGTTCATCCTGGTACTAATGTTGGTAAAGGTGGAGACGATACTTTATTCGCTAAAGTTGATGGTGTCGTTAAATACGAAAGACTTGGTAAAAACAAGAAACAGGTATCTGTTTACCCAGTAGCTTAATCTCAAGAATCCCCTATGGGATTCTTTTTTTGAAGAAAGAAGGTGGATACATGAAATTTATTGATCGCGTTAAGATTTATGTTCAAGCTGGTACTGGTGGTAATGGTACAGTTGCGTTTAGACGTGAAGCACATGTTCCTAAAGGAGGTCCATCTGGAGGAGATGGAGGTCGTGGAGGAAGTGTTATCTTCGTTGCAACAAACTCATTATCTACTTTATTAGACTTAAGATATTATCGTGAATATAAAGCACAAAATGGTGAAAAAGGTCATGCTAAAAAGATGCATGGTGCTGATGCGGATGACTTAGTCATCAGAGTACCAGTTGGCACTTGTGTTTATGATGATGATACAGGCAATATTATTGCCGATCTTACTAAAGATGGTCAGCGTGCTATTATCGCAAAAGGTGGTCGTGGTGGTCGTGGTAATGCAAGATTCGCTTCATCACGTAACCCAGCACCTAAGATCTGTGAAAATGGTGAACCAGGTGAAAAATTCAATTTAAGAGTAGAATTGAAGCTACTTGCAGATGTTGGATTAGTTGGATTCCCAAGTGTTGGTAAGTCTACTTTATTATCTGTTGTTTCAAAAGCAAGACCACAGATTGCTGATTATCACTTTACTACTATCGTGCCGAATTTAGGTGTTGTACAGGTCAAGGATGGTCGTTCATTTGTTATGGCTGACTTACCTGGTCTTATTGAAGGGGCATCACAAGGTAAAGGATTAGGTCATCAGTTCTTAAGACATATCGAAAGATGTCGTGTTATCGTGCATATTATTGATATGAGCGGTAGTGAAGGCAGAGATCCTTATGAAGATTATATCACTATTAATAAAGAATTAGGTGATTATGAATATCGCTTATTAGAAAGACCACAGATTATTGTTGCTAATAAGATGGATGGCGATGAAGCAGAAGAAAACTTAAAGAAATTCAAGGAAAAACTTGGAGATCAGAAAGTATTCCCAATCATTGCACCAATCCATGAAGGTATTGATGCTGTTCTTTATGCAGTTGCTGATGCATTAGAAACTGCACCAGACTTCTTTAATCAGGAAGAAGAACAGGAAAGTGTTCTTTATACTTATAAGGAAGAAGAAAAACCATTCACTATCCACAACAAGGGTAATGGTGTATGGGAAGTCACTGGTAAGAAGGTTGAAAGACTTGTACAGATGGCATCATTTACTACAGATGACGGCTTCCAGAGATTTGCATTACAGATCCGTAATATGGGTATTGATGATGCATTAAGAGAAGCGGGCTGTGAAGATGGCGATACTGTATGCCTATATGACTTCGAATTTGAATTTTATAACTAATACCATTTCTAGAAATGGTATTTTTTTTTGACATATGATAGAATTAGGAAATGCGTAAAGGAGAATTTTATGTATAGTTATATCAAAGGAATCATTGCAGATTTGTATTCGGATCATATTGTCATAGATAATCATGGGATAGGTTATGAAGTACATGTATCTAATCCTTATAATTTTAAAAAGGGTGATGATGCAACAGTCTATATATATCAACAGGTCAAAGAAGATGACATTACTTTATTTGGCTTTAAGAAAAAAGAAGAAAAAGAATTATTTCAGAAGCTTATTCTTGTTAAAGGGATAGGCTGTAAGACGGCTATCGGTATTCTTGCGACAGGTGAGATTGATGCGATTATTGATGCGATAGAAGGAAAAAATATAGCATATCTTAAGAAGATACCAGGTATTGGACCTAAGGCGGCACAGCAGATCATTCTTGACTTGCATGGTAAGTTTGATAAACGCGCAATGAAGCCTCTTGGATCTCCAGATTATGAAGAAGCCACTGAAGTATTAATCGCATTAGGATATAAACAGAGTGATGTAGAAAAAGCTATGAAAGTATTATCTAGTGAAAATCTAGATACAAATGGCTATGTGAAACGTGCATTAGCTTTATTAACACAATAATGAAAGGGGAATCTTATGGATCGTGATATTTTAGATACTAATGAACATATCGAAGATGAAGAAAGTTCTTTAAGACCGGCTTCTTTTGATGAATATGTAGGTCAGCATGATTTAAAAGAAAACCTTCGTGTCTTTGTAGGTGCTGCAAAGATGCGTGATGAAACGCTCGATCATGTTTTATTCTATGGCCCTCCAGGACTTGGTAAGACGACTATGTCGATGATTATTGCGAATGAAATGGGAACTCATATCAAGATTACAACAGGACCTTCTATTGAAAAAACGGGAGATCTTGTTGCTTTGCTTACATCTCTAGAACCAGGTGATGTTCTCTTTATTGATGAAATTCATCGTTTGAATAAAGTTGTAGAAGAAATACTGTATCCAGCGATGGAAGATTTCTGCGTGGATGTTATGATTGGTAAAGATGCTACAACGCGTTCTGTACGTATTGATTTACCTCCTTTTACATTAGTAGGAGCGACTACACGTGCAGGGGACATCTCAGCTCCATTACGTGACCGTTTTGGTATTGTAGCTAAACTTGATTATTATAAGGATGAAGAACTCAGAGATATTATTTCTCGTACAAGTAAAGTCTACGGTATGACCATGGAAGAAGAAGCAAAGATGGAACTTGCCAGACGTTCAAGAGGGACACCACGTATTGCGAATAGACTCTTTAGACGTGTAAGAGACTTTGCACAGTTTTATGGTGATGAAATCATTACAAAAGACCGTACAATGCAGGCACTAGACCGTTTAAAGGTTGATAATCTAGGCTTGGATGATGTCGATCATAAATACTTACTTGGTATTATCAATCGTTTCCAGGGTGGACCGGT
Organism: uncultured Catenibacterium sp.; assembly: GCF_900540665.1. Taxonomy (GTDB): domain Bacteria; phylum Bacillota_I; class Bacilli_A; order Erysipelotrichales; family Coprobacillaceae; genus Catenibacterium. Next base: position 10,702 of record NZ_UQGV01000040.1, on the reverse strand, counting down.
TGGTTTAGAAGCACTTGCGGCAAGTATCGGTGAAGAAAGAATGACACTAGAAGATGTATATGAACCATACCTGCTACAAAAAGGCTTGATCAAACGTACTTCAAGAGGCAGAATTGCGACAGATCTAGCTTATAGACATTTTCATATTACAAGAGAGAATTAGATTAATTCTCTTTTTTTATGCGTCAAATTAAGATTATTGGGCTGATTCTTTTGAGTATTGCCTCATTTATATATAGTTATCAAAAGCCTGAAAAAGTCAGCTCTACACAAAAATCAGAAGTCTATGTCACATTAGAAGGTGCTTTTAATCAAACAGGTGAAGTTCCTATTAAAGAAGGTATGACAATGAGTGACTTAGTAAAGGAAGTAGGGGTTAAAGAGAGTGCCTGCATGGAGTCTTTAAATATGAATAGAAGTATTCAAGCAGAAATGCGTTTTTACTTACCAGAAAAAAGAGCGAATATGATTTCACTCAATAAAGGAACTTTAGAAGACTTTATGACTTTAAAAGGAGTGGGAGAGAAAACGGCACAGAAGTTCATTGACTATAGACAAATACAGCCTTTTTATTCAATAGAAGACATCATGAATATACAAGGGATAGGTGAGAAGAAATATCTCATCTATCGTGACTATTTATGCCTTTAAGATATCACCTAGTGTATTATGCTGTATTTGTTTTATTGCTGTCAGTTGCTTATCTTGTTCATCCACTATTTTATATATTTCTACTTGCTTATTTATTTTATCTAGTGAAACGTTTTGGAAGACGAATGTTATGTCTTCTTTTTTTATTGCCTATTATACTTAGACCATCTATATCACCAGAAGTACCTTCCATTGTTTCTGGAAAGGTGAAAGATATAAGAGATAATTACGTTATTTTAAATACTGATTATGGGAAGATTAAAGCCTATACAGATCATACTTTTCAATATAATGATGAAGTACTTGTTAAACTTAGATTTCTTGAAATTAAGCATCGCAAGGATCCAATAGGTTATGATGAATATCATTCATTCAAAGCTAACAATATCGTCGCAAAGGCAAAAATTGCCCATATTACCTCTGTTTCATCCCATCCTTCCTTTTATCAATTACTAGAAAAACATTTCTCTTCTTCAAAGTCTATTAAAAGCTATCAGAAGCTTTTTATTCTAGGCATAAAAGATGAAGCCATTAAAGAAGACTATTCATTACTAACAAGTCTTTCTCTTGTTCATATGTTCGCTCTTTCAGGTATGCATATTCATTTGCTGTATAAATGTTTAAGTCTTATTAAAACATTTGTGCGTGATGATGTTGCAGATATCATTATTAAAATATTCATTGGCTTCTATGTCTTTTCTATACCTTATAATATATCCCTTTATCGTGCTTTTTATATGTTAGTAATTTATGATCTTGTAAAAGAGAAGTTCAATCAATTAGATGTACTATCATTGCTTGTTTTATATAATATTATCAAGAACCCTTATATCATCTTCAGTATTTCTTTTGTCTTCTCTTATTTTATCTATTTCCTTGTCATTATGACAAAACATTTCCCATATCGCTCTTTCCTTATCTATTTAGGTGGTATTCCTATTATCCTCACGCTTAACTTCTCTATTAATATCTTTTCTTATTTTTTAACGGTTCTTCTTTCTCCTGTTATATCCTTCTTCTATATTGTGACACTACTCTCTCTTATTTTTCCAATAGATCTCATTATGAAGATGATGATCAACTACCAGCAGATGATCTTGAACTTTATTACTTCATTTAATGCAGAAATCATCTTTCAAAAACCAACACTCTCATTTATTGTTCTTTATTATGTCATCTTGTTTTATATTTTCTTATTATTAGAAGAAAAGAAGAGTATTCAGATTTCTATGTCTCTATTATGTGCACTTATGATCAGCTTTCACATATATAGTATTTATAAACCATATACTCAGGTCTCTACTATTGATGTGGGGCAGGGGGATTGTTCATTGATCCGTCTACCTTTTAATCAAGGAAACTATTTGATTGATACAGGGGGTAACAGGGAATATGATATTGCCACTCATAATGTTATTCCCTTTCTTAAATCTCAAGGTGTTCCGTGTATTGATAGAGTGTATATATCTCATCACGATTATGATCACTATGGTGCTTTGGATTCATTGAAGAAGAAATATAAAGTCAAGCGTATCATTGACTCCTATCAGAAAGAAGAGAAGAATAAGTTGATTACAATTAAAATGCTTAAAAGTGATGTGATTTATCCTTCTACTAATGAAAATTCTTTAGTTATGTTAGTAACAACAGGAGGCTATAATTATTTATTTACTGGTGATATTCCAAGCAATGTGGAAAAAGATCTTTATAAGAAATATGGAGAAATAGATATAGATGTTTTAAAAGTGGCTCATCATGGTAGTGGTTATTCTTCTTCTGTAACATTCTTTCAAATGGTACATCCACGTATTGCGATGATTGGTGTAGGAGAACATAATCTTTATGGTCACCCAGCGCGTATTGTGATTAAAAGGTTAGAAGAAAGAAAGATTAAGATATTGCGTACTGATATTGATGGCAGCTTTTCTATTATCACTTATTTAGGGGAACATCTTATTTACCGTTAATCATGAATATATGGTAGAATAGGACAAAAGGATGGAGAACTATGAATATTGTATTATACGGAGAAGAAAAACTATTACTTGCACAAAGATTAGAGGATTTAAAAAAGAAATATCAATGTACAAGTGATGATATGAATTATATGGTCTATCATACTGATGAAACACCAATGAAGGAAATCATCGAAGATGCTTTAACACAGCCTTTCTTGACAGAATATAAGATGGTTGTCTTAAAGAAACCGGTCTTTCTTACAAAAGAGAAGCCTAAAAAGAAGCTTGTCACAGATGAAGATATCAAGCTGTTTTTAGATTATATTGAACATGATAATCCGACAACAATCTTTGTTATATATCAGGATCAGCGCAATTTTGATGAAAGAAAGAAGGTAGTCAAATCATTACGTAAGCATGCAAAATGGTATGAAATGGAAAAACTAACCTTTGATCAGCTTTATAAAGCTACTAGAGAAGCAATCATTCATAGAAATGCTGCTATTGAGGACAATGCTCTTGCTTTGTTGTTGGACCGCTGTGGAAATGATCTTTTGGCTATTTCTAATCAGGTAGAAAAACTATGTCTTTATACACGTAATATAAAGAAGGAGGATGTTGAAAGACTTGTACCACCACGAGTTGAAGAAGATGTATTTAAGCTGACGAATGCACTTATGAATCATGATTTAAGAAACATCATGCGTGTTTATCAGGATTTGATTTCTAAAAAGCATGATCCTTTAGAACTCATTGGATTAATTGCGAATTCATTACGCAATCTCTACCAGGTCTCTATTATGAGCAAGAAGGGCTATCGTGATAATGATATTGCATCAACTTTAGGACTTAATCCTCGTGCTATCTATCCAATCCGTAAAAATGCTGCACACTTTGATATTACAGAACTTATGGAAAAACTCTATGCTTTATCAGAACTTGATTATGCAATCAAGACAGGGTCAGTGGATAAATATAGAGGGTTAGAACTCTTCTTGATGAGGATATAAGATGGAAACAAAAGCACTTTATATTCATATTCCTTTTTGTGATCATATCTGTTCTTATTGCGATTTTGCTAAGGTTTATTATCGTGAAGAGTTTGTGTTACAGTATCTAGAACGTTTAAAGGAAGAACTTGATACACTTCCTCATCATTCAATGGAAACCATTTATATAGGAGGAGGCACACCAAGTGCACTTTCCTTAAATCAATTAAAGATGTTATTGAATATGATTGATCCTTTTATAGGTGATGGAACTCTAGAATATACTATAGAAGTCAATCCTGAATCAGCAACGCGAGATAAACTAGAAATGATGCATCAACATGGAGTTAATCGCTTAAGTGTTGGTGTACAGACATTTAATAATACGTTATTAAAAAGAATTGAACGTTATCATACATCTTCTATTGCGAAAGAAGTAGTAAGAAATGCGAAGACTATTGGCTTTAAGCATATCTCTATTGATTTGATGTATGGATTACCAGGACAGACACTAGAAGATGTGAAGGAAGACTTACAGATTGCCTTATCACTTCCTATCAATCATTTATCCTACTATTCTCTTATACTAGAAGAACATACAAGACTATATGACAACTATGAACCACTTGATGAAGAAACTGAAGGAATCTGGAGTGATTATATTGTAGAGACACTCTCTCATGCAGGATTTCATCGTTATGAGGTTTCTAATTATGCATTAGGGGATCATGAATCTTATCATAATAAAGTCTATTGGCATTATGAGAACTATTATGGTGTCGGTATTGGTGCTACAGGTAAAATAGATGATGAACTTATTTCTCACTCGCGTAGTCTTACTGATTACTTGCATGGGAAGAATACTATATATATAGAAAAAGAAACAATCGAAGATACAATGTTTAATCACCTCATGATGTCTTTACGCCTTGAAGAAGGATTGGACCTTGATGAATTTAAAAGAAGATATCATCGTATTATAGAAGATGTCTATAAAGTGGCTCTTACTAAGAATCTAGATAACCACAATCTGGTTATTGAAAATAATCATTTAAAAACAAATCATACGCTTGATCTTCTTAATTCCATTCTTCTTGATTTCCTGCCAGAGTAGTACAACGGTTTCTAGAAATAGATACCGTTTTTTTAATACAAACTAGCACTAAAGACTTGACACTGCTAAAAAAGAATGTATAATGAATCTAGCACAAGAGGAAAAAGAGTGCTAAGGAGGTGCTTGAGAATGCTATCGGCAAGACAAATGCTAATATTTAAATATATTGTCGAAGAGTTTATTGAAACAGCAGAACCTGTTGGATCAAAGCTATTGATGACAAAATATGAATTACCTTATTCAAGCGCCACTATCCGAAATGAAATGAGCAAGCTTGAAGAACTTGGCTTTCTAGTAAAGACACATACATCTTCTGGTCGTGTTCCTTCTAAGAAGGGCTACTACTATTATGTAAATACTTTGCTTCAGCCAAATGTTGATGAGCAGGTGAAGAATCAGGTTGCAACAATCTTTAGTGATACACATCAATCATTGAATAGTTTGATTAAAGAGAGCTGCGAAATGTTAAGCCAGTTGACTGATCTGACGGCGGTTGCTCTAGGACCTAATTCAAGTTATGAATGTCTGCAGAACATTACACTTGTTCCAATCGGGACGCGAAATGTGACAGCCATCATAGTGACGGATAAGGGACATGTAGAAAATCGAGTTTTCACTTTATCTGAGACATTGAGTTTGGATGATTTACAATCTTGTGTGGCGGTAATGAACGACACATTAGTAGGAACGCCAATTAATCAGGTTGCAGATAGATTAGAAAACGATGTCAAGCCAATCCTCAATACGAGAATCAAGGAACATGAAATCTTATTTAATGCTTTCTTAGAAGCGTTTATGAAATTTGCAAGAAACAATGTATATTTCTCTGGTAAAGATCATTTGCTTTATCAGCCAGAATACAACGATGTCAACAAGTTAAGAAAACTAGTAAGTGCATTTGAAAATTCATCTAACTGGAATTTCTTAACACCAACAGATGACGATGGCATTAAGGTATTAATTGGTGATGATTCAAATGTATCTGGACTTGATGATGTATCTGTTATTTCATCTTCTTTTGATACAGGAGGAGCTAATAAAGGAACGATTTCTGTAATCGGTCCAACGCGTATGCCTTACAAGAAAGTTGTATCGCTTGTAGAATATATTACTGAAAATATAGAAAGAATCATCAAGGAAAATGATGAGTAGAAGAGGTGAGACCATGGCAGAAGAAATGAAGAAAGAAGAAGCTGAAGAAACTGCTGAAGAAACAGTTGAAGAAACAGCTGAAGAAGTAAAAGAAGAAACAACTGAAGAAAAAGTAGATCCTAAAGATGAAAAAATTAAAGATTTAGAATCTCAAATCAACCAGTGGAAGACAGATTATTATAAAGTATTTGCTGATATGGAGAACTTAAAGAAAAGACTAAAAACAGAACATGCAAATCAGTTAAAGTATGCAATGCAGTCTTTTATTGAAGAGTTACTACCAGTTATTGATAACTATGAAAGATCATTAACAGTAGAACCTGAAAGCGAAGAAGGTAAGAATATTCTTAAGGGTAACCAGATGATCTTGAACCAGTTGATGAATATTTTAGGTAAGAATGGTGTAACTGTGATTGAAGCACAGGGTAAGGAATTTGATCCAAATATCCACCAGGCAGTTATGCAGGATGATAATCCTGACTTTGGTCCAAATATTGTGACTGAAGAATTACAAAAAGGTTATATGTTAAAAGACAGAGTTATTAGAGCAACTTTAGTGAAAGTGAATAAGGATTAATAGGAGGAGAACTTATTATGAGTAAAGTTATTGGTATTGATTTAGGTACAACAAATTCATGTGTCAGTGTTATGGAAAATGGTGAAGCAAAAGTTATTGCGAATCCAGAAGGAATGAGAACAACTCCATCAGTTGTTGCATTCAAAAATGGTGAAATCATTGTTGGTGAAGCTGCAAAGCGTCAGGCAGTTACAAATCCTGATACTGTAGCATCTATCAAGAGACATATGGGTACAAGCTATAAAGAACATGTAAATGGTCGTGATTATACACCAGAAGAAATTTCAGCAATGATTCTTCAGAACTTAAAGGCTACTGCTGAAAGTTATTTAGGTGAACCTGTGACTCGTGCAGTTATCACAGTTCCAGCTTACTTCAATGACTCACAGCGTCAGGCTACTAAGGATGCTGGTAAGATTGCTGGTCTTGAAGTTGAACGTATTATCAACGAACCTACAGCAGCAGCTCTTGCTTATGGTGTAGATAAAGCAGATCAGGAACAGAAAGTATTAGTATATGACTTAGGTGGAGGAACATTCGATGTATCTATCCTTGACTTAGCTGATGGTACTTTCGATGTATTAGCAACTGCAGGTAACAACCACTTAGGTGGTGATGACTTCGATAAGAAAGTTATGGACTACATGGTTGCTGAGTTTAAGAAAGAAAACGGTGTTGATTTAAGCGCTGATAAGATGGCTATGCAGAGAGTTAAAGATGCTGCAGAAAAGGCTAAGAAAGACTTATCTGGTATGATGCAGACTCAGATCTCATTACCATATATCACAGCAGGTGCTAATGGACCACTTCATTTAGATATGACTCTTACAAGAGCTAAATTTGATGAATTGACATCTGATTTAGTTGCTGAAACAGAAGTTCCAGTAAGACAGGCATTATCTGATGCTGAAGTTACTCCGTCAGAAATCGATCAGATCTTATTAGTTGGTGGTTCTACTCGTATCATCGCAGTACAGGAATCAGTTAAGAAATTATTAGGAAAAGAACCTAATAAGTCAGTTAACCCTGATGAAGTAGTATCTATGGGTGCTGCAATCCAGGGTGGTGTTATCACTGGTGATGTTAAAGATATCGTATTACTTGACGTTACACCATTATCACTTGGTATCGAAACAATGGGTGGTGTTATGACAGTATTAATCCCACGTAACACAACTATCCCAACTACTAAATCACAGATCTTCTCAACTGCTGCTGATAACCAGCCAGCTGTAGATATCAACGTATTACAGGGTGAACGTGCTATGGCTAAAGACAATAAGCAGTTAGGCTTATTCAAACTTGATGGTATTGAACCAGCTCCAAGAGGCGTTCCTCAGATCGAAGTATCATTTGATATCGACGTTAACGGTATCGTAAACGTTAAAGCAAAAGATATGAAGACAAATAAAGAACAGTCTATCACTATCCAGAACTCTACAGGTTTAAGTGAAGAAGAAATTGATAGAATGGTTAAGGAAGCAGAAAGCAACAAAGCAGACGATGAAAAGAAACGTAAAGACATCGAAACTAAGAACAAAGCAGAAGCTATGATCAACCAGATTGATAAAGCTTTAGCTGAACAGGGTGCTAACCTTCCAGAAGATCAGAAGAACCAGGCTACAGCTTTAAGAGATGAACTTAAGACTGCATTAGATAATAATGATATGGCTACTCTTGAATCTAAGATGAGCGAACTTGAACAGATTGCTCAGCAGATGGCTGCTGCTCAGTATCAGCAGCAGAATGCTGGTAACACAGCAGGTGCAGACACTTCATCTAACAACAATAACGATGATTTCGTTGATGCAGACTTTACTGAAAAGAACTAACAAGAAAGCCAAGGGAATTCCCCTTGGCTTATATTAAATGAGGTGTAATTTATGGCAGATAAGAGAGATTACTATGAAGTCCTTGGGGTATCCAAGGATGCTTCAAAAGATGAAATAAAACGTGCCTATCGTAAGATGGCAAAGAAATATCACCCTGATGTGAATAAGGCGCCTGATGCAGCAGAAAAGTTTAAGGAAGTCAATGAAGCCTATGAAATTCTTTCTGATGAGAATAAGAAGGCCGCTTATGACCGTTATGGACATGCAGCATTTGAACAGGGTGGTGCAGGTGCTGGAGGATTTGGTGGCCAGGGATTTGGCGGATTTGAAGATATGGACTTTGGTGATATCTTTGGTTCATTCTTTGGCGGAGGACAGTCACGTTCTAGAAGACCTACAGGACCACAAAAAGGTGAAGACCGTTATGTTCAGATAGAAATTGATTTCATGGATGCTATCAAGGGGAAAAAGACTGAACTTAAGATCAACTATGATGAACAGTGTTCTCGTTGCCATGGTACAGGTGCGAAGAATCCTAATGATGTGCATACATGTTCTAGATGTGGTGGTACAGGTCGTATTAGAGTACAGCAGCGTTCACCATTTGGTACTATTATTAATGAATCAGTCTGCCCAGACTGTCATGGTACAGGTAAGGTAGTAAAAGATAAGTGTCCACATTGTCATGGTTCAGGATATATTAATAAGAATGTTACTGTAGAATTAACTATCCCGGCTGGTATTAATTCTCATCAGCAGTTACGTGTAGCTGGTAAAGGACAGCGTGGTGTGAATGGTGGACCTAATGGTGATCTATATGTAGAAATCTATGTACGTCCACATAAATTCTTTGTACGAAATGGTAATGATATTTCTATATCAGTTCCAGTTTCTGCAGTAGACGCTACTTTAGGTTGTGAAGTAGAAGTACCTACTGTTTATGGTGATGTCACTATGAAGATTCCTGCAGGAACACAGACAGGTACAGTCATGAGACTTAAGGGTAAAGGTGTTAAGAACATGCGTGGTGATATTTATGGTGATCAGTATGTTCAGGTCAATGTTTCTATTCCTAAGAAGCTCAGCAAGAAAGAAAAAGACCTTTATACAAAACTTAAAGAATTAGATGAAAAAGAATCTATTTTTGATCAATTTAAGAAATCATTCAAGAGATAGGGATATTGAGTATTCCTATCTTTTTTGTATAATGGAATAAGGAGGTTATTATGAAATATAAAACTATATTATGGGATATAGATGGCACACTTCTTAATTTTGAAATGTCTGAAAGAATCAGCATGGAAAAATGTCTAGAGAAGCATGGTGTGTCTATGACAGAAGCACAATTTGAAGAATACAAAAAGATTAATAAAGAATGTTGGAAGATGATTGAAAAGGATCATTCAAGAAGAAATGAACTCATGGTGAAACGTTTTGTAGACTTTTTTACATTACTTAATGTTTCTATTGATGGTGTTCAGTTTAATAAAGATTATCAGGAAGCATTAGGTACTTATTATTGTTTGAATGAGAACGCCTTAGAAGTCATTTTGGCGCTTAAACCACACTGCAAGCAGTATGCAGCATCAAATGGCTCAAAAGTCGCTCAGTTAGGCAAATTAAAGGGTACAGGGCTCTATGACTTATTTGATGATATCTTTATATCAGAAGATGTAGGATATGAAAAACCAGATATTACATACTTTAATTATATTGAAGACAAGACCCACTATGATCCTGATACAACAATTATTATTGGAGATTCACTTACAAGTGATATCAAAGGTGGAGAGAATGCTGGCATAGATACATGCTACTTTAATACAGAACATCAAAAAAACACTTCTCAAGCTGTCACATATGAAATAGACAAACTTATAGAAGTGTTAGACATAGTAAAATAAAAGAGGCTGTTTCCAGCCTCTATTATTATATCGATTAAGCGCTCTTTCTTAAAGTTCTTAACTGTCTTGCAGAAACTCTTACCTTTGTAGGCTTACCATCGATGATGACAGTAGCTTTCTGTAAGTTAACATTCCACTTTCTTCTTGTAGCGTTTAATGCATGAGAACGGTTGTTACCAGACATAGGTCCTTTACCGCTAAGCTGACATTTTCTAGACATTGAATTCACCATCCTTTTACTTGTTTCACATACTCGTGTATCTTACCATCTACCTCATCAAAAATCAATCATTTTTTTTATTAAACTGTCCAAAATGTAAAAAAAGGTGTATTTATGCATCAAATAAGGATTGAAAAATCTTTATTGTTTGCTATAATCCTAATAGTTTGTAATGTTTGTGTATATGATATATAATTACTATTATGAAAAAAGAATAAAAAATGGAGGAATCACCCATGATAGAAGACCCAAGAAAACAGCAGATGAAGGCACTCAAGGGAGAGATGGTGCGCAATATCATCATT
>NZ_UQGV01000039.1 GCF_900540665.1 uncultured Catenibacterium sp. | reverse complement strand
TCAGCAAACAGTGCTCTTAATTATTTGCACTGTCTACTGGGAGGTCATCATATCATTATTAAGCTCTTTTTTTCTTAAGAAAGATAAATGCAACACAAGCAAGACCCATTAATGTAACAAGTGGTAGGATAGCTGTGCTATCACCTGTTTTTACATTATCCTTCTTAGTGTCTTCTTTCTTTATATCTTCTTTCTTAGTGTCATCTTTCTTAGGTTCTTCTGGTTTAGTTTCTACAGGTTTTTCTACTAAAGCATCCATAGCAGACTGTAATGAAGCAATCGCTTCATCAATCTTCTTCTGAGATACACCATTAGTTTGAGATACTTCTTTTGCATCAGATAATGCTGATACAAGTTTATTCCATGAATCTTCTGTATATTTAGTAGAGTCTAAGTTTTCAGCCTTAGCGATTAAGTCATTTAAAGTATCTTTGTTAAGTAATGATTTATAAGAGATACCATAGCCATGCTTATACTTGATTGTATCTGTATAGAGCTTAGTAGTCTTATCATATACAGGAACATTAACTGGAAGTGTTCCCTGAGCACCAAATGTACCTAAAGCCACTTCAATACCTGCAATAATGTTAGGTCCATAAGCAGCTTTAGAAGATGTAACTCCACCAACGATTGCTTCAGTAACATCTACTGAAGAACCTTTACATCCATAAACAGCTAAAATAGCATCTGCATTAGCGTACATCTGTACATCATATGGCTTGTCTACTGACATAACGACAGACTTCTTACCCTTTTCATGAGTATAGTCTACGATACCTTCTGCATAAGAATATAACCAATGATTAGATGAGATGCGGCTTGCAGAACTGATTTCTGAGTTGACGAATACTGTATCAGCCCAATCAATGTTTTCTTTTACAGCATCCATATTAGAACCGTTATATCTTAATACTTTTACTTCTGCAGATTCAGGAATTAATCCTGCTTCTTTTGCACGGTTATAACCCATGATCATCTGTGCTCTTTCATTGTCATATGGACAAAGCATGAGGATTTTCTGGTTTTCTCTAACAACTAGAGGTAAAGTGTTGTTTTCATTCTTTACAACAGTAACAGCTGCAGCTGCGATTTCTCTTTCAGTTGCTCTATTAGTAGCATTACCTACTGTTGATAATGCTTTGTTTAAAGAGTAATCAGATTCTTTCCAATCTAAGATGCCTCTGTTTTCTTTAACTGTGAGGATTCTTCTGCATCCATCATCTAATCTAGATTCAGAGATTTCACCATTATTAACGGCTTCTTCTACATAATCAATAATTGAATCTAGTTTCTTAACATCTTCTTGATTGTAAAGAACTGTAGGCATACAAATTAAATCAGCACCTGCTTCAATGGCTAGCTTAACTGCCTGTGATTCACCAAATGTATTCGCAATAGCTTTCATGTTCATAGCGTCAGTAGAAACAACGCCCTTAAAGCCCATTTCACCCTTTAGAAGATCAGTGATGATTGCTTTTGACATAGTTGCAGGTTTCTTTTCTTCATTACCTGTTGTTTCTGAAACAACAGTTGTGTTATCTAATTGTGGATATAAGATATGTGCAGTCATGATCATTTCAATACCCTGATTAATCGCAATCTTATATGGTTTTAATTCATTATTTAATAATTCTGCTTTTGATTTGTTTACGATTGGTAAACCATAATGTGAGTCAGTGGCTGTATCACCATGACCTGGGAAGTGCTTAGCACATCCAATAACGTTATAGTCTTTCAAACCAGCGATTGTTGCAGAAGCCATATTCCCTACTACATCTGCATCATCACTGTAACTTCTTAAACCGATAACTGGGTTGTTGGCATTATTATTAACATCAACAACTGGTGCTAAGTTCGTATTAACACCAATACTACTTAATTCACTACCAATAATCTGGCCTGCTTTTTTTGCATACTCTGTATTATGAGTTGCTCCTAGTGCCATATTACCAGGTAATGCTGTACCTGAACCTAAACGGTATACACTACCACCTTCCTGGTCAGTACTAATTAATAGTGGAATACCACCATCTTTTGTAGCTGCTTTCTGCATAGCCATACTTAAATTATAAGATTGTTCTGTTTCCTGGATGTTTTGAGCAAAGTAAATAAGTGCTCCAAAATCATAGTCTTCGACAATCTTTTTGACCTGGTCATTCATCTTAGTAAATTCATGACCTGTAGTCTGTGCCCCATCACTTAAGTCCTCATCCCAGTAACGGAAGTCTACCATAAGCATCTGCGTGATCTTTTGTCTTGTACTCATATTAGAGAGTAATTGATCCACTCTGCTTGTGGCATTAACTTTTGATGGTAAAGCCATTGAGAGTGCCATAGCTGTACTAAGTGCTATAGCGGATACCTTCTTCATATCGTTTTCTTCTCCTTTCGAATGTATCTAACATAATCATTGTAGCGCTTACATGTTACTTATGCAACATATATTTCATTTTATTTCTTTTAGTAGCGTAATTTTATTTTAATATAGTATATCTCACTATACATAGTAAAAAAGCATGATATACAGAAGATAATATGAATTATACTATTTCAACATTTGAAAAAGAACTGTATTTTTGCAATATATATGAGATAGTTAAGATTGTGTTAAGGGAGATGGTTTTATGGAAGAAAGGAATAATTTTGCAAAGGGAAAAGTTTCTACACATATATTATCTATTGCAGGACCAATGATCGTAGCACAGTTGATTAATGTGCTCTATAATGTGATAGATAGAATATATATAGGACGTATTCCTCATACATCAACACTAGCCATGGGAGGACTGGGAATATGTCTTCCTATTATTTCTATAGTAATTGCGTTTGCGAATCTTTTTGGTATGGGTGGTGCCCCACTTTGTTCGATTGCGAGAGGTAGAGGGAATAATAAAGAAGCAGAAAAGATTATGGGAAATGCTTTCTGTTTGTTAGTACTATTTGGGATAGGTTTAATGATTATTGGTTTTCTTTTTAAAGAGAAGATCTTATGGCTTTTTGGTGCGAGTAGTCATACATTCAAGTATGCGAATGATTATTTGACTATATATTTATTAGGGACTGTATTTGTGTTAATAGGACTAGGTATGAATAGTTTTATTAATAGTCAGGGGTTTGCGAAGATAGGAATGATGACAGTACTGATTGGTGCTGTATTGAATATTATATTGGATCCAATATTTATATTTGTATTGAATATGAATGTAAAGGGTGCAGCACTTGCAAAAGTACTGTCACAGTTTGTATCTGCTTTATGGACAATACACTTTTTAACAAGTGATCAAACGATACTTAAGTTAAAGAAAGAGTGTATGTATTTAAACCCTTATTATGTAAAGCGTATATTCTCTTTAGGGACTGCAGGATTTATGATAGGTATGACTAATTCGATAGTATCTATTGTATGTAATTCTACTTTACAATTATATGGTGGTGATCTCTATATAGCGATTATGACTATTATTAACTCTATTAGAGAAGTTGTACAGTTACCTGCACAAGGGTTTGGAAATGCAGCTCAGCCAGTATTAGGATATAACTATGGTGCTAAGGAATATAAGCGTGTATTATCAGCAATACGTTTTGTGACACTCTTATGTTTTGGAACAATGTTTATTATCTGGGTATTAATTACTGCTTTCCCACAATACTTTATTAATATCTTTACTCATGATCCTCATATTACTAAACATGCAATTATTTATATTAGATTATATTTTGCAGGATTCTTTATGCAATCATTACAGATATGCGGTCAATCTGTGGCAGTAGGACTAGGCAAGTCTAAACAGGCTATCTTCTTTTCTATCTTTAGAAAAGTGATCATAGTAGCTCCTTTGACTATTATTCTTCCGCGTTTTATTGGAATTGAAGGTGTGTTTATTTCAGAAGCAATTAGTAATTTTATAGGTGGTGGCGCTTGTTATATTACTATGTGGTTCACTATTGGAAAAAGCTTAAAGAAAGAGATTTCTTAGAAAAGAGATCTCTTTTTCTATTATTCTTATGTAATACTTGTAAATAATAGAAATATAGTACTTTCTCTATTGCATCAAACTAACAGTAAGAATATCATTGTATATAAGATATATAGTAAGGGAAGGAAAAAATATGAATAAGAAACAGATAATGATAACTACAGGAGCAGTTTTAGTTATTGGTGTAGGTGCTACTGCTTATGCGTTAAGTAACCCTAAATTAGAGCTTAAGACTAATAAGGTGAATGTAGAATATGGAACTGCATATACACCTAAACTTAAGGATATAGTAAAAGATTATAAGGATTTTGATAAATATGATTTAGAAATAATCAATAATATACCTAATGAGAAAGATAAGACTTATCCTGCAGTAGGTAAGTATACTATTACTGTGAAGTATAAAAAGAAGTCTTTGAAACAGAGTGTTATTGTAAAGGATACAAAAGCACCAGAGTTTGTATTACCCGCAAATATGGAGTTATTACAAGGAACTGGTTTAGATACACTTGATTACAATTCTCTCAAGTCTCTAATGAATATTAGTGATCTATCTGAAATAAGTATTGAGATTGATACAAGTAAAATAGATATAAATACTCCAGGACAGTATGATTTTAATGTCACAGTAAAGGACAAGTCTAATAATGAAACCAAGAAGACCGGTAAGGTCACTGTGATTGCAAAACCAGTGATTAGCAATAATGAAGAAGTTGTTCATGAGACAGTGAAGAATAAAGATGGAACTACAAGTGTAAAGACTAAGGTACAGAAGAAACAGAGTTCTAATACAAATAGATCTTATAATAGTTCTTCTTCAAATAACAATAATAAAAGTTCTTCTGGAAGTAGTAATAGTTCAAGTAATTCTTCATCAGGAAGCAATAAAGGATCTATGACATACGAAGATGATCCTAAATATCACTGGAAAGGTGATCATTCCTATGGTGATGGTGCAGAAATTAATGGTGAAGACTTTGATAAGTTAACTGGTGGGGACTGGAAGAACTGGAATTATTAAAAGCAAATATATCTTTCCCTCAGGGAGATTACTGCTAGTGATCTCCCCTTTCTTAAGTAAAACAGTCAGGTATCTTAACCTGACTGTTTTGCATTATCAATAACTTCATTTAGGATTTCATCTAATTCATCAATAGTATAAATCTTCTTACCTGCTTTACGTTCTTCTTCCACTAATAGAAGTTCTTCTCTTAACTTCAACATCTCTTCCCTATGATCAGTATACATGTTTATTTCCTCCTATGCTGATTATTATATCATAGTTCTAAATAAATATATTATGCTCATTCACATTTTTATGAATACTATTTGCATTATATTCTAGATAGTGTATAATAATCTCAATTTTGGGATTAAATTCAGGAGGGTAAAAATGAAAACGAGTAATGGTAAGCAGTTAGCTAAAAAGATGTTAATTGCGATGATTTGTGGTCTTGCCTGTGGGTTTGGCTGCATTATGTTAAGAGAACACTTAGTAAGTAGTGGTCAGACTGATCTTTGGACAAAGATCAATAACTTATTCTTTCAGGATATTACACAGCCTACAGCAACTAAAGCTGTTGGGATCTTCTATATTGTAGGTCAGTTATTTGTTAATTCATTACAGCTTATTATTGTACCTATGGTATTTGTATCTATTACATTAGCTATTTCAACTATCACAGATACAAAGAAGTTAGGTAGAATTTCTACTAAGACTATTTTAACTTTCTTTATTACAACTGTATGTGCATTATGTTTTGCAGGCGTGGTTGCCTCTATTGTATATCGTTTAGGATTCTTTAATGCAGTGGGTAAAGCAGCAGTAACTATCCAGCAGGGTTCTACTGGTTCTAACCCATTAAACATTATTTTAAACATTATTCCTAACAATCTTATTTCAGCTTTCTCTACTAATGGTAACGTATTAGCCATTGTATTTATAGCAGTTGCTATGGGTCTTGCAATGAATACATTAGAAGAAGAAACAAAGACTCTAAAGAAGTTATTCGAAGAAGTGTCTAAGATTATTACTTTATTCTTATCATTTGTAGTTAATAAGTTTGCACCTATTGGTATCTTCTGCTTATTAACAAGAACATTCGCAATTTATGGTATTGATTCATTAAGACCAGCACTTGCTTATGTTGTTACAGTTGTTATTGCATTATTTATGTATTTATTCTTAGCTTATCCAATCTACTTAATGTCTATGGCTAGAGTAAATCCAAAGCCATTCATGAAGAAGATGGTTAAGGTTGCTTTATTTGGTTTCTCTACTTCTTCTAGTGCTGCAACTCTTCCAATCAATAAGAGAACAGTAACTGAAGAATTAGGTGTAGATAATCAGATTGCATCATTTGTATTACCTTTAGGTATGACAATCAATATGGATGGTACAGCAATCATGCAGGTTATTGCAGCTATGTTTATTGCAGCTAGTTCTGGATATAAAGTAACATTCATGTCTATGGCAGTTATTGCAGTACTTGCATTAATTGCATCAGTTGGTACTCCAGCTGCACCAGGTGCAGGTGCTGTTATCCTATTTACTATCTTAACTGGTATGGGTTATACAAACGATGCAGCATTACTTGCATACTCATTAATTCTTTCAATCAATAGACCTATTGAAATGTTAGTTACTTCACTTAATGTAGTTGGTGATGCTTCTACTTCAGTAATTGTAGCTAAGAAAGAAAAGATGATTGATAACGAAGTGTATAAAGCATAAAAGTTGTTTCTATAAAAGGAGTCAGAAAAATCTGACTCCTTTTATAATACCTTAAACGGGCTCCTTACCTCTATATACGCAACAATAAATTTCAATAAACAAGCAAGAATGATGATAAAATCCCCTAAGGTGTAAAAGTAAATTCAACTGGAGAAATGGGAAAGACTAAACTCAACTTTGACTCGCCTAAAGTGGAATTTAACTTTTCACTTTAGACATTTAAAAAATTCAAATAATTTACTTGTAATTTTACGATAAGCATGTATAATACTTATAAAGAGAGCTGGAAGATAAGGTGGCTTTTATAAAGTAGCTTTGTTGAAAGGTTTTCTAGTAAGAAAGAGGCTTCTAATGGTGACCTTTAAAAGGCAGCTTTAATTAGAGGCTTTTTTGCTATGTAAAAAAGAAAGAGCCAGATTGCTCTGACTCCTTTCACTGTATACTTGCAAAATTATGATCATTATGTATAATACTTATGAAGAGAGCTGGAAGATAGGGTAGCTTTTAGAGAGCCGCCTTGTTGAATGGTTTTCTAGTAAGAAAGAGGCTTCTGATGGTGTCCTTTGAAAGGGTGCTTTAATCAGAGGCTTTTTTGCTTTCTCCTTTTAAATAATCATAAATTCTAATCAATCTTCTTAGATTTGTACGAGTAGTTTGTTTTGAATTGCTTAATATATCGTTATCTTGTTCAAACTGAGTTTTTAAATAGTTTTCTAATTCAATCAAATTAATTTGCTCCTTTTTCAAGTAAGCTATATTTAGCATTTGCTTATCTATATCAGGTATTTCCATTAAAATACTTTCTATGTCAATTTGAGGGTGTCTACTACGTGCTCTCTCTATTGTTTTAGAAATAATATCTTCAAAATCTTTTACCAGCAACTTATCAATCCCTTCTATTCTCTGATATTTGTCCTCATATAAAGAATTAACAGGTAGTATACCTGAAACTTGTTTTGCTAGCGTTGGTGCATAATCTAATAAATCTTCAGTATTATATCTGAGATCATGCATCACAATATTTCTATACCATTGATCTGTAGAAATGCCTTTTAATCCATCTAAGCTAATTGTTTCTGTTGTGCCTATAGAAATTACTAATTCATCATTTGAAACTCTATCATCATCAATTGCAGCTACTTTAATATTTTCAGTAGGTTCATTTGATAATGTAAACAAATATAATTCATCTTTTAATAATCGCAGTAAACGAACGGGTATTTTCATTTTCTTTTTGCCGATTGCATTATAAATCAATGAATAGTCAGATAGGGTTATTTTTGTCATTGTAATCATTTTATTATCTTCAAATGCAAATGATGATTCACCAATATCATATCCTTCCATTTCTGCATCATATTCAATAAATATGAATCTTCTTTTCAGTAATTTAACCTGTTCATTTGACATGCATTTTACTATAGAACTTAAAATATCCCTAATATTAGAATCTGAAATAGAATAGCCCATGAAAATAATAGGATACTCCATGAATATAGTAAGTAGCTTAGCAGCCAAATATTCACGCTTCTCTTTAAATTCTTTATAGTCCTTTTCGTTAATAACTATAGATCGAGGATCATTTAGAGAACCATGAATTTTATAAACTTCTGCAATACCTTGTAATTGAGAAAATAAGAGTGCTTGCTGGCCTATATAAATTGTATACTGAGACAAATATGTTTCAAAAAACAAATCATAATTTGTCGTAATAATTCCAGCAATTGATTTTTTCGCGATATTGTTCAATAAAATAACTTCATCTTTTAATTCTGGGCATAACACTGATTTTTGCTTTAAATAATAACTCAGTTCGGCTTTAAATGGAGAACATCCGTTCTCTACCTTTTCAGTATATGCTTCATCTAGAGTTCTAATTTCAGGACTGCGAAACCATTCCTTATTGAAGTCTTCCTCTATAAGTGAAGCTATTTTAGGATTAATACCATATGGATTGTTTTCAAAAGATGCTCGATCTTCATAAGAACGGAATGTAAATGAATCTTTGTTTAATTTAGCAGCCATTACTTTTAACAATCCTATCCAATCAGGTAAATTATAATATCTTCTTGATAATCCTGAACCAACAAACAAAAAAGGTATTGTATCTAAGCTTTCAATAAGCTGTTCAATTGTTTTGCTCATAAAACCATCCTTTCTCACTGATATTTATGTCTAAAACTCTTTTAAGCAATATAATACTCTCCTTGATTCTTTGTCATGGATTATGAAAATACTCTCTTCTAGATACAAAATAAGTCTCCTATATTATCTATACCCTTTATACGTAAAGATTACTTAATAAAAATGCATATTTGTTTTTATCTCTTCCAACTTATAGAAGCATGAACATTCTTGCAATAAAAAATAAGCCAGATTTCTCTGACTTATTCAAACTCACACTCATAAAGAATCCGACACTCCTTTAAAGCTTTGTATTTATCACTTGTTTTATTCGTCTTTGTACTGCAGTTTGGGGTGCATTAAATGTATCAGATAATGCATGAATAAGAAGTTCTGGATTATTAATGTTATGAGATAGCTCAGTATATGCTTCTTTGAAGGATGTTAGAGGCATTAATAAAGCATCCGCAAAACGAATAGCTCTTAGTTCTATATCATTGATTCTATATGTATGAGAATACTCATCAATTGGATTACTATCATAGATATAATGTGCTAACTCATAACATAAAGAGAAAAGAATTTCTTCATCAGTATATTCACTACTTAAAATAATGACCTTATCACTTTTGTATTTATCAATAAGTTGATTTGATATGCCTATTGTTGCTTTAGCATTATAATCATTGAATTTTGTAATATAGATTGTAAAGCCTAAAACTTTCGCAATTTCCATGACTGGTACTCTTCTTTTGTTGAGCTTAAGATTGTATTCTGGATTATTCAAGAGAGTATTAAGTAATTCTTCAGCATCAGTATCTATTTGATTGTAATCAAAGTAATTGAATAAATTATGTTGTTTGTAGTTTTCTATTTCAATACACATTTATGGTCTCCTTCTAATTTATTTAATAGTTCTAATACTTCTTTTATATTCTTAAAGGTATGTGCTCCCTTTTGTATATACTTTCTAGGCCATAAGAGAGAAGATTGTAGTAATGAGTAAGGTATCAAGATGTCTCTACCTTGCTTAATGCAGTGATCTGCTTGTCTTAATGCCCCACTCTTCTCTCCTGCTTCCATGATAATAGTCGCAATAGAAATACCACTCATAGTCGCATTTCTTTTAGGAAAATTCCATTTGTATACTTTATTACAGGGTGGGAACTGTGAGACAACAAGTCCATGTTTTTCAATTGTGAGTTGAAGTTTTTTGTTTTCTTTAGGATAGTACTGGTTAATAGGTGTTCCTATAACAGCTATAGTTCTTCCATTGTTTTTTAATGCTGTTTGGTGGGTCATTGTATCTATACCTTTCGCAAGTCCTGCATTGACTACTATATTTCTTTTTACTAATGCTTTTACAAGTATTTCTGTTTTTTCCATTGCTTCCTTAGAAGCATTTCTACTCCCTACTACACTGACAGACTTTTCATTTAATAAGTGTACATTGCCTTTAAGAAATAAATATGGTGGTGTTGCTTGAATCATAGCTAATAGTTTAGAGTATATCTCATCACCTTTCTTGACTAAAATAACGTCTTCTGGGAGAGCTTTAAAACTATCCTTGACTCTTAGATAGGTATGATAGAAATCCTTCTCTGATACGTGTAATTGCAAGGATAAGTAAGGGATATTATGTATGAGACCACTTCTATAATTGAAGTGATCTAGTTGTACTATGAATTGACTTGTTTTCTTATCATTACAATTGAAATATTGTTGGATTGTATAATACAAAATAGCATCTCTTACATATACATTATCGATATCCATAGTAGCCTCCTTTAGGAGTATTCTATTATTAGAATGAGTGATTATCAAGAGAAGAAAAACACTATTGTGTTCATAATATGTAGATGTATAATCAAGTCAGGAGGTATAGGTTTATGTGTTATCTAGTCGCAAAGAGGATGAATAAAACTGGATGTATTGCATTACAGACAGAGCCTGGAGAAGAAATGGCAAAATTTGCAGATAGAATACAAGAAAGACTTGGGTATGATATAGAAATTATTACTATCAGTAGACCCACTGCCTATGGAGAGTATGAACCATATCATTTTGTAAATAGTTATGAAGAATTTGAGAAAGAAGCAAGTCTACTTTAAAAGGAATCCTGTGATGAGGATTCCTTTTATGCTCTATAGACTAACTTATCCACTTTCTTCAGTCACTCTATTGGTCTTGGAATATTAGTCTGCAATTTCTTCATAATATCTATCTGCTATATATTCCGCTGATTCTGCCCACAGACCGTTTTCTGTTTCCTGCAACGTCTTATATGTTTCCGATTTATAGAAACGTAATACAGCTTCTTCAAAACTGATTTGAAAATGTTCCTGTAATAATTTCACTACATCTCTAATCTGTATACATACATTCATTGTAATATCTTTTCCATTAAAACTATATATATATTCTCTGGCATAAGAAATCCTCCTAACCGGTTTCAGGTATTCTAAGGCTTTTTCTGTATGAAAGGATACCTGATTATTTACTTTACTGTATCGCAATCTCTCCACTGCCTCTTTCGCAGTAAGTATATTAGCAATATATAATTGTACAGTCTCCATGGTATTATCATCAGCTACAGGACCAATCACCACATCATACTCATGCTGTAGACCACCTTTACTTCTATTCAATTTAACAAATTCTAACCATTCTTCATTCAATGTATCAAAACGTTTTACTCGTAATGCAGCTACTTCTTCAAATACAAATTCATACACATAATACCTATCCTTCTTTTCTCTTAAAGAAAGTCGATATGCCCATTCTTTCGATTGGGAACGCAAAATGGTCGTATAAAATCCTTTTCCAAAATCACGACGATTATGTGATTTTTTTAAGTCTATTTTATCAAAATCAGAACATGTGCCATGGTAAACCATTAATTCTCTTGAATCCTCTGCTATCACTTTTTCCACATATTCCATGACTTCTTCAAAACTTATTTGATGAAGATATTCATGCTGAATCAGCATCTTCTCAAAAACCTGATTTTTGTGAAATAATTCGGCTACTTCATCACCGGTAAGATCATATTTTTCTGCATACGTTTCCATTACCTCAATGGATAACATCTCACAATCTGTCTGCACGCTCATCCTTCATCCCCCATTTCTAATTATTTTTATTTTAGTATACCACAATCGTCATTTTCCAAATTATACTCCATGATTATTCTATCCACAACTTCTTCCGGCAAATTGTTATTAACAAATACACGATTGTGTATCCCTATCTTAGCAGTAACCATTCCGTACCAATCTAAATCTGCTTGAATCTCTTTCATATAATAATCTTTGTTCGCATTTTTGTAATTATCATTAGTATAGATCTCGTCATTTTCATCACTAAATATAAGCCTCGAAAAAATATTCTCTGGAGTATCGTACAGCTCAATCAGTAAATTATCATCTGATATAATGCTTGTTTTAAAGTTTTCAATATAAGAAATGGGTGAAATTGCAAAGACAACGTCTTCTTCCATTTTAATAATCTTCTTGATAATACTTCCTCATTTCTGATCTCTCCACCGTAAATTCTCAGTGTTAACAAATTCCTCAAGAGACATTTTCAAGCGGTTTTTCACTTCTTCATCTAAATCGACAAACTTAATATCTAAACGTTCAGCAAGTAATTTCCCCACAGTTGTTTTTCCAACATTAGAAATTCCAAATAAACATATCTTCATTCCTCTGTCCCCCTTTACTGATATTATGCCTTTTATTAATAAAGCGTTCAATACTATTATCTCATTCTAATAGCAATAATATATTTTCCTAGCCTTAAGAAGAAAAAGAGCGGATAATCCGCTCTAGTGTATAGTTTATTTGTCTTGAGAATGTCTTTCACCAATCTGGAATTCTTCATTATGATCAAACATATATCTTACTGAAATAGGTGTGTCTCCTGTTAGTTCAGTGAAGTCTTTTGTATGAATATCCATTTTACCTTCTCTAATAGCCTGTGCAAATGTAACCATGCCATCTGAAGAGAATGGTGCTTCTGAATCCTTTAGGAATACGCCATCAGTTGTTCTAGGAACACCCATTGCATCCCAGATCTGATAGTTTTCTTCATCAGTGACATTTACAAATGGTACATGGTTTCCTGTACTTACATCACCAATAGCACAGAATGTTGAAATAGTCATTAGTTCTAATCCATTAATATTCCATACTTTATGATGAAATTCATTTGATCTATGTAATGCATAAGCTAATGCTTTAGCACAGTCCTTACGAGAAACATAGGCCATTAGACCATCACCTTGTGAATTAGTAAGTGGTGCATTCATGTGAGCGTAAGTAAAGTAGTTAGTAACCATTGCTTCAGCATATTGAGAGTTTCTCATGAACTGATAGTCTAGACCTACTTCCTGAATATATTTTTCAGTATAGATATGGTCTTTCTTTTCTACTGATGGGTTTGTTTCATCATCAGCATTAACTAAAGAAGTATAGATAATCTGTTTTACACCTGCTGCTTTAGCTGCATCTACAGCATTCTTATGTGCATTCTGTCTTTTAACACCAACAAATGGCATAGAGATTAATGCGAGAGCATCAGCCCCTTTAAATGCTTCAACTAATCCATCAGGATTATTAAAGTTAGTTACGTGTGTTTCTACACCCTTTTCAGCATATTTCTTTAGTGAGTCTTCATTGTAACCACAAAAGATTAAGTTTTCTACTGGTTCTAATGTTAGTAATACGTCAGCAGCTAATTGACCTAAGTTTCCATCAACACCAGTTAATAATAGTTTACCCATTTAGTTATCCTCCTATTTCTATAAGTAATATGATAATACTTTTAGAATCTGTTTATAAGTGAGTTTCAGATTTAGAAAATGATTTTTAGCTTCTCTAAGCCTTATAGGATGATACAGGTATTAAGATACTCATCGTATAAGAACCTAGCCTCAAGAAGAAAAAAAGAGCGGTTTAATCCGCTCTTATGCTTCAAGTGTGTCCTTGTATTCTAAATATTCATCGAATGTAGAAAGACGGTCAATTGTACCTTCTGCAGTGAATTCGATAATTCTATTCGCAATTGTCTGAACAAACTGGTGGTCATGACAAGTAAATAGAATGTTTTCTGGGAAACGCATTAAACCTTGGTTTAATGCCTGGATAGATTCTAGATCAAGGTGGTTTGTAGGTTCATCAAAAATTAATACATTTGCATCATGCATCATCATTTTCGCAAGCATACATCTTACCTTTTCTCCTCCTGATAAAACATTCGCTTTCTTTAATGCTTCATCACCAGAGAATAACATTCTACCTAACCATCCTCTAAGTTCCTGTTCATACATGCTGCCATCAGTAAACTGTCTTAACCAGTCTAATAAAGATAATTCACAATCATTAAAGAATGCTGAATTATCTTTAGGGAAGTATGACTGAGTAGTCGTAATACCCCATTTATAAGAACCTTCAAAGTCTTTATCTTCTCCCATGATGATCTTAAAGAATGCTTCTGTTGCTTTATCGTCTCCTACAAAAGCAACCTTTTCATTTGGAAGAATAGAGAAAGAAACATTATTAATAAGAGTTTCTCCATCTACTACCTTAGTAAGGTTTTCTACATTTAATACAATGTTTCCTACTTCTCTACCTGGTTTAAAACCAATAAATGGGTATCTTCTTAGTGATGGTTTCATATCTGCCATTTCTAAGTTATCTAATAGTTTCTTACGAGAAGTAGCCTGTTTTGCTTTAGAAGCATTGGCACCGAAACGTGCAATGAATTCTTCTAATTCCTTCTTTTTAGCTTCTGCTTTCTTGTTCTGGTCTTTCATCTGCTGGATCTGCATCTGAGAATATTCATACCAGAAGTCATAGTTACCTACATATAGCTGAATACGGCTGTAATCAATATCA
The DNA here is from genome assembly GCF_900540665.1 of uncultured Catenibacterium sp. GTDB lineage: Bacteria > Bacillota_I > Bacilli_A > Erysipelotrichales > Coprobacillaceae > Catenibacterium. The sequence continues at coordinate 4,837 of NZ_UQGV01000039.1, read as the reverse complement.
GCAATATGTGTACATACCTTGTTCAAGAAATAACGGTCATGTGATACTACAATGACTGTGTTCTTAAAATTTAATAGGAAGTTTTCTAACCATCTGATACTCTTTAGATCTAGATGGTTGGTAGGTTCGTCTAGTAAAAGAATATCAGGGTTTCCAAATAAAGCCTGGGCTAATAATACTTTAACCTTCTGGTTACCATCTAAGTCTCTCATATACATGTCATGGTATTCTGTTGTAATACCTAAACCATTTAACATGATTTCAGCATCACTTTCAGCATTCCAGCCATCCATGTCTGCGAACTCACCTTCAAGTTCTCCTAGTCTTATACCATCTTCATCATTAAAATCAGCTTTAGCATATAGCTTCTCTTTTTCCTGCATGATTTCAAATAGTCTCTTATTACCCATGATAACTGTTTCTACAACTTTGTTGTCATCATAAGCAAAGTGGTCCTGTTTTAAAACAGATAATCTCTTATTAGGTTCAATAATTACTTCACCTTTGTTTGGTTCTATTTCACCTGATAATATTTTTAAGAATGTGGATTTACCAGCACCATTTGCACCAATAATCCCATAACAATTTCCTTCAGTAAATTTTACTGATACATCTTCAAATAAAGCGCGATCTCCGTATCTGAGTGATACATTATGTGTTGATATCATAGTCTACATTTCCTTTCGTACAGAGATGTATTATGCCATATTTAGTTGATTATGTCTAGTAAAATTGAGATATAGGTGATAGATAGAAATTGTAGTACTCTTATATAGAGAATGGAGACTAAAAAGACTATATATAGTGATTTTAATACTAAGATTACTATATGTAGTAAATAGAGAGTCTAAGATTACTATATGCATTAGATAGAGGAAATAATAAGTATTAGAACATAAGAAAACCTGATTGTGTGGACAATCAGGACAAGTATTAATTAAATTTGAGTAGTCTTATTTTTATCAAGATCATTAAAAATTTTAACTGAAACTTTTTCTTCCAAATCACAACAGATACTTTTAAGAACTTTATAATTTTTCAAATAAACACAGTTCGAATATTTAGATTTTGAATTCTTTTCTTTAAAAAAAATTGCCAAAATATTTTTCTTTTCATCAGCATTAGTTTGATTATTATTACGCAAACTTCTTGCATGGAGATCTTTTCCAGTAAATGCTACAACCATTTTATCATTAGTACTCTCTATTGCTAAAGGAAAATCTCGCGTTTTTGTATGTAAGTTAACTAAAACTAGATTCGTTTGAGCATTCGCATAAACAATCTTATTAATTTTCGTTATGCGCATAATTTTCTTACGAATCGTACCAAAGTCATAGTGCTGTTGGTTATTAATGTTATTTTCTGCTATAGTTCCTTTAATGCAATTTTTATAAAAATCCAAATCATTTAAATGGGAACGCACACCAACCAAATGAGCAAAATCTCCCTTATTAAATCTCACTTCATTATATTTGCCATCGTTAGTTACAATCAAAAAATCATAAGGTACTAGAAACTTTTCATAAAGTCTTGCACCTGCAATTATATCTCTAATAATTCTTGTTTTATTCGATTTGCTGAGACTGTGCATAAATATAGTTCTCCTTTAGACAAAAAAAGCAGGAAATTACCCGCTTAGTATCATAAAAAAATAACAGGTTTTATCCTGGTCGCCAGGCTCATATATCTGTTCGATATATACTCGGACGAGATTGTTTTTAAGACTATCTCTTGTCTACAGTTTATCTCCTAACTGCAAGGCTCATATATCTATTCGATATATACTCGGACGAGGTTATTTTGAATTCTACCTCTTGAATTCGACTTTTTACGGTGCCTGTTCACCGAGAATGTTACCATTCTTTTTTATAGTTGTAATTTTTTATGAGCAAATGAAAATGTTTATTGCTCAGTCTCTAAGCATAGATTACCACAATTCAGCATTTTGTCAATAAAATCAGTGTGTAATTTCAAAATTTCAAAAATAAGTATATAGGGTTTTCTTATGTGAAAGAACCGCTTCTTGAATTGTAAGATTAATTTAAAAGTTGATTTATCTGTGAATCAGTTAAGATAGAGTTTAATACTATTTCTTTCTTATCTTTTAGGTAGATGTTTGCTAGAGTTTCATAGATTGTATTAACTGAAACATACTTATAAGTATCTAATTCTATCTTTCCTGATTCATTAATATCAAATTCAACAAATCTATATTTATCTATTCCAGTTTTTAAAGCTAGATCTACAAGTACGTGTTTAGGTTTATTTGGATAAGCTTTAAATGATAACTGTTTTAGATACTTGTTGACTGATATTTCATAATCAAGGACTGTAATTAATGCGACGTATTTTGAATCGTTAAGTTTATTTACATATAGTTTTTCCATTTATAATCCCTGCATTCCAAAATGGAATAGAACAATATATACTATCCATTAATTAAGTTCAAGCCATTTCTAAAAATAATCTTAGCAGTTTATTGCTTCCAATGTTTTCTTGAGTTATATACGTTATTTACCGCTTCAATGTAACAAATAAATGAAGGATGATTATGATCGTTTTGTGTTAAGTATCTATTCTTAATACCCTTATATTGTTCTCTGACTAATTTCCACTTTCCATTACTTTTAATATAATCGACTTTAAATTTAATATTTCTAGAATTTGGAGCCATATTCCAATAGTATTCATTAACAGGCCTTCTAGTAACAAGACCAGCATAAATGCTAGCAGCATATGCAATATTGTTAACATTAGTATTACCAGTCTTTTTATGAATTAAACGATAAAAATTTCCATCTTCATCTTCATAAACGATACAAACATCTATTGAAAATAATGTTTTACCTCCTGGAAGATGATGTTTTTTAGTGGTCAATGAGGATTTGGAATCTTCACAATCTCTCCATCCATGTTTTCTAAGAACAATATTAAAAGCTTTTCTAACGCATTCCTTGATATATTTACAATCCCAGTCATCACTTCTGACTATTCTAAGATTATAATCCAAATCTATGGGTTCGTTGGCATTTTGAAGTATTAGATTTCTTGCCCCACTACCAACGAGAGTGACCTCTGCACCTATATTAGATTCTTCCTTTAGGGTATGACATAGGTCTTGCGTCATATCTCCACAACAGGAACGCATGCTGCTTATTAATTTTTTGTTTGTTACATAATTATACATAATAGTCTCCTTTTCATCCCATGCCGCCCATTTAGCTTTTGCTAAATCGTTGTATTATAGCCTATTATCAGTTTAATATCAATATACTATCTAAAACTGGTAAATGAAAATAGACAGATTGGAATGAGGTTCATTCTAATCTGTCTTCTAGTTTGAGGTTATTTCTTCCAGTTTAATACTCTTACAATATTTTCACCTAGAATTTTATTTTGTATCTCTATATCATCAGTGGCTTTCTTGACTAAATCTATGGATAAAGTGAAATCTCCCCATGGTGCATCTGTACCCATCATAATTTTATTAGGATCAATTTCCTTTAATGCTTTCTTCAATGTGCTTAATTGAACACTTGCTGTATCAATATAAACATTCTTTCTTCGTTTAGCTACTCTAATAGCTGCATCAATCGCATCTGGTTCTCCAATATGTGCCATGATTAATGTAACGTTTGGGAATGTTTCTGCCATTTCATCAAATTTACCAGGCATATTGAACATATCAGATTGGCCATGGACAAGTACTGGTTTATTATACTTTTCACAAATCTTGAACAAAGGATCAACAATTTCATGTCTATCTAAAGCAAAACCATGTCTAACAGGATTGAGTTTTAATCCATATAAGTTTAAGTCTCTAAAGCAACGTTCTAATTCTTCTTCTGCCTCCCATTCCCATGGATTAACAACAGCATATCCTATGATTCTATCAGGATACTTCTTTTGCATATCAGCAACATAATCATTATTAATTGTTTCTACCTGGGAAGTAACAACACATGCATCCACACCTGCTTTATCTAACCATTCGATCATTTCTTCAGCAGTGAAGTTAATACCCTTTCTTTTGCCGATATGATTATGAGAATCAATAATCATAATGAGTTCCCTCCGTTCAATAGTTTCATTAAATTCAAGCTGTAAATGTTATTTAATTTATTTTCATCTTTAACTATAGATTCAATCTTTTTCATTTCTAGTTCCATATCTCCTGTAGGAGTATCAGAGCCAAAAATGAGTTGATCTGTTAAATTCTTTTTAACGAGGTTTTTGATTCTGATTCCAAACATTGAAGATGTTTCAATATAAATGTTTTTATATTTCTTAGCAACATTAATAGCTGATGTTGTTTCATACATCTGTCCTCCATGCGCCATAATCAGATTGACTTTTGGGAAAGTCATAGCCATTTCAGCAAACATATTTGGACTAGAATATACATTTGCACCACCAAAGATTAGGATAGGTTTATTATGTTTTTCACATATTTTAAATAAAGGATCTAACAGACTGTGGTCATCTAATGCATAAGCATGTTTAACAGGATGAAGTTTTAATCCATAGATTTCATCAGTTGAAAATGCTTTTTCTAGATCTTCTTCTGATGTAGTAGACCAAGGATTAATTGTTACAAAGCCAAAGAGTCTATCGGGATATCGTTTTACTGATTCAATAACATAGTCATTATCTATCTGTTCGGAAAAGGAAAATACGACGGCTTTATCAATTCCTGCTTCATCCATACTTTTAATAAAATCATCTACACTAACACTTACACCCTTCTTTTTGCCAATATGATTATGTGCATCTATTTTCATTATTTACATCTCCATTCTCCAGGCTACTACCTGATTAAAGAAAATCATTTCTGCTA
>NZ_UQGV01000038.1 GCF_900540665.1 uncultured Catenibacterium sp. | reverse complement strand
GTGCAATTTTGACACAGCCCCTTCAGCGTTCTGATTAAATTATGAATATTATTTTAAAAATAGAATTTTATCAATTTACTTTGTGGAAACTGATAAGAAAAACACTTATGAGAATTTAATACAGATAAAAAATACATTTTCAGATATAAAAGCAATTGAAATTATAGATGACACACAAAGCAGAGCAATATATCCGCAATTATTTTGGTAAAGGGAGTAAACTTATATGTTGAAAATCAGACGATTATTATTATCTTTTGTACTTTTAATATTTAATATTATTAATTTTTCAGTGTTACTAAGCAATATTGATGATGATTATACAAATATTTTTATTACATTATTTTATTTATTTTTAAGTTATCTTGTATATAAAGAATGGAAATATACACCTGTAGTCGCTGTTATAGGATATTTTGTTTGTGTGTGGTTATCTAGTACATTTGGAATAGCTTGGTTTGGTTGGTTTGGATTACATATTGGTTTAACAATATTGCTGATAATACTTTTTGAAATGAAATAGTTATAGATAGAACTTATGCAGAAAACAATGAAAAAGGGGACTGTAACGAGTAAATAAAGGTAATTTAAAATAATTAGGTGTTTCCTAAATTTTAAGAACCTTTAATTTTTAAGGGGGGGTCAATAGAAAACTCGCTTTAAATATTTGGGGGTTTCCACTTGTAAAGGGCAGTCAGAAGTAACTGCCTTTTAGCGAGTTCTTTTTTATCGATTATCTGAGTATAACTTGATTATGCCTTCTTGGTTCTTCTATCAATGATATCTATAATTTCCATGGACTTAAAATTTTAATGATAATCAAACATGAGCACCACAACGGTGCTTTCGTTTTGCAGCATAATTCGCAAAGCTGTCTTTTCTCCATGGATGATTCATTGGAGGAATATACTTTTTCTTTTCTTTCTTAGGTGCTTCCTTAGGAGCATCAAATTCCTTTGATACTAGTTCATGTTTGGGTACTTCTTCCATTAGATAAAGCTTATCAGCGATATTTGCCAGAAACTGTCGATCAAATGACTCAATGACCATGCAGTCAGTCTTTCTTGCAAAGTATCTTCTGTCACCGTTTTCAGTTACTGGAAAATAGTATTTACTCTGGAATCTGATGCAGTGGTCTTTGTCTATAGTTCTGTTATGAAATGACGATTGTCAAGTGGAAATAACACATTTCTTTGATTTTCGTTTACGCTTTCGTTTTATATTGTTTTTTTTATCAAGGACATAGGACAAGAAACTTCTATACAGATTTATCTGCGGTTGGCCACTCTGTTATGCGTGGATTGGTTACCTCAGGTCAATGGTTTCGCCGCAAGTTTCTTTGTCTAATATCGTGAATCAAATCTTTGGAATAAGAAATGTCTACATAGTTTTTTCTTGAATAACTTTTACCATCTTCTTATAGAGATTTCCTGTCCAATATCCTTGATTCTTTTTTTGTTACGAAATACTGTTTCCCGAAATAAATCCCGAAATAAATGTCAACGCTTACAACTTCTTGTTGTGTTTTGTATTTTATTTTAGTAAAATTAAATTATATGATTTTAAGGAGGTTATAGTATGGCTAAAATCATGGCGGTAAACGCTGGTAGTTCATCATTAAAATTCCAATTATTAGACATGCCTTCAGAACTAGTAATCTGCTCAGGGATTGTGGAAAGAATTGGACTAGAAGAAGGAATTTTTACTATTAAACATAATGGACAGAAGAAAACAGAAAAATTACCTATTCCAGATCATAAGGTCGCTGTTTCTTTAGTATTAGATGCATTAGTAAAAGAAAATATTGTTGAAAAATTAGAAGAAATTGAAGGGGTAGGACATCGTATTGTACATGGTGGAGAATATTTTGATTCAAGTGCTGTTGTAGATGAAGATGTAGTAAGTAAAGTAGAGGAGTTATGTGAATTAGCACCACTTCATAACCCTGCTCACTTAATTGGTTATCGTGCATTCAAAGAAGCACTTCCAGGAGTAGGACATGTATTTGTATTTGATACAGCATTCCATCAGACATTGGATAGAGAAAGATATTTATATCCATTACCATTAGAATATTATACAGACTATAAGATTAGAAAATATGGCGCACATGGTACAAGTCATAAATATGTTTCTGAACAGGTTATTAAAGAATTGGGTAACCCTAAACATTCTCGTATTATCGTATGTCATTTAGGTAACGGTGCATCACTTTCTGCAGTATTAGATGGTAAGTGTATTGATACATCAATGGGATTCACACCACTAGCAGGTGTTATGATGGGTTCTAGATGTGGTACAATCGATCCATCTATCATGCCTTACTTATGCAAGAAACTTAATAAAACACCTGATGAAGTATTAGATATCTATAATAAGAAATCAGGAATGCTTGGTATTTCAGGTATTTCTTCAGATTCACGTGATATTGAAAATGCCTTATTCAATGAAGGTGATGAACGTGCATTATTAACTGGTTTATTATATTCACGTATCGTTTCTAAATATATTGGTCAGTATTTCGTTGAATTAGGTGGCTTAGATGCGATTGCCTTCACTGCGGGTGTAGGTGAAAATGCTGCTTACTTAAGACGTTTGATTATCGATGATTGTTCTCGTGCTTTAGGAGTATTCCTCAATGAAGAATCAAATGCGATTCGTTCAGACGAAAATAGATTAATTTCTCATCAGTTCTCTAAGATTGATGTCTTTGTGATCCCTACAAACGAAGAAGTAGAAATCGCTAGAGATACTATGAAATTATTACATTTAGGATAAAATGATAGGCAGAAGTCATATATTGATTTCTGTCTTTTTTATTTATATGGAAATATGTTAAAATGGGTGAAAAGGTGGGTTAAATTATGGATAAAATAATCGATTTATTAAAACAATATAAACAAGTATTCTTATATCGTCATATCAATCCCGACTATGACGCTTTTGGTTCTACTGTAGGTATGTATTATTTCTTAAAAGAGAACTTCCCAGAAATCAATGTAGTTTTAAAAGGAAACTTTGAAAATGTTTTATGGGAGAAATTCAATGCCCCTATAGAAGAAGAAAAAGAAATTCCTGCTCTTGGTATTGTGATTGATACAGCCAATCGTGAACGTATTGATGGTGATATTTCTGTATGTGACAAGATCATTAAAATCGATCATCATATAGTTGTTGATTCCTATGGAGATATGAATATTGAAGATGCCACTGCATCAAGTGCTTCTCAGATTGTTTCTTTATTATTAGAAGAAGTGAAGGATACCTGTTCTTTAAATGAACGAGGTGCACGTGCTTTATATATGGGGATTATTGGTGATACAAATCGTTTTATGTATCGTTCTACTGATTCCCGTACATTCAAGGCAGCTTCTTATTTATTAGAATCAGGCATTAATATTGAAGAAATCTATCAAACAATGTATTTGAGAGAAGAAAAAGATTTAAAAGTCACACAGTTTATCTTGAACAATTATCAAGTCAATGGTAAAGTGGCTTACTATATATTGAAGGATGAAGACCTTAAAGAATTAGGTATTAGTCGTGAAGAAGGCTCTAGTTATGTCAATACACTTGCGAATGTTAAAGAGTTTGAAGTCTGGTGTGCCATTACAGAAAACACTAAGGATAATGTCTATCGTGTCTCTATTCGCTCTAGAAATGCAATTGTTAATGAAGTGGCTGCAAAGTTTGGTGGAGGAGGACATGCTCTTGCATCAGGTGCCACACTTATGAGTCTAGATCAGCTTGAGGACTTACTTTCATCTCTTCATGACGCAATAAGTATGATATAATGAGTACAAATGAGGTGAAATAAGATGAAATCTAAAATCATGGTTGTGGATGATGAAATGCATATTAGAGAATTAGTGCGTTTTTATCTCGATAAAGCAGGTTTTGATACAATTGAAGCGGCGAATGCTGAAGAAGCGTTGGAAATAGTAGAAAACCAATATATTGATTTGGCTGTTGTAGATATTATGATGCCAGGAATGGATGGCTTTGAACTTGTTGAACAGATGAGACAGTATCGTGAATTTCCGGTCATTATGTTGACCGCTAAATCGCAATCAAAGGATAAACTAAGAGGATTCTCTTTGGGTATTGATGACTATGTCACAAAACCTTTTGACCCTGATGAATTAATGGCACGTGTTAAAACAATATTAAAACGTTATAGTATTAATTCTTCAAATGTGGTGAAGATTGGCGATGTGATCTTTGATGGTGATAAATATGAAGTACGTTATCAAGATAAGATCATACATCTTCCTTTAAAACAGTTTGAGCTGGCTTTTGAACTGGCTAAGAATCCAAATCAGATTTTCACAAGAGAACAGCTTATTGAAAAAATCTGGGGCATGGATTATGACGGTTTTGATCGTACAGTAGATGTTCACATTAAGCGTATTCGTGAGAATCTTGGTCATCTTCCAGGATTCAAAGTTGTGACAGTACGTGGTTTAGGTTATAAAATAGAGGTTGAGTAATGAAGTCTATTTATAGTAAACTTGTAATTGGCTTTTTATTAACATCTTTATTAAGTTTTTCAATCTGCTGTTTCTTTACAATTAGATCATATAATCGTGATTCTGATCAAATGGCTTTAGAAGAATTAGAACACTCTTCTGAACATATTGCAGATATGATTAAATTGATTGATATCAAAAATCAGGACAGGATTCTATCTGATTATTCAGAAACATCAGAAATGTCTTTCACTGTCACATGTGATGGACAGACAAAAAGCTATGGACATGTTAATAAGAAACTTATACTCTCAGGGGATGAATTGAAGACACTTGCGACTTCAAAAGAGAAGTCATTACGTAGTGAAGGGATTATCTCGCAATATGCGAAATCATTTAAGATTGATAATCATGTTTATGTAGTGACTGTTCAGAAGGATTTTTCTTCTACTAAAGATATTTTTATGAAGTCATATACAAGTGCCGCAATCATCTTTATGATGACAGGAAGTATTGTCTTCCTGATTGTTGCAGATATTATTGTGAAACCAATTTCTCGTCTCACAAAAGTCACTGATGAGCTTTCTAAAGGGAATTATAAGGTGCGTGTCAATTATGAAGGAAAGGATGAAATATCATCATTGTATGCATCCTTCAATCAAATGGCAGTAAGGCTTGCAAAACAGGAAACACTCCGACAACAATTTATATCGGATGTATCCCATGAGTTTCAGACACCTTTGACAGCTATTAGTGGATTTGCGACAATATTAAAAAATGAGAATCTGACAGATGAACAAAGAAAAAAATATGCAGATATTATATTGTTCAATTCAAATCGTTTATCTCATTTATCTAAGAATATGCTGCAGCTTACTTTATTAGATGGAGAAGATACAGCACTAGATAAGACAGAGTTCCCTCTTATTGAACAGTTGAATCGTGTCATTGAGATGGAAGATAATGCGGCACTAAGTAAGGATATTGAAATAGAATTCATTCATCCTAAAAAGGAATTCATCATTGAAGCGGATGAAAGCCGTATGGAACAGGTCTGGATTAATTTGTTGAGTAATGCAATCAAGTATACAAATGAGCATGGTGTAGTAACGGTGGAAGTGAGAAGAACACCGACTGAACTACAGGTAAGATTTGAAGATACAGGGGTGGGAATGAGCAAGGATGCTATTTCTCATATCTTTGAAAGATTCTATAGACAGGATAAATCACGTACAATTGAAGGAAATGGACTTGGTTTATCGATAGTAAAAAGGATTATTGATTTACATCACTATAAAATAGATGTAGAATCACAAGAAGATGTTGGTTCTGTATTTACTGTTTATATCCCATATGAGATGTTTACAGGACTCACAAAAAAGAAAAAGGATTAGTGAAGATGGAAGAGTTAAAGAAGAAGATTTTAGAAGACGGATATGTTATTAATGAAAATGTATTAAGAGTAGATAGTTTTTTAAATCATCAGATTGATGTAGAATTATTTAATAAGATTGCAGATGCATTTTATGAAAGATATAAAAATAAACCAATTAACAAGATTGTCACTATTGAAGCAAGTGGTATTGGTTTAGCTGTTGTCGTTGCACAGAAATTCAATAATTGTCATGTAGTATTTACTAAGAAGGGTTCTTCTGCAATTACTGACAATGATTTCTATACTACAGAAATTCATTCTTATACTAAGAATAAGGATTATATTGGACAGATTTCTAAGAAATATTTAAGTCCAGAAGATCATGTGTTAATTGTAGATGATTTCTTAGCCAATGGTGAAGCTGTTATGGGTATGATTGATTTATGCCATCAGGCAGGTGCAACAGTAGAAGGTATTGGCATTGTCGTTGAAAAAGGCTTCCAGCAGGGAAGACATAGAATTGAAGAAGCTGGATATGAAGTACAGTCTCTTGCAATCGTCAAGGGCTTTGAAGACGGCAAAGTTATTTTAGATTAGAGAGGAATAACATGTATTTAAAACGAATTGAACTTCATGGTTTTAAATCCTTTGCGGATAAAAGTGTAGTTGAATTCATGCCAGGTATTACTGGAATAGTAGGACCTAATGGATGCGGTAAATCAAATATTACCGATGCTATCCGCTGGGTACTAGGAGAAAAGTCTGCTAAGGCGATGCGTGGAGAAACAATGACAGATGTCATTTTCTCAGGAAGTGAAGATCGTAAAGCACAGGGTGAAGCAGAAGTGACACTTGTCTTTAATAATGAAGATCATTTCCTTGATTTTGATTCTACTGAAGTGGAAATTACACGTCGTCTTTATCGTACAGGTGATTCTGAGTTCTTATTAAATAGAGAACAGTGCCGTTTAAAGGATATTACTGATTTGATTATGGATACAGGTCTAGGAAGAGATTCTTTATCTATTATTTCTCAGAATAATATCAATGAGTTTGTAAAAAGCAAACCTGAAGATCGACGTGCGATGTTTGAAGAAGCAGCAGGTGTTGCGAAATATAAGAAGCGTAAGATTGAAACAGTCAGAAAACTTGAACGTACCACAGACAATTTAGACCGTGTTCAGGATATCTGTAATGAATTAGAACGACAGATAGGACCATTAAAAAGACAAAAAGAAAAGGCTGAAACTTATTTAGAGTTCAAGGAAGAACTTCAGGAAGTAGAAGTTTCAGTACTTGTAAAGGAAATCAGTACTCTTTCTGAAGAATTAAAGACTTTAAATAAAGAGTTAGAAGACCTAGAAAATGAACGTATTACCAATGATGGTGCTGTTATTCTTGATGAAAAGCAGAGTGAAGAACTTGAAAAGAAGATGTATGCACTCGATCAGGAAGTCAATGAGCTTCAGGAAAAACTATTAGAGGCGATGAATGAAGTAAGCAGCCTTGAAACACAGAAGGTAGAAATTGATGCCAATCGTAAGCATATATTAGAAACAACAAGCCAGGAAGATATAGAAGCAAAGAAAGCAAGTATGAAGTCTATACTTCAAGATGCGATCATTGAATATAACGATAGAGTGAAGCGTTATAATGATGCCAAAAAGGAAAAGAATGACCTTTCTCAAAAGGATTCTTTAAATAAGAAGCAGCAATCTAATCTTCGATCTCTTATTGAAAAGAAGAATATTGAAATTCATAATTCTCGTACTGAAAAGACAAGATTAACTGATATTATTGAGAATAAGAGTGGCTATAGCTATGGTGTACGTACTATTTTAGGTGCAAAGAATTCTTTATCTGGTATATGTGGTGCTTTAGGAGATCTGATTGAAACAGAAGAAACCTATGAAACAGCACTTGCGACTGCCCTTGGTGGTGCGACACAGTTCATTGTCACTCGTACAAATGATCAGGCAAAAGAAGCTATTTATTTCTTGAGAAAGAATAAGGCAGGACGTGCGACATTCCTACCTATTGATACAATGAAACCAAGATTATTGAGAGAAGAAGCAAAAATGCTTGCAGAACAGTCTTTAGGATGTCTTGGAGTAATGAGTGATTTTGTGACTTATGATAAGTCTATCAGTAATGTTGTATTAAACCAGCTAGGTAATACAATTGTGGCGGATCATCTTGATCATGCAACAGAGATTGCGAAATCAATTTATCATCGTTATCGTGTAGTTACACTTGAAGGAGACATCATCAATGTTGGTGGTTCCTTAACAGGTGGGGCATCAAAGCATACAAACAATGCAATGATGTCTAAAAGAGAATTAGAACGTGTTTCTCATATATTAGATCAGCAGGAAAAAGATCTCAACAAGATGAAGTCTGATCTGCATACATTAGAAAATGAGGGAAGAGAAATCGGACAGCTTTATATGCAGAAACAAATGTCTCTCGCGAAACTTGAACTTGTTGTCACAAACAAGAAGAGTGAGTATGAAGTGGCTAAGGCTGATTATGAAAACCTTACACATCAGAGCGTAGAGCTTGATGAAGTAATCAAGGGAACTCAAAATAATGAGTTACTTGATCGTTTGAATGATGCGAAGAGATGTCGTGATGAATTAAAAGAAACAATTCAGGCAAAACGTACAATCCGTATGGGGTATGTAAATGAAAATGAAGAAGTTTCTCGTCGCTTGCGTGAACACCGTGCTGCTTTAAAGGATGTAGAAAGCCAGAGTACAGATAAGAAGGTTGCTAAGAGTCGTTTAGAAACAGAGATTCAGAACTACTTATTAAGACTTAATGATGCTTATGCCATGACATTTGAACATGCACAGGAAAAAGCTGATATGTCCATTGATATAGATAAGGCAAAGGATAAGGTACGTGATTTAAGACAACGTATTGCATCTCTTGGTCATGTCAATGTGGAATCTATTGAACAATACAATGATGTTAGTACACGTTATGAGACATTAAGTACACAGCGGTCACAATTATTAGAAGCACAGGATAGCTTATTAAAAGCTATTAAGGATATGGATGCTATTATGGTTGAGAAGTTCAGCACTTCATTTGAAGCCATCAATAAGGCATTCAATGATGTATTCCGTTATTTATTTGGCGGAGGACATGCTTCACTTAAATATACTGATCCAGATAACATTCTAGAAACAGGTATTGATATTGAAGCACAGCCACCTGGAAAGGCTGCAAAATTGCATTCTTTCTCAGGAGGAGAAAATGCATTAATCGCATTAAGCTGCTTATTTGCAATGATTAGTGTAAAACCATCTCCTTTATGTATTCTCGATGAAGTAGAAGCTGCACTTGATATTGCGAATGTAGAGCGTTTTGCGAAATATTTACGTAGTTTCTCAGATCAGACACAATTTATTGTCGTGACTCATCGTGAAGGAACTATGGCTGAATGTGACCTGTTATATGGGGCTACAATGCAGGAAAAAGGTGTCACTAAGCTTGTCAGTGTTAAGCTTAAGGATGCAACTGAATATGCAAGCAGTTAGGAGGATGCATTATGGGATTTTTTCAGAAGATTAAAGAAACATTTGTAGGAAAATCTACAAAGCAGAATGAGAAGTATGTTGCTGGTCTTGATAAATCATCTGCTTCTTTCTCATCTAAGATCAATGCTTTGGCAGCAAGATATCGTGAAATTAACGATGAGTATTTTGATGAGTTAGAAAATATCCTGATTATGAGTGATGTTGGTGTCAACATGGTTATGAAGATTGTGGATGAAATCAAGAAAGAAGTACGTCTTGAAAATATCAAGGATCCTCATGCAATTAATGATATTATCGTTGATAAGATGTTTGTCATATATGCCAATGATTCATATATGACAACTAAGATCAACTATGCAGAGAATGATTTAACAGTCATCTTGATGGTTGGTGTCAATGGAGCAGGTAAAACAACTACTATCGCTAAGCTTGCCAATAAGATCATGCATGAAGAAGGCAAGAAGGTTATGGTGGCTGCAGGTGATACATTTCGAGCTGGAGCCATTGAACAGCTTGCTGAGTGGGCAAACCGTTTAAATATTCCTTGTGTCAAGGGTAAAGAAGGGGGAGATCCTTCTTCAGTAATCTTTGATGCGCTTGAACAGGCAAAAGAAGGCGGTTATGATGTACTCATCTGTGATACAGCAGGACGTTTACAGAACAAGGTGAACCTTATGAAGGAACTTGAAAAGATGAATCGTATCATCAAGAGAGTTGTGCCAGAAGGACCTCAGGAAACATTACTTGTTGTAGATGCAACAACAGGTCAGAATGGTATTTCACAGGCTGTAGAATTCTCTAAGATTACAGATATTACAGGTATTGTTTTGACTAAGATGGATGGTACTGCCAAGGGTGGTATTATTCTTTCTATTAAGGATATGCTTAATATTCCTGTCAAATTTATTGGACTTGGTGAAAAGATTGATGATTTACAGGAATTTGATCTTGAACAGTATATTTATGGTTTATGTAATGATCTAATGGAGTAAGATGATGGATGAAGAATTAAAAAAGAAAGAACAAGTCATCCTCTTGATGGATTGTTATAGAGAATTGTTGACAGATAAACAGAAGCAGTATCTTTCTCTCTACTATGAGGAAGATCTGTCTTTATCAGAAATAGCCGAAGACTTAGGAGTCTCTAAGAATGCTGTTTTTGATAATATCAAGCGTTCTGTGATGAGTTTGGAAAAGTATGAAGCAAAACTTCATATTCTTGAAAATCATCGCAAGAGACTTGATTTAATTAATAAGATTGAAGAAGAAAAGAATAAGAAGCATGAAGATATTGATGAATATCTTGAAATGCTGAAGAATATCTAGGGAGGTAATTATGGCTTTTGAATCTTTATCAGATAGACTCCAAGAGACATTAAAAAAGGTAACAGGACAAGCGACTCTTACTGAAGCAAACATGGAGGAGATGCTTCGTGAAATCCGTTTGGCTTTACTTGAAGCCGATGTTAACTACCAGGTAGTTAAAGAGTTTATCGCAAATACAAAAGAAAAAGCAATTGGTCAGAACGTTATTGGTTCATTAAAACCAGGACAGGTTCTTGTTAAGATTGTTCATGATGAATTAGTATCATTACTTGGTACAGAAATGGTGACTGTAGACTACTCTAAAGATCCTACAATTATCATGATGGTTGGTTTACAAGGCTCAGGTAAAACAACAACTGCTGGTAAGATTGCCAAATTAATAACTGAAAAACAAGGTAAGAAGCCTTTATTAGTTGCTGGCGATATTTATCGTCCTGCTGCCATTGATCAGTTAAAGACTTTAGGTGCACAGCTTAATATCCCAGTATTCTCTAAAGGAACTGATACACCTGTAGAAACAATCGTAACTGAAGCGTTAGCCCAGGCGCATGCTGATCATAACGATGTTGTGATCATCGATACCGCTGGTCGTTTACAGATTGATGAAAAGTTGATGCAGGAACTTGCTAATGTTAAAGAAATTGCCCATCCTGATGAAATTCTTTTAGTTGTTGATTCATTAGCTGGTCAGGAAATCGTTAATGTTGCTTCAACATTCAATGAAAGACTAGGAATCACTGGTGCAGTTCTCACTAAGTTAGATGGTGACGCACGTGGTGGGGGCGCCCTCTCTATTAGACATGTCACTCATGTTCCTATTAAATATATCGGTACAGGTGAAAAATTAGATGAAATCGATTATTTCTATCCTGACCGTATGGCAGATCGTATCCTTGGTATGGGGGATGTTGTTTCCCTTGTAGAAAAGGTACAGGATGTCTATGATGAAAAAGAAAGTATGAAAGCTTTCAATAAGATGAAAGCCGGTACTTTTGGTTTAGATGATATGCTTGATCAGATGAAGAAACTTCAGAAGATGGGGCCTTTATCTGGTTTATTAAAGATGATCCCAGGAATGCCTAAGATTCCTAATTTAAATGATGATGATGCCGCTGCTAAGATGAAGATGACTGAATCAATTATCTATTCTATGACTAAAGCAGAACGTGCAAATCCTGATA
Organism: uncultured Catenibacterium sp.; assembly: GCF_900540665.1. GTDB lineage: Bacteria > Bacillota_I > Bacilli_A > Erysipelotrichales > Coprobacillaceae > Catenibacterium. The sequence continues at coordinate 7,721 of NZ_UQGV01000038.1, read as the reverse complement.
TGATTAATTCATCACGTAAAGAAAGAATTGCCAAGGGTTGTGGTCAGCCTGTGACTGAAGTTAATAAGCTATTAAAACAGTTTGAACAGTCACGTAAGGTCATGAAGCAGTTAGGTAACATTGATCCTACAACTGGTATGCCAACACAAAGACCAATGAAGACTCAGCAGCAGTTCAATCCTTATCGTAAAAAGACAAGACATAAGAAAAAGAAGAAATAAAGCCTCCTCGGAGGTTTTTTCTTTAGAATTATTTAAGAATTTCATCACGAATCTTTTTATTTTTAGTCATTATACTTATAAGCAAAGGAGGGATTCATATGTTTGAAACATTTATGTTCACATTATTATTTCCTGTTATTTTAATCAGTATAATCGCTTATTTAAGTACATTGACTCGCTGATTATGAAGAAGGGGAGTTAAGTAAATGAAACATACTATATTACTTGTAGAAGACGAGTTAGGGATTAGAGAAACAGTAAAAATCTTTTTAAAGAGTCAGAATTATGAAGTTATAGAAGCGGAAAATGGTAAAGAAGGGCTTATTGCACTTCAAAACAATGATATTCATTTAGCTGTTGTAGATATTATGATGCCTGTCATGGATGGACTCACTATGACGATGAAGCTTCGTGAAGTATCAGATATCCCTGTGATCTTCTTAACCGCAAAGACAGAAGATATCGATAAGATTACAGGACTTAATTTAGGAGCAGATGATTATATCACTAAACCGTTTGAACCTATGGAACTTATTGCGAGAGTCAATTCTAATTTAAGACGCTATGAACAGATCTTAAATTTAAAGGGAAATATACAGAAGCCAAACAATCAACTTATCGTAGGGGGCTTAGTATTAGATCAGGCCACTAAAGAAGTATTTGTAAATGGTCGTTCAGTAAGACTGACTAAAAAAGAATTCCAGATTCTTGAACTATTAATGAGTTATCCAGGTAAGGTCTATTCTGCAGAAGAAATCTATGAATCTATCTGGGAAGAAACAGCTATAAACACAGAAACAATCATGGTTCATGTAAGAAGACTTAGAGAAAAGATTGAAGCCAATCCTAAACATCCTGAATATTTAAAGGCTGTCTGGGGAGTAGGTTATAAGATAGAAAAGATGGAGTGATGACAATGAAGAAAAAACGTATATTTATTATTGGCTTAATTGTCTTATTGCTTGCCTGTCCTAGCTGTATGATTTATATGACGGTCAAACAACAGGATGGTTATAGGGAAAGAGTTGCAAACAATATGAATGATTATATGCTGCAGTTTCTTACGATGGCTGTTGAAGCAAAAACGGATCCAGATTACAAGCCTTTAGACTTTAATGGTCTAGATGAAAAGTCGCAGGAGGCAGCTACTGCGACGATGAATGAAATATTCAAAACTGTTTTAGATATGGAACAGGCTGATGATGGATTCCACTATGAAGCATATAATGAAAAGACCAGACAGTATTATAAGAATGAGAAATCGTATTATCCTGTAGCTTATAGAGGATTTCTTAAATCCAGTTCACATTCGAAATACTTTTATACGGATGTCGTCTCCCTTTTTGATGAAAGTGATATTATACATCAATTAGATGAACGATATAAGCTTGTTGAAGGGAAAGATGGAAAAAGGTCGTTACTTAAGGCCAATGGTACGTATGTAGATTTAAACCAGGTGAGTATTCATCTGCCTCAGAATACAGAAATAACTTATTACTGCACGATGTTTGTGTCACCTATGACATATAATGATACTAATATCGCAAGTGGAGATGATATCGCAGTTCTTTCAGGTGTGGCTTTAATTTTAGGTTTAGTCATCTTTATATATATTTTAATGAACTCATTAGAAGTGGAAGAAGCTATTAATCCATATCGCACAATTAAACAATGGAAACTATTAACTGTTATCATTATTATTGGGTTGACAAGTTTCATTTTTACAGGGGCATCAGGATTGATAGGTTATTTTGTGATGATGGGAGAACTTCAAGGTGCACTTGCAAGATATGGTATAGCCTATGCGACACCTATCAGTTATGGCCTCTATTTCTTCTGTATGTTTATTTTCTATTTCTTATTCTCAATGTTATGCTTTACTGTTAAGTATATGTTTATGAATGGAATGGATTATTTTAGAAACAATACATGCACCTATGCACTTTATGCAAAATTAAAAGGACTAGGTAATAAGATTACAGAATTTGATTTAAGAGATAATATCAATCAGGATATCTTAAAGTTTACTATTTGTAACGCATTACTCGCTATTATTCTTTATGTCATCTCACCTAGTAAAACAATCTTTGCGATTATCTATGTCATGATCTCTTTCTTATATATAAGAAAGCAGTCGATGAAGGTAAGAAGTGATTATAAGAACATGCTAGACTTTACAGAACAGCTTTCTCATGGTCATTTTGATACAGAAATAGAAGATGATCTAGGAATCTTCAACAGTATGCGTGATCGTTTAAATAACTTAAAAGTAGGTTTTGAAGCAGCTGTTAAGGAAGAAACAAAATCACAGAATATGAAGACAGAACTTATTACCAATGTCTCTCATGATTTGAAAACGCCTCTTACATGTATTAAGAACTATGTTATTTTACTTAAGAATACACAAGCTGATGAAGCAACAAGAACTGAATATTTAAACCAGTTAGAAAAATATACAAATAGACTCTCTAATCTTATTCAAGATCTCTTTAATGTTTCTAAAGCAACAAGCGGTAATATTGACCTACATCCTATTGACCTGAGACTCCAGGCATTAGTTGATCAGTCTTTAGCTGAATGTATTGAAGTATTAGAATCTAAAGATATCCAGGTCATTAAGAATGTAGAGGATGTTGTCGTTCATCTAGATGGAGATAAGACATATCGTGTCTTTGAAAACTTATTAACTAATATTGGTAAGTATGCCATGCCACATAGCCGTGCCTATATTGATATTTATGAGGAAGAAGACTATGTTTCAGTCATATTCAAGAATATAAGTGAAGTAGAAATGAACTTCTCAAGTGAAGAAATCCAGGAACGTTTTGTACGTGGAGATAAATCCCGTCATGAAACAGGTAGCGGACTAGGACTCACGATTGCGAAAAGCTTTGTCGTTGCTCAAGGTGGTACTTTTGATATAGAAATAGATGGTGATCTCTTTAAGGTTATCATGACTTTTAAAAAAATCAAAAGTGTCAAGTAAAAATACTTGACACCTGATTTGAATATGGTATTATAAGTAAGCAAATTAAATTTATCGGAGGAAAATACAATGGCAGTTAAATTAAGATTAAAGAGAATGGGTGCTAAGAAGTCACCATTTTATAGAATTGTTGCAGCTGATTCAAGAATGCCAAGAGATGGTCGTTTCATTGAACAGTTAGGAACTTATGATCCAAGACAGAACCCAGCTAAGGTTTCTTTAAAGAAAGAAGAAATCTTAAAGTGGTTAGGTAACGGTGCTCAGCCTTCTGACACAGTTAAGAACATCCTTTCTAAAGAAGGCGTAATCAAAGAATTTGCTGAATCTAAGAAGGCTAAATAATTATGGATTACGTTAAGGCATTACAGGATATCTGTCTTGAACTTGTCAATGATCGTGATAAGTTAGAGGTTAGAGAAATGCCTTCATTAGATGATAACGCGATTGTTCTATATGTTTATGCATCACATGATGATATTTCTAAATTAATTGGTAGAAAAGGTGTTATGGCTAATTCTATCAGACAGCTTATGTCTGTAAGTACACGTGGTATGCATAAGAGATTAGATATCAAATTTGAATCATATGGTGAGGAATAAAGGAAGTGTACACTTCCTTTTTTTTGGAGGTACAAATGGAACTTGTAGAAATTGGTAAAATCATTAATACATTTGGAATCAAGGGTGATTTAAAGATTGCTTCTTCAACTGATTTTGGAGAACAGCGCTTTGCCCCTGGCAGCCATATTCTTGTTAAGACACCAAGAGAATATCTTGATTTTGAAATCAGTAAGCATTATATCCACAAAGGTTTTGACATGATTGCCCTTAAAGGATTTACAGATATTAATGAAGTAGAAAAGTATAAGGGTTGTATTTGTTATGCACCTAAAGATACTTCTTTATTACCTGAAGGTATGCATTATATTTCTGATATTGTAGATTGTGAAGTCTATAATAATGGCACTTATATTGGTAAGGTCACTGATGTGTATCAGGGAGCACAGGCTATTATTGGTGTTGATGTGAATGGTAAACAGGTGATGATTCCTTATATTGATGCTTTTGTAAAGAATAAGGATATTGAACATAAGCGTATTGATGTCTCATTGATTGGAGGCTTCTTAGATGAAGATTGATGTTCTTTCATTGTTTCCAGAGATGTTTGAAGGATTTCTGACAACATCTATTATTAAAAGAGCTATCGATAGTGGTCATGTAGAAGTGACTATTCATGATTTTAGAGAATTCGCAACAGATCGTCATAAGAGTGTAGATGATACACCTTATGGTGGCGGACAGGGTATGGTACTTATGTGTAAGCCATTATTAGATTGTTTAAAGACTGTTGTAACTAAGGATTCACTTGTCATTTTAATGAGTCCTCAGGGTATAACTCATCATCAGGCTTATGCTGAAGAATTAGCCCTTAATCAGAAGCATATTGTTATTATTTGTGGTCATTATGAAGGATTTGATGAACGTATTCGTGATTATGTAGATGTAGAACTTTCTATTGGTGATTATGTACTTACAGGTGGAGAACTTGGTGCTATGGTAGTGATGGATAGTATTATCCGTTTACTACATGGAGTCATCACACAGGCAAGTCATGAAGATGATTCATTCTCTAATGGATTGCTGGAATATCCACAATATACAAGACCTTATGAATATGAAGGAAGCAAGGTTCCTGATGTCCTCTTAAGTGGTCATCATGAAAATATTCGTAAATGGCGTTTAAAGGAATCATTACGTAAAACTATGATCAAACGTCCTGATTTATTAGAAAAACGCTCATTTACAGAAGAAGAATTAGAAATTCTAAAAGAATTAAAAAAGTAATTGATTTATAAAAAAGACAGTGCTATAATAGGCAAGTCATAAGACACAGAAGTTCCGCTGGTTATATATACGAATGAGCTTCCAAGACTAAATTTGTGTAGGAGGAAATGTTATCATGAACATGCAGTTAGTAAATGAAATTACTAAGAGCCAGATCAAGACTGATGTACCTCAGTTCAAAGCTGGTGACACTTTAAAAGTATTCGTAAAGATCCAGGAAGGTAATAAGACTCGTCTTCAGATGTTCGAAGGTGTTTGTATTGCTAAAAAGGGTCATGGTATTGGTGAAACTTTCACTGTTAGAAAGATTTCTTACGGTGTAGGTGTTGAAAGAGTATTCCCAGTAAACTCTCCAATCATCGATCATATCGAAGTAGCTAAGGTTGGTAAAGTACGTAGAGCTAAATTACATTACTTACGTGGATTATCTGGTAAAGCTGCTAGAATTAAAGAAATTCGATAAGAGAATGGGGGCTTACCCCATTCTTTTTTCTATATTATGAATAAATTAAAGAAGCTGTATTTACCTGGTCTAATGACTCTTATATTATGCTTATTTACTTTTATTGTTCTTCCTGTAAAGGTAAAAGGAACATCGATGATGCCTACTATTTATGATGGAGATTTTATCTTAATGACTGGAATTACTTCACATAAGCAGATATATCGTTTTGATATCGTTGATGTACGCAGCGCACAATTAAAAGAAGATATCATTAAACGAGTAATAGGACTGCCAGGAGAAGAAATCAGCTATAAGAATGATCGTTTATATATTAATGGTCAATTTGTGGAAGAACCATTTTTAAAGCTCTCTTTTATGCAGGAAGAGAAAAGAAAATTAGGTCTCACACAATATACAAGAGATTTTAGAGTCAAGTTAAAGCAGAATGAATATTTTCTTTTAGGGGATAATCGTCCTTTCTCCTATGATTCAAGATATTTTGGACCTATTCATATAGAAGATATTCGTGCTAAAAATGGATATATCATTTATCCTATAAAACATATTAAGAGTAATGATTGAGGAGGAACTTATGGCAAAGCAGATTCAGTGGTATCCTGGGCATATGGCGAAAGCCCAAAGAGAAATCGAAAGTAAAGTTAAGTTAGTAGATATTGTGATTGAACTTGTAGATGCACGTGCTCCTTTTTCAACACATAATCCAGAACTTGATCATATGATCAAGAATAAACCTCGTCTTTATATTCTTACAAAGAAGGATTTAGCCGATCCTAAGGCAACAGAAGCCCTTATTGCAGAATTTAAAAGACAGGGACATAGCGCCATCGCAGTTGATTTAAAGAACTTCAAGGAAGAAAAGAAGATTGTGAACATGTGCCGCTATCAGTTAAAAGAAAAGCGTGAAAAAGAAGCAGCAAGAGGTTTAAAGCCAAAGCCAATTCGTGCTTTAGTAGCGGGTATTCCTAATGTTGGTAAATCTACTTTTATTAATAAGATTGCGAAAAGAAAAGCTGCTGCAGTAGGAAATAAGCCAGGTGTTACAAAGGCTCAGCAGATTATCCGTGTTGATAAGGACTTTGAACTTTTTGATACACCAGGTGTACTAGAACCTAAATTCACAGATATCAATAAAGCAATGAATGTTGCATTATGTGGCTCTATTAAGATGGAAATCCTTCCACTTGATGATTTATTTATTCATGCAATAGGTTATCTTGCAAAACATTATCCAGACATGTTGAAACAACGTTATGATTTGACTATTGATTTAGATTCAGACTGGGTTATTCCAGTATATGATCATATCTCAGATTATCGTCATATTAAGAAGTTAAGAGGCGAAACAGATTATGACCGTGTACAGGAAACATTCTTTAATGACTTAAAGAACGGTTCTCTTGGAAAAATCACATGGGAGCTTAGCGATGAATAAACAGGAACGTTTAAAATATGAAAATGAAGCGAGAGCTGCAGGCTACTCTAGAATACTAGGCGTAGATGAAGCAGGAAGAGGCCCAATGGCTGGACCACTTGTTGTAGGTGGTGTCATTTTTCCTGAAGATTTCTATGATGAACGTATCAATGATTCTAAGAAATTAACCGAAAAGAAAAGAGAAGCTCTCTACGACCTGATTATAGAAAATGCTCTGGCTTATAGAATAGAAGTACTATCAGTAGAAGAAGTAGACACTTTAAACGTCTATGAAGCATCTCGTACAGGTATGAAACGTATTATCGCTTCGTTAGAACCTGATTTCACATTAAGTGATGCAATGCCTTTAGGAGATATTCCACATCTTTCTATTATTAAAGGAGATGCAAAAAGTATTTCTATTGGGGCAGCAAGTATTCTTGCAAAGGTCACTCGAGACCGCATGATGAAGGAATATGGAAAACAATATCCAGAATATGGATTCGAAAAACATAAGGGCTATGTCACTAAAGCCCATAAAGAAGCATTAGAAAAGTATGGTGTTACTCCAATTCATCGTCGTTCTTTTGCGCCAGTACAGAAAGTACTGAATGAACAATTATCCTTTGATTTTGAAGAGAAAGATTAAAGATCTTTCTCTTTTTTGAGAAAATAAGCCTTCTATTGAGAATAGATATAGTAGGAGGTGATTGTGTGGAAGATATTCTACTCTATTTTTCATTGAAGTATAAGGGACAGTTTGATTTGATTTATAAGGCGTTAGAACGTAAAG
>NZ_UQGV01000037.1 GCF_900540665.1 uncultured Catenibacterium sp. | reverse complement strand
CAAGACCCCCAAATATTTAGAGCGAAGGTCTGACCCCCACAAAAATTAAAGACCCTGAACAAATAAGACTGATCATTTCCGATCAGTCTTTATAATATTTCAGTATTTTCTTATGAGCAGTAGGAATTGTAATTTCCTCCTGCTCTTTATTTGTATAGAAGTTTATTGAGTTTTTATTCGCTTTAAATATATAAACATGCATATACCATGTACGATGGGTGAACACATGCTTAAAATCCTTTAAATGAGATAATACTTCTAATTCTATACCATAATCTTCTTTAAATGCCTCTATAAAGGAATAAGGACTCTCTACCTCGTATTGCGGGAGTAAATACATATTTTCCAGTAAACCATTTTTATTTTTAATAAGCATGACTTCATCTTCATAAACAACTATACCTGTAATATAAGAGATACTCTTCTTATTTACTTTCTTGATGTTGATAGGAAGAACTTCCTGCTTATTTGTTGAATAAGCCTGACAATGACCTTGAAGTGGACACGCTTCACAATGAGGATGGACAGGGAGACACACTGCCTTCGCAAAATCCATAATACCTTGATTAATTTGAGCTGAATCATAACCAACGACGAGCTTATTTCCTATCTCCGTAATTTTTTTTACAGTCTTGTTTGAGGCAATATTATCCTCAATCGCATATAATCTGCTCAATACTCTTAAAGCATTCCCATCCACTGCAATATAAGGTTTATGATAGGCAAAACTCATAATAGCACTTGCAGTATAGGGTCCTACACCAACAAGCGAGAGAATATCTTCATAATTCTTAGGAAAGTGATTCTCAATCATCTGCGCGCTCTTATGAAGATGTAATGCACGACGATAATAGCCCAATCCTTCCCAGTATTTATAGACTTCTTCTATTGAAGCAGCAGATAATGTTTTGACATCGGGGAATCTTTCTATAAAACGATTATAATAGGGAATCACTGCAGTGACGGTTGTCTGCTGCAGCATGATTTCACTTACCCATATCTTATAAGGGTCATCTATGTCTCTAAAAGGGAGAACACGTTTATTCTCTTTGTACCAGTTTATTAATTCTTCTTGTATACTCATTTAAATCACCAGGAGTCATTATATATTATAGGTGTATTTTTGTCTTCAAATATGCTAGAATATAAATACAAACTAATTCGTATTAGGAGGTCAATAGTATGAAACTGATAATTGCGATTGTGAATAATGATGATAGTTCAACTGTCCAGAGCGCTTTAACTGAAGGTGGTTTCTTTGTTACAAAATTAGCTACTTCAGGAGGGTTCTTAAAGAAGGGAAATACAACATTCTTCGTAGGAACAAATGATGATAAGGTGGATGGCGCTATTGAAATCATTAAAGCAAATGCCAAGAAGCGTGTCGAAAAGGAACCTACAGTTCCACCTACAGAAATGGGAGAATTCTTTACACCAATCATGGTAGATGTACTTGTTGGTGGGGCAACAGTATTTGTAGTTGATGTTGATCGTTTCGAGAAAATCTAATAATTGAGAAAAAAGGATGGTCAAACCATCCTTTTTGCTTTAATATAGTCAACAGGTGATTGATATGAATGAAAATTTTGAATATAAGATTGCGACAAGAGAGGATATTGACGCAATTGTGCAGTTTCTTGCAAAAGACTATTATGAAACATCAAGGGCTTTAAAAGACCCATGTAAGATGATTTTTCTTGCATATAGTGGAGAAGTGATTGTAGGCATACTTGAACTATTTGATTTGTCTAACATTTCTTTTATTTATGTATCTGAAGATTATCAGGATACACTTGTACAGGAAGAACTTCTTGAACTAGCAGAAAGATTTGTGACAAAAGAATTAACTGCCTATACCGATGAAGAACATCTTTCTTTCTTTAAACAGCATGATTATGTGGTAGATGTAGAATCAAATGGTCGTTATTTATTGAAGAAGACTATTCCAGTGCTTCCTCGTTTTAGTGATTATGATCAGGTATTAGAATTTATAGAAGCACAAAAGGATCGTGTCTATTCTTTAACGAACTTTAAGAACTTTATGTATGACTTCTATGACCCACAGACTAAGTTAACTTGTGTTCATATTGGTGGAACAAATGGAAAAGGTTCTACAACAAACTATACAAAAGAAGTTCTTAAATGTGCAGGCTATAAAGTAGGGACATTTACATCTCCAGCTTTAGTGAATCGTTTAGATATTATTCGAGTGGATGATGAACCTATTGATGAAACAACTATTGTAAGATATGCCAATCGTTATATGGATGACTGGATGGCATATGAGCTTTCTAAGTTTGAAATAGAAGTATTTATTGCGGTGATGTACTTTATTGAACAGGGTGTTGATATTGCCTTATTTGAAGTAGGTCTAGGCGGTACACTCGATGCGACAAATATCATTTCACCAATACTTTCTGTTAATACAAATATTGGCTTAGATCATATTAACTTCCTAGGTAACACATATGCTAGTATTGCAAGAAGTAAAGCAGGAATCATTAAGCGTGGTATTCCTTATATGACAGCAGAAAAAAGACCTGAATGTTTAGAGGTCTTCTATGAAGAAGCACATAAGCATCATTCTTACGTAATAGAAATAAGAAAACCTAAACGTATTTATTATGGGGCTTCTATTTCTTATGATTATCATGGATATCATATCAATTTGTCTACATCAGCTCACTACCAGGTCACTAATAGTGCACTTGCGATTAATATTCTAGAATATATCAGAAAAGAATTCCCATTCAAGGATGCTGATCTAGAAAAAGGAATGCATGATGCAGTATGGCAAGGTCGCTTTGAAACAATTCATCAGAATCCCTTGATTATTGTGGATGGAGCACATAATAGGGAAGGGATGGATGCCTTTTTTGAAAGTGCTCGTGATTTTAGTGATATCAAGATTATTTTTTCAGCTTTAGGAGACAAGGATACACATCATATGTTAGAGACGTTGTTATCTTTATCAAAGGATATTACAGTCACACAATTTGATCATCCTCGTCGCGCAACGGCTAAACAGCTTGCTGAAGATTTCCCAGTCAAGATTGATGAAGACTGGAAACATGCCGTTGACGAAGCATATAGTCATAAAGGTGTTGTATTTATTACAGGTTCTCTTTATTTTATCTCAAAAGTAAGACAATATATTCTATCTAAATAATGAAAAGATATATTAAATATAAATGGCCTGATGAGGTCATTCATGCATTAGGTGATATGGGAATGATTGCACCTGGTATTGTTCAGAAGCAGTCTTATCGTTTGATTGAAAAGAGTCAGTCTTTTATATTGAATATAGATTCAGAAAAAGATCGTCTAATATCCATTATCCCACCACTGCTCGCCTCAATGATTCATGAAGAAAAGACACAGATCATTCTTCTAGGACATAAAGAAGAACTGCTTTCTTCCTCTTTTGATATGAGAGAATATAATAAATACACACAATATCGTTTTATCACATCCTATCCAGGAACCAATACCTTTGAAGAATGCCGGACGATTCATAACGGAATAGATATCCTCTTTACGACACCTACCAAATTATTAGAATATATTAGAAGAAAAGTCATTGATACCAACTTTGTATCTTATCTGATTTATCAGGAATCCAGTCAATTTTCTAATGAAGAAATAAGAGAAATCAAAGAAATAAAGAAGCATATGCCCCTTGATTGTGCCAGCATTCTATATGGCCTTAATCATCATAAGGACTTAAAAGATAATATTAATACAACACTTCATGAATACCAATCCACTCCTGATTGTACGCATTTCATTACAGAAGATGCTTATTTTAATTTAGAAAATAAGCAGGTGGTTTTTGTGCACAGTTATGAAGATGTTCTTTATTATCAGAAAAAATTCAATACAGAACTTGTCATTCATCAATTTATGAACCGTTCTTCCATGTATCGCATAATGCATGAGTTCAATAAAAAAGGTGGTATCTTGATTGTGTCAGACATAGCGTCTCGCTATTTATCTTTACGCTGTGAGACAGTTATTCATATGGGTATTCATGATTTGTATCAATATATGAGTCATTTGACCCATGTCAAAGGCGTGATGCACTCATACATTTATGATACAAATATGACAGAGAAACAACTAGGGACAGTATTAAAACAGCCTGTGATTACTATTTCTAACGAGGATTATAACAAGAAGCAGCATCTTCTTTATGAAACAATCTATAAAAATCAGGATGTGCTTTATACCCTTGAACCAGACAAATTAATCACAATTATCCAACATTTAGCCCGATAAGAGAAAATAGTTGTTATTTTTTTAACAATAATAATTCCCTTATATAGGGCTTTTTTTAAATGTGTAATCAATCACAGAAAAGAAAGCGTTTGCAAGTAAGCCCTTACACGTGTATAATAGAAGAAGTGAAAAGACATAAGGAGGATTTAGTAGTTATGAAAAAATATGTTTACTTATTTAGCGAAGGTAACAAGGATATGCGTAATCTCCTTGGTGGTAAGGGTGCCAACCTTGCTGAAATGACAGGTATCGGTTTACCTGTGCCTCAGGGCTTTACAGTGACTACAGAAGCTTGTACACAATATTATGAAGACGGAAAAATGATCTCAGATGATATTAAGGAACAGATTGTTGAACACGTTAAAAAGCTTGAAGAAATCACTGGAAGAACTTTAGGTGATCCAAAGAATCCATTATTAGTATCTGTACGTTCTGGTGCAAGAATCTCTATGCCAGGCATGATGGATACAGTATTAAACCTTGGTTTAAATGATGAAGTTGCAAAGGAATTCGCTGCAGCAACTGGAAATGAACGTTTCGTATACGATTCATATCGCCGTTTCATCCAGATGTTTGCTGATGTTGTAATGGGATTCCCAAAATCAGATTTCGAACATAAATTTGATGCAATCAAAGAAGAAAAAGGTGTTGAATTCGATACTGAATTAACAGCAGAAGACTTAAAAGAAGTTGTTGCTGTATATAAAGAAGCTTATAAAGCACATGCAGGTGTTGATTTCCCACAGGAACCAATCGAACAGTTATTAGCTGCTGTTGAAGCAGTATTCGGTTCTTGGAATAATGACCGTGCCATCACTTATCGTCGTTTAAATGATATCCCAGGTTCTTGGGGTACAGCTGTAAACGTTCAGCAGATGGTTTATGGTAACAGAAGTGATAAATCAGGTACTGGTGTTGCATTCACTCGTAACCCAGCAACTGGTGAAAATAAATTATTCGGTGAATATTTAATGAACGCTCAGGGTGAAGACGTTGTTGCTGGTATCAGAACACCTCAGCCAATTGCAACATTAAATGAAGTTATGCCAGAATGTTATGAACAGTTCCAGAAGATCTGTCATATTCTTGAAGATCATTATAAAGATATGCAGGATATGGAATTCACAATTGAAGATGGTAAATTATTCATGTTACAGACTCGTAACGGTAAGAGAACAGCTCAGGCTGCATTAAAGATTGCTGTTGACATGGTTGAAGAAGGCATGATTAATGAAGAAGAAGCATTATTAAAGGTTGAACCAAAACAGTTAGACCAGTTATTACATCCAAACTTCGATAAAGATGATTACAAGGCTGCAAAGGCTGTTGCTACAGGTTTAGCTGCTTCTCCAGGTGCTGCTACTGGACATATCTACTTCACAGCTGAAGATGTTCAGGAAGCTCATGCAAATGGTGTTCAGGATATGATCCTTGTACGTAATGAAACTTCTCCAGAAGATATCGAAGGTATGAACTTAGCTAAAGGTATTTTAACAGTACGTGGTGGTATGACATCTCACGCTGCAGTAGTTGCTCGTGGTATGGGTACTTGCTGTGTTGCTGGTTGTGGTGTATTAAGAGTTTCTGAAGATAAGAAGACATTAACATTACCAGATGGTACAGTATTAACTGAAGGTGATTATGTATCATTAAATGGTTCTACAGGTGAAGTATTTGCTCAGAAGATCAAGACTGTTCCTGCTGCTATCAGTGGTGATTTCGAAACATTCATGGCTTGGGCTGATAAAGAAAGAAAATTATTTGTAAGAACAAATGCTGATACTCCAAGAGATGCTAAACAGGCTGCAACATTTGGTGCTGAAGGTATCGGTTTATGCCGTACTGAACATATGTTCTTCGAAGAAGAAAGAATCTTCAACTTCAGAAGAATGATTACTGCTGAAGATGTAGAAACTCGTAAGGAAGCATTAGAAAAAATTCTTCCATACCAGAGAGGAGACTTTGAACAATTATTCAAAGCTATGGATGGATATAGTGTTAATATCCGTTTCTTAGATCCACCTCTACATGAATTCTTACCTCATACTGATGAAGAAATCAAGCCATTAGCTGAAAGCTTAGGCATGACTTTCGAAGCTTTAAAAGAAAGAGTAGAATCCTTAAAAGAATTTAACCCAATGATGGGTCACAGAGGATGCCGTCTTGCTGTTACTTATCCAGAAATCGCTGAAATGCAGACAAGAGCTGTTATCGAAGCTGCAATCAACGTAACTAAGGAAACAGGACATGCAGTTACTCCAGAAATTATGATCCCATTAGTTGGTGATGTTAAAGAATTAAAGTATGTTAAGAATGTAGTTGTTAAGACTGCTGACAAGTTAATTGCTGAAAGCGGATTAGACATGAAATATGAAGTTGGTACTATGATTGAAATTCCAAGAGCTGCAATCACAGCTGATAAGATTGCAACTGAAGCTGAATTCTTCTCATTTGGTACAAATGACTTAACTCAGATGACATTCGGTTTCTCAAGAGATGATGCTGCTAAGTTCTTGGGCGATTACTATTCTAAGAATATCTATGAACATGATCCATTCGCTACTGTTGACCAGGAAGGCGTTGGAGAATTAATGAAGATTGCATCTGAAAAGGGAAGATCAACTCGTCCTAATATCAGACTTGGTATTTGTGGTGAACATGGTGGCGATCCAAAGACAGTAGAATTCTGCCATAAGATCGGATTAACTTATGTATCTTGCTCACCTTACCGTGTACCAATCGCAAGACTTGCTGCTGCTCAGGCTGCTGTTAAAGAAAAAATGGGTATTTTGTAATAACTACTTATCCTTTCACTAGGCCGTTCGTAAGAACGGCCACTTTTTTATCTAAATTTTCTATGGTATAATGTCACTTAAGAAGGAATATAAGAATATGAAATTACAACTAACATTAAACAGTCTTGCCTTGATATTATGCTGTGGTGATTTGATTCCAAGTTCTCTGCAGCCTTTGAATACTGAAGAATGGCAGGAAATTGAGAAAAAATTAAAATCCACAAATAAAGAGCCGAGCATGATCACTGGTATGAGTTATGATACTTTAACTCAGATTATTGGACTTGATGCTTTTACAGCTCGTAAGATAGAAAAAAGACAGAAATTATTGCCTGATCTCTTTTATGCACTTCAGAATCTAGAAAGCCAGAATATTGGCGTCACTACTATTTATGAAGAAGATTATCCAGCTTGTTTACGAGTGCTTGGAAGTAAGATGCCTTTAGTAATAAGTTATATAGGTGATCTCTCTTTAAGTTATGGTGTTAATATTTCGGTTGCTGGTCCACAGGTGATGAATAAGGCAATGCGTCATGTCACTAAGGAAGTCATGAAGAAGGTTTCTAAGGAAGGTTATACCCTTGTTGTAGGTGGATCAAAAGGGGTAGAGGAGCTAGCTTTAAGAACTCATCTGACTAATAATGGGAATGCTGTTTTATTTGTCGCAGATCATATGTTTGATAAGATCAGACTCTATTCTAAATATTTGAAACAGAATAAACTTCTGATTATGAGTGCCAATGACCCTTAT
Organism: uncultured Catenibacterium sp.; assembly: GCF_900540665.1. Lineage (GTDB taxonomy): Bacteria > Bacillota_I > Bacilli_A > Erysipelotrichales > Coprobacillaceae > Catenibacterium. Next base: position 12,215 of record NZ_UQGV01000037.1, on the reverse strand, counting down.
GCTTTATTTGACGTGACACATGCATTAGATAAGAATCTTTATATCTGCGGTATGGTCTTCGTACAAGTGGTTACAGGAACTCATATTGGCAGTGGACCTGTCTGGTTTACTTCTATTCAGAATATTCATTCTCATTGGACAAGACAGCTTGTCTATGAAACATTGGAGTATAGCGGTAATATCAGACTGATTGAAATGGGAGAAGCACATTTTACCGATGAAGATTTGAAATCTGATGTCACTTTGGCAGAAATATTAGATAAACATGAAACTATTATTAAAAAGGATGATCCAAGTATTGATCAGATGACAATATTTGAATTTATTGAGGATAAGCATGAATAATATAAAAAAATCTCCAGTAGCATATACATTGCTTGCTTTATGTATAATAACTTACATAGCGACAACATTATTATTTGATATTGATATGAATGCCATGCAGGGCCTAGCGGCAGGAGGATTCAATCCGTATTATGTTCATGTCACACATCAATATTATCGTTTGATTACGGCTAATTTCATTCATTTTGGCTTGATGCATATTGTAGTTAACTGTTACTCATTATTTGATTTAAGCTGCTTTGTTGAATACTTGATAGGAACTAAAAAGTATATAATAGTGATACTTGCATCCATGCTTTCTACCACTGGTCTTCCTTATATTGCTTATTTATTATTTGGTGCAGGAGCACATACAGTGAGCGGTGGTGTCAGTGGTGTCATTTTTGGAATCATTGGGGCTATTGGTGCGCTTTATCTATTCTTTCCTTCACAGCTTCGCGATATTGCAAGAAGCTTAGGGATGAATGTTTTATTAATGTTGTTTATATCTTTAGTTGTTCCAACAATATCTTTATCTGGTCATGTGAGCGGTCTGATCGGTGGTTTTGTGTCTGCTTACATTATTCTATATATTAATAAAAGAAAACGTGAGAAGTTCTTACATAGTTCATAATGTCTTGATATACTAAATCCACGAGGTGAGTCTATGAATATTGCGATTGTCTACAGTCATAAAAGTAAATATGCACAACAACTTGCATCCATGATGGCAAAAACTGCAAGAACACAGGCAATTTCATTTCAGGACTTCGATTTTAATGCGTGTGTAGATCTTCTTGTTCTGGGATTTGATTGTCCATACTTTGGTAAACCGAAAGAAGTAGAACAGTTTATCATGAAGCTCAACCGTGAGCATGTGAAGAACATTGCTTTATTTTCTACATTCATGTTTTCTTCAAAGGCACTTGATGATATATCTGATTTATGCATGAAGCAGGATCTCCCTCTTATGCGTGAACAGTATTGCTGTAAGCTGCCAATAGAACTCAAATGTCAATTATCAGATAATGCAATCAATGGTGGAATCGTCTATGTGGATGATATGATTAATATATGCAGGGATTATTATTAGACAGCGTATGCTGTCTTTTATAATGCAAAAAAATACTCCGTGAGGAGTATTATTCAATCACCATTGCATTTGGAATTGGTGCTTTTGGATCTTCTTTATTAAAATGATCATAATAAAGAATACCTTCAAAATGATCTAATTCATGCTGTAAACAGATAGCAGTAAAGCCTCTTGCAACAATAGTCACTTCCTGATCTGTTAAGGCGTCATAACCCTTTACAGTAACTTTAGCACTTCTAGGAACAATACCAGGCTGGTCTTCAGGAACAGATAAGCATCCTTCACCATTCTTTAAATATGCCACCTTTACAGTACTTGCAACAATACGTGGATTAACAAGTGCCCACTGATCACACTTTACAATATTGCCTTCTTCATCTACTGCAGGAATATAAATAGCGCACATTCTCTTTGGAATACCAATCTGAATAGCAGCAATACCTACACCAGGTCTTAAATCATACTTTTCAGCCTTTTCTTCGTCCTGAGAGTCTACAAGATATTGATACATTTCCATTAAAGTATGACGGTCTTCATCACTTAATGGTAAAGTCACTTCTTTAGATTTTTCACGAATTAAAGGATTTTTATCATCAATTACATTTTTCATGTTTAACATACTTCGTTTCACCTCTGTGTCATTATAACAGAGTCCTTGGCTTTTTCCAATTATGTATACCCTATTTTCTTTTAAGCCTATTTCATGTATAATATTTCTTAAATTAGGAGGTATTTTAATATGTACGATTATCCACTAGATCCAGATTGGTCAACTGAAGAAATTATCGATGTTGTGGAACTATATAACGCCGTAGAGAAGGCTTATGAAGAAGGTATCAGTTCTAAAGAATTTATGGAACATTACCGTACTTTTACATCTATTGCAGATTCTAAATCACTACAGAAGCAATTAGATAAAGCTTTTGAAGAAGCGTCTGGTTATTCTATTTATAAAGTTTTCAAACGCGCTCAGGAAGAAGAGTGGGTTAAACTATGAACCTTGTCAAGAAGCTACAGATGATGTTTAAACGTACTGGTACAGATAAAACCATCTATGCCTGTGCGATTTTTCTTGCCTGTTTTGGGATTGTCATGATTGGTGATGCTTCTGTAGGTATGTCGGCAAGTAGAGGGTCTAATTTTGCGACAATTAACTTATTGAAACAATGTGTCTTTGTTGGTGCTGGCTTTTTCAGTATGTTTCTATTTGCACGTGCCTATAAAACACGTCGCATAACTGAAACAATTATGCTTTCAGCTTACGTGATATGTATACTCATGATGCTTGTCTGTATTATGTGGACAATTAATAACTCTCATGCCTGGATCAAGATAGGTTTTATTACTATTCAGCCTGTTGAATTTATGAAGCTTGTTATGATTATTCTATTGAGCTATATATTTGGTGTCTTACCTGATCAAATCCGCATCTCAAATCGCTTATCAGCTGAAAAAAGAAAAAAACTCGTTCAACGTAAATTTGTGCTCTGTGTTGTTTTTCCAGCATTTCTTGTCTTCTTCGCATTTTTTATCTGCTGGAAAGTTCAGAAGGATATGGGAAGTGGCTTGATTCTACTCATCATGTCTGCCTGTCTATTCTTTGCGACACCATCGCAATATTATCGTCCTTTTAAGATTATCGGATTATTCTTTGTATTTCTTGCAGTGCTTGTTTTTATCTTATTCCATGAGCATTTCTTAAAAGGTCATCAGATGGCACGTATTGCTTCATGGCTAAATCCATTAAAAGATATTTATGGATCCAATTATCAGATTATCAATGGTTTTGTAGGCTATACAAATGGTGGCTTAATTGGTCGTGGCTTTGGAAATTCTATTATGAAATTCGGTTATATTCCTGAAGCACAGAATGACTTTATTTCCGCTATTATTGTGGAAGAATTAGGACTAGTAGGCTTTATGGCATTCTTTATTCCTTACTCTATTATTATCTATAGATTATTTAGATATGCTTTCTGTATGAAAGAATCAAGAGATAAACTTACTCTTATTGGTATTGCAAGCTACTTCTTTGTACATTTGATGGTTAATGTAGGTGGCGTATCTGGTCTTATTCCAATGACTGGGGTGCCTTTATTATTAATTAGTGCCGGTGGTACATCGACTTTAATGGCTTTAACTTGTATTGGTGTGGCTCAGGCTCTTATTGCGAAATATAATCGTGAAAAGAAGCAGGAGGCCATCGAGAAATCATTATGATTTATGATTCAATTCAAGAACTTATAGAAGTAATTAAAGAAGAAGAGTGCTTCAAGTCATATCATGATTCACTTCAAGTGTTCAAATTACCTGAAGTTGAGTCTTTGGTGCGTGAAATGAATCGCTTAAATGAAGAAAAAGAAGATTTAGCACGTTTTGGACCTTATTGTGATACGAAAAAACTTCAGGAACGTATCACGAATATAAGAAGAGAACTCTACAATATACCAGAGATGAATGCATATTTGAGTGCTTATAGTGAACTGAATGAAATGTTAGATGACATCACTGCAATTGTCTTTGATGATATCAGTGATGAACTTGCAAAGGGAAGGATTGGAAGAAGTTATGCGCGTTATAGCAGGTAAATACAAAAGTAGACAGCTAAAGGCGGTGCCTTCTAAGCAGACACGTCCTACGACAGATAAAAATAAAGAGAATCTTTATAATATGATTGGTCCTTATTTTGATGGAGGAATCTGTCTTGACTTATTTGCAGGAAGTGGCGGACTTGGCATTGAAGCGTTAAGCCGAGGAATGGATGAACTTTATGCAGTAGATAAACAATATAAGGCATTTCAAGTTATTAGAGAGAATATTAATAGTTTAAAGATTACAAATGCACATGTGATGAAAGCTGATTATCGTAAGGCTTTAGGCACTTTTAAGGAAGAAGGTATTCAGTTCAGTCTTGTTTTATTAGATCCACCTTATGGTATGAAGATCAATAAGGATATTATTCATACACTTAAGGATAATGGAAACTTGAAAGATGGCTGTATTCTTGTGATAGAAGATTTAACTGAAGAGAAGCTTGAATATGAAGCACCTTTTAGACTTATTAAAGAAAACAATTATGGTATCACATGTCTTCAAATCGTGAAATATGAGGGGGCTTCATCTTGATAAAGGCAGTATATACAGGAACATTTGATCCTGTCACAAATGGACATCTTGATATTATTGAACGTGCTTCTAAGATGTATGATGTGCTTTATGTGACTATTTTTATTAATCCACATAAGACATGCTTATTTTCTGTAGAAGAACGTATGGAAATGTTAAGAGAAGCAACAAAACAGTTTCCTAATGTTGTCATTGACGAAAGCAGTGCTCTTGCTGTAGAGTATGCAAGGGAAGTGGGAGCACAGGTGCTTGTACGTGGTTTACGTGCAACAGAAGACTATAACTATGAGTCTTTGATGTGCTTTACAAACCAGTATTTAGATGAAGGCATTGAAACAGTTTTCTTAATGACTCGACTTGCTTATACATTTGTCTCTTCATCATTTGTGAAGGAGATTGTATCTCATAATCATAGTGTTGAAGGTCTTGTGCCAGCATATGTTGAAGAAAAACTAATTGAAAAATACAGGGGGTAGATTATGCGTTTATTATTAAAGAATGCACATTTGTATCGTCATGAATCATTCAGCGATACAGATGTATTGATTGAAGATGGCATCATCAAGAAGATTGGTGCATGTAATGAAGAAGCAGATAAAGTGATTGATCTTCATGGAGCACTTTTATCTCATAACTTTATTGATATCCATACACATCTTCGTGAACCTGGCTTTGAACATAAAGAAACTATCTCTACTGGTAGTGCATCAGCACTTTATGGTGGATATGGAACTATTGTCGCAATGGCCAATACATTACCTTGTATGGATGATAAGGAAACAATTGAAGACTTTACAAAACGCTGTGAAAAGGATGCACAGGTAAAAACATATACTTATAGTGCTATCACAGAAGAATTAAAGGGTCAGAAGGTTGTTGATATGGAAGAAAATATCAAACAGCCAATCGTTCTTGGTTTCTCAGATGATGGTAAAGGTGTTCAGAAAGACGAAAAGATGGAAGAAGCCATGACACGTGCAAAAGCACTCGATTCTATCATCGTTGCTCATTGTGAAGATGAATCTGAATTACATGGTGGCTGTATTCATGAAGGTCATTATGCGAAAGAACATGGCTTAATTGGTATCAATAGTGCAAGTGAATATAAACAGGTAGATCGTGATTTACATCTTGTAGATGAAATTCACAATAGATATCATATCTGTCATATTTCTACAAAAGAAACAGTTGCATTACTTGGTGCAAGCCGTGCACGTGGTGAAAGAGTTAGTGGTGAAACATCACCTCATCATTTGATTTTAACTGAAGATAACATTCAGGATTGTCATCCTAATTATAAGATGAATCCACCTCTTCGTACAAAAGAAGATCGTGAAGCTATTATTAAGGCGGTTAATGATGGTGTCATTACTGTTATTGCGACAGACCATGCACCTCATTCAAGAGATGAAAAGAGTAAACCAATTGATAAAGCACCATTTGGTATTATCGGCTTACAGCATGCTTTCCCATTAATCTATACATATATTGTAGAAGAAGGTTTAATTAAGCTAGAAAAAGTTCTTGACTGCTTGACTTCTGGTCCTGCAAAGACACTTAACCTAGATGCTTCTATTGAAGAAGGTATGAAGGCTGATCTATGTGCCTTTGACCTAAATAAGGAATATACAATCAAAGAAGAAGATTTAAAATCTAAAGCATGCAATACACCTTTTTTAGGATGGAAAGTAAAAGGTGAATTAATTATGAATATTGTCGATGGACAATTATTAGTGGAGGAATAAAATGAAGAATTATCAGGATTTTCTTACAATCAACTACAATAAAGAATTAATTCCTGGTCTATTTGAAATGGAACTTGAAGGAGAAGGGGCTTCTTTTATTACAGCACCTGGGCAGTTCATCAATATTAAGATCAATGACTCACTTCAGCCATACTTAAGAAGACCAATGAGTATTTTAGATTATGATGATACACATATTAAACTCATCTATCGTATCAGAGGTGAAGGAACTAAGATTCTTTCAGAAAAGAAACCAGGAGAAAAACTAGATGTATTAATTGGTCTAGGTAATGGTTTTACTGATACTGATTATAATGAAGTAATTGTAGTAGGTGGCGGAAGTGGTACACCTCCTATGTATGGTCTTGCAAAAAGACTTATCGCAAAGGGTGTTAAGGTCTCTGCAGTATTAGGTTTCAATGGTTCTTATGATGTCTTCTACGAAGAAGAATTCAAGAAGCTTTGTCCTACTTATATTTCTACAATGGATGGCACTTGTGGTACTAAGGGTACAGTCATTGATGCCATTAAAGAAAATAATTTAACATTTGATCATTACTATGCATGTGGTCCAGAACCAATGTTAGATGCATTAGTAAAGAACTTCCCAGATAATGGTTCTCTTTCTTTTGAAGCAAGAATGGGATGTGGCTTTGGTGCCTGCATGGGATGTTCATGTAAAGTAAAAACTAAACCATATAAGAGAATTTGTGTAGAAGGACCAGTTCTTTCTTCAGATGAGGTGATTATCAATGGCTAATTTATCTGTAAAACTACCAGGACTTGATATGAAGAATCCTGTTATTCCAGCAAGTGGGACTTTTGGATTTGGTTATGAATTCACTAAGTTCTATGATATTAATGTATTAGGCTCTATGAGTTTAAAGGGTACAACACTTGAACCACGTTATGGTAACCCACTTCCACGTATTGCGGAAGGACCTTCTGGTTTATTAAATGCGATTGGTTTACAGAATCCAGGTGTTGATGAAGTTATAAAAACTGAATTAGTCAAACTAAGAGAAGTTTATTCAGGTAAGGCAATTGCGAATATCGGTGGAAGCTGTATTGATGATTATGTACAGACTGCTGCAAAATTAACTAAAGAAGACTGTATTGGGGCATTAGAATTAAATATCAGCTGTCCGAACGTTCATGCAGGAGGAATGGCCATTGGCACTGATCCTGCTATGGCAGCAGAAGTGACTCGTGCAGTAAAGGCTGTCATCACTAAACCACTTTATGTTAAATTATCTCCAAACGTAACTGATATTGTTGCGATTGCGAAAGCAGTAGAAGAAGCAGGTGCAGATGGTATCTCAATGATCAATACTTTAGTAGGTATGCGTTTTGATATCCGTTCAGGTAAACCTATTATTGCGAACAAGACAGGTGGTTATTCAGGACCAGCAATCTTCCCTGTTGCATTAAGAATGGTTTATCAGGTCTCTCAGGCTGTTAATATTCCAGTAATCGGTATGGGTGGTATTTCTACTGGTAGAGATGCGATTGAAATGATGATTGCAGGTGCAAGTGCTGTGCAGGTTGGATGCGCCAACTTAGTAGATCCATATGCATGTCCTCGTATCATCCAGGAAATGAATGATGAACTTGATGCAATGGGCATTGAAAACATCACTGATATTATCGGAAAATCACATCAATATAAATAAAGAGTGCTTAGCACTCTTTTTTATGTTATATTAAGTGGTGCGAATAAGGAGGATTTGAAATATGGAACTTAGTCAATTATTAAACCCTAAACAGCTAGAAGCAGCTACTTATCTAGATGGACACTTAAGAATCATTGCTGGTGCGGGTTCAGGAAAAACACGTGTTGTCACATATCGTATTGCATATTTAATTGAAGAAGTAGGAGTTAATCCTCATAACATTCTCGCTATCACATTTACTAATAAAGCAGCCAATGAAATGAAGACAAGAGTAGAAAACATTCTAGGTACATCTTTAGGTACAACAATCTGTACCATCCACTCTTTATGTGTACGCGTACTAAGACAACATTCTACAGCCATTGGTTATCCTCATAACTTCATCATTATGGATGAAGAAGACCAGAAATCACTTATTAAAAAGTTATATAAAGAAAAAGAAATAGACCAGAAATCAATTAGTATTAAATCTATGATAAACTATATCTCTTCATATAAGGTCAACTTTGTTTCTCCTGCCAAAGCAGTACAGCTTGCAGGTAATATGCCAGGAGAAAAACATAAAGCAGAAATTTATGCTATGTATGAAAAATATAAAGAAGATCACAATATGATGGACTTTGATGATCTTCTTATAAATACACTAAAGATCTTCCAGGATAATCCTGATATTGTATCTAGATGGTCTAGACGTTATCAGTTTGTTCATGTGGATGAATTCCAGGATGTAGGTTCTATTGAGTATAATCTGATTCATTATTTTGCCCAGGATTCTATTATCTGTGTTGTAGGAGATCCAGATCAGACAATCTATTCTTTTAGAGGCAGTGATGTGAACTATATCATGAACTTTGATAAAGACTATCAAAATGTGAAAACAGTTATATTAGATCAGAACTATCGTTCTACTAAAACAATCCTTGATATCTCCAATAATCTTATTAAGAAAAACAAGAACAGATTAGAAAAAGACTTATTCTCTGAATTAGAAGAAGGAGATAAAGTCATTCATTATGCGGCAGTAAGTGAAGATGCAGAATCAAAATATATCTGTGATACAATCCAGAAGATTACACAATCCGGTGTGTCTGAATCCCATATTGCGGTATTCTATCGTGCGAATTATTTATCTCGTTCTATTGAACAGGAGATGATTCGCAGACAGATTCCTTATAAGATCTTTGGTGGATTAAAATTCTTTAACCGTAAAGAAGTCAAAGATGCTTTAAGCTATATTAGACTTGTAGTCATGGGGGATGATCTTTCATTTGAACGTGTTGTCAACACACCTTCTCGAGGAATTGGTGCAAAAACATTAGAAAAGATCACATTAACAGCTACAAGACATGGTGTTTCTAATTATGAAGCAGTCTGCTTCTTCCTAGATGAAACAGGTATAGGCGGCAAGGCGAAAAAAGGACTAAAAGAACTTGTAGAAGTGATTGAAAAAGCAAGAGTGTCTGATAAGAGTCTTGCTGATACTTATGAAGATTTATTAAAAGATACTGGTTATTTGAAACTGATGAAGGATGGACAGGAAGATAACCGTATTGAAAACTTGATGGAATTAAAGAATTCTATTGATACTTATGTCAATACACATCCAGAAACACCTGACTTTGAATCTTATTTACAGGATATTGCGCTTTATACATCTCAGGATGAAAATAGTACAGGTGATTATGTTTCACTTATGAGTATTCATATGGCTAAAGGACTAGAGTTTGACTATGTCTTTGTATCAGGCCTCTCTGAAGGCATTTTCCCTTCTGAAAGAACAATGAGTGAAGGGGGAGATGAAGGATTAGAGGAAGAAAGAAGACTGGCTTATGTTGCCTTTACACGTGCTAAAAAGCGTCTTTATCTCACTGATAGCCAAGGATTTAGCTTTGTGTCTCAATCTCCTAAGGTTACATCTCGATTTGTAGATGAAATAGGACGCGACCATGTTGAACATGTAGGAAGGCCTTCAAAGTTTAAGACACGTAATTATGTTCATGAATCTTATACAGATTTAATTGGAGATAACGGCGTGAGTGATTGGAAGGTCGGAGATTTAGTCGATCATGATATATTTGGTAAGGGTGTTGTTGTCAAAGTCAATGGACCACTTGTTGATGTTGCCTTTGAAGTTCCTCATGGAATCAAGACTTTAATGGGAGGTCATCATGCTTTAAAGCGCTTATCAAACTGATTTTCGGTTTTATTATCGTGAGAATTTTGTTATAATACCAAAAGAAAAGGAATGAGTAAGATGTCATTTGAAAGACTTAATGAATTAAAAGCCTTATTAAATAAATATAACTATGAATACTATGTACAGGACAATCCTACTGTAAGTGACCAGGAATATGACCGTTTAATGGAAGAATTAATCTGTATTGAACAGGCTAATCCTGCCTGGATTACAACAGATTCTCCTAGCCAGAGAGTGGGTGGAGAAGTATTAGAAGGTTTCAAGAAGGTGACACATCAGCGTATGATGATGTCACTTGGTGATATCTTTAATGAAGATGAAGTCTATACCTTCAATGATCGTGTCACAGATGTGATTCCTAATCCAGAATATATATGTGAACTCAAATTGGATGGGTTATCCGTGTCACTTATATATCAGGATGGAGTTCTGCAGTATGGTGCAACAAGAGGAAACGGGATTGTGGGTGAAGATATTACACACAACGTAAAGACTATCCGTTCTATTCCTCTTCATATTGATTTTAAAGGACCACTAGAAGTACGTGGTGAAATCATCATGCCTAAAAAGGCATTGGAAAGATTAAATGAAGAGCGTACTGATGCAGGTCTTCCTCTCTTTGCGAATTGTCGTAATGCAGCAGCGGGCAGTATTAGACAGTTAGACAGCCGTGTGGCAGCAAAAAGAGGACTTGATGCTTTCTTATATCATGTGCCAGAAGCGTCACAGCTCAATGCTTCTACACATTATGAATGCTTAGAGAAAATAAAGGATCTTGGATTTAAGACAAATCCTTATACACGTAAATGCAAGACTATTCAGGAAGTATGGAACTATATTGAAGAAGTAGCAAAACTAAGACCAACACTTCCTTATGATATTGATGGTGTGGTTATTAAGGTCAATGATCTTGATTCACAAAGAAGACTGGGCTATACAGCAAAGGTGCCTAAATGGGCTATTGCTTATAAGTTCCCAGCAGAAGAAGTTATTACAAAACTTAAGGATATTATCTTTACTATTGGACGTACAGGACAGATTACACCTAATGCAGTCTTAGAGCCGGTACGTGTTGCTGGTTCACTCGTACAGCGTGCTACACTTCATAATGAAGATAATTGTATACGCAAAGATATTCGTATAGGTGATGATGTTATTGTAAGAAAAGCAGGAGATGTCATCCCTGAGGTTGTTTCTGCTATTAAAGAAAGACGTACGGGTCATGAAATACCTTTTAAGATGATTACGGTATGTCCTAAGTGTGGTTCTCCACTTGTAAGAAAACCTAATGAAGCAGCTTATTATTGCATGAATGAAGAATGCGACTCAAAGAAGATTGAGAAGCTGATCCATTTTGCAAGTCGTGAAGCAATGAATATTGATGGACTTGGTGATAAGATCATTGAACAGTTCTATAACTTAGGTTTTGTGACATGTATTGAAGATATTTATCATCTTGGTGTACATGAAAAAGAAATCATGGATATTGAAGGTTTTGGGAAGAAATCCATGGATAAACTCTTAGAAGCGATTGAGAATAGTAAAGCCAATTCTCTAGAAAAGCTTTTATTTGGTTTAGGTATTAAAGGAATTGGAGCAAAGATGGCAGATACACTTGCTTATCACTTTGGTTCAATGGATGCACTTCTTAATGCGAATTATGTACAATTAACAAGTATTAAGGATGTAGGTGATACAATTGCTTCTTCTCTTGCAGCATTTAAACGTAATGAACGTAATTTAGAGATGATTGCCCATTTGAAGGAGTTAGGACTCAATATGGATTATTTAAAAGTCCGTCAGGAAGGTGATAATCCATTTAGAGATAAGACAGTCGTTATTACTGGTACATTAACACTTATGACAAGAAAACAGATTAAAGATTATCTAACAAGTCAGGGTGCGAATGTCACAGGTAGTGTATCAAAGAAAACAGATTTAGTGATTGTTGGGGAAAATCCAGGATCTAAATATACGAAAGCAGTTGATCTTGGTATTTCAATCATGAATGAATCAGCATTTAAGGAGGCTAGCGGACTATGAATAAATTTTTAAAA